>JAFVBZ010000214.1 GCA_017479645.1 Ruminiclostridium sp. | reverse complement strand
AGGGTACCATGCCGTATAATTCCACGGCTCACCGTTGAGCCAGTACCAGTTGCCCTCCGAACCGTAATCCGAGCCGCCTATCCAGAAGTCGCTGTAATCTACCCGCGCCGCGAGCGAAGCAACAAAGTCCTGTTCGCCCTGTGAGGTGATAGTTGCAAGATAACCGCCTATGTTTTTGCAGTAATCGTTAGCTGCCAACGGGTCAAGCTCCTGTTCGATCACCGCGTAGGTATGACCGTTGTAAATTCCGGATACCGCGCCGTCGGGAATGCGTGCTGTCGTGCTTCCGGTATCGCCGCTGCCGGAAGTGTCCGCAGTGCCGCCGGAAGCGCCGTAGGTCACGGTGAATATCACATAGTCCCACACTTCGAGATAATAGGTCGAATTGCCGTTGAGCGTGTATGTTCTTGTGATCTCATCACGGAACCATTCTTCTTCACTGACACGGTTCTGCGCCGAATCAGACAGCACGATTATCGCGTCAGCCGTACCGAAGTAATCCTGCGGGTGCCTCATTGTAATGGTATAATCGCCCGCTTCACCTGTTGTGAACTTATAGAAAACGTGCTCCTGACCGGCTTCCTCTATGGACTTGTTATCTACGGTCTGACCTATGCTTATCGGTATAGCGTCGGAGAAGTCTCTGCCGGAATTGCCCGATGTGTCTGTATTTCCGGTATTGCCTGTGCTGCCGTTATTGCCGGAAACTACGCCTGTACCGTCGCCGTACTCGTCATATTCGATATAGAATCCGGTCTGATAGCCGCTCATGTCCTCGTTGTCGAGGTCATTCCATGTCATATCCGACCACAGATGTCCGCACCATTCAACGCCGCCCTGATCGTTGGGCTCGCCGGACTTCCAGTGCGTGTAGCCGCCGAAAGGCTCGCCCGTTACCCAGCTCCAGCCGTTGTTGTCTCCGTACCCGCCTATCCAGCCGGTAGTTCCGGGGAATGTGCTTTCGATGAACGCCTGTTCCTCGGCTGAGGTGATAGTCACGAGATGTCCGCCCATGGACTGGCACATAGCTCTCGCCTGTGTCCATGATATATCCGCGTTCGGGTAGTATTCGTAACGGTGACCGCCGAATTCGCCTGCGGGAGTTTCCTCCGCGCCGTTGTAGTCGAATTCATATATCGGGACATTCGTTCCGGTGGTGTCAATGGTGCCGCTGAACTCGCGCACCTCGCCGTCAACATCTACGCGGACAAGATATGAAGCGCTGTCGTCGCTTCTGTCCGCGAACTGGTTGAGGTACACCTTGTAGTGACCGTTGCGCGGGTTCTCGAAGTAGATGTTCTCCACGGGGTCAAGTATTCTCTGACCGCCCGCGTTCGCGTCAACATCAAGCTGACCGCCGCCGGCAGTCTTGTTCCCGTAGTAGATGTGCGCGTCTCCGGGAGCTTCACAGTGCAGATCTACGTCGTCAAAGCGGTTCCACATGGTGGATAATGTTATCTTTCCGGTTCTCGCGCCGCGCTCCACAAGAGTACCGCCCATGGTGCTGCTGTCCGGTGCGGGAGGAAGAGTGCTTTCCGTGCCGTGTCCGCCGTAGTCGAACTCGAATACGAACTGCTCCGTGCCGCTGTTGTTTATATCGCCCTCAAAGACGTGCTCCTTATCGCCGACCTTGACCTTTATCATCCAGTGTGTCGAGCTGCCGGGAGTTCTGTCATAGTAATCCCGCAGATAGACCTTGTAATGACCGTTTTCGGGGTCGGGGAAGTAGATGTTCTCGATAGCCACTTCTTCCGCGAGCTCGTTGTCGCGCGCGTTCATATCGACATCGAGAGTTCCGCCCTGAGCGGTCTTGTTGCGGTAGTAGATACGGCTCCCGTCCGGCGTTATCATGTGCAGATCGAGATCATCGTGCGTCTGCCATGCGAGCGTGACAGTGATAGGACCCACTCCTGCGCCGAGATCGCCCGCTATGACTGTGATCTCACCGGGAGTGATCGGGGGCTGAGAATTACCGCCGCCGTCGTTATTGTTATTATTATTGCCGCCGTTGTTGTTATTATTTGTCGGGTTGGTTATATTGCTCGATGTGTCTCTTATCCTTGGCGGAGTCGTCGGAGGAATGAAGTCGGATATGGGACCGCGGTTCGGCTCGGGCGGGGTGTAATCCACATTTCCCCCTGTGTTCCGGACGAAAGGCGAGTCGGTAACGGAGCCCTCGCCCTTGTTGCCGCGGGTTATGGTGAAGCCGCCTACGCGGTCTATCCTGAACCACGAGAAGAAGCTTGTGGCATGGAATGTCACACCGTTCTCATTCGGCTCCTCCGGGTATGTATTTATGGAGATAGTGCGGCTGTCCTCACCCGGAGTGTAATCCGGGAACTGATCCTGATTTATGGTCAGTCCGCAGGTAGTGCCGAATACCATGCAGCCGCCGTTTTCGCTCACATCAATGAGGATATCGGTGTTGCTCACGCCGACGGTGCCGCCCTTGACGGCATTTGACAGGGTGTGAACGCTGTGTGCGCCGTTCGGGAGCGTGGTGAACGCGCCGGAGGTTATCTCGCCGGACACATAGAACTGCATGCCGAAGTTTGCCGCCATAGTGCTGACAGCGCTGTTCCATTCCTGCACGGGAGTGGTGCGTCCGCTGTAAATGGTGCGCAGGTTCGCAACAGCAGTGTAGCCGTTCTGCGAATCGGAAAGTATCTGCATACCGAGGGTGGAGCACTGCGCAGCGCTCTCTGCGGGAGACGCAACAGCAGACACCTCGGTGGAAATATCCTCGTCAGCCGCAGAAGCGTGTATCGTGAACGTGAAGAGTATATCCACAAGGTCGGGTGCGGCATAGACAGCACTGACTTTTGAAGTGTTGACTTTCGCATTCTGAATGCCCTTGTCTGCTGCAAGCTCGCCGGACATGGATATCATCTTGCCTGACACTTCTTCGACGGCTTTCCACGCGTCAAGACACTGGTCGAACAGACTGTTGACGCTTTCCGTATCAGCCGAGGCAAGATCGGTCTCAAGAAGCTGCTCTGTCAGAAGCCGCGCGAAAGCATAGCTCTCCGAGCCGAGCTTTGTCATGTCGCAGAGGTTCGAGAAGCTTGCTTCAAGCTTTTCGCCGAGGGGACTTTTCGCCTTGCCGAAGGGGTTGAAAACAAGCACTACCACCAGTGTGATCGCGAGGAATATCGCAATTATCGTGATTATAAGCGGGTACTTGCTTTTCTTCTGCTTTACTGCAATACCGCCCGCAGACTGCATCATAGGCTGTTGATATGCGGGCTGACGGTAATTCTGCATGACCTGCTGTACCTGCTGCTGTGTTGCTGTCTGCGGCGGTACAGGCTGTTGATAGACCGGCTGCTGCACCTGCTGTACAGGCGGTGGCGGGGACTGAATGTAAGTCTGCTGCTGTGGGGGCTGTGCAGCGTTCAGCCGGCTCCCACATTTATCGCAGAAAGCTGCTCCGTTGATCACGGGAGCTCCGCAGTTTGGGCAGAATTTACTGCCGACAGGGGGTGTATCGGGCGGCGCGGCTGTTCCGCAGTTCGGGCAGAAACCTGCTCCGTCGGCTATCTGAGTGCCGCAGTTTGTACATATCTTACTCATAAGCATACTCCTTTTCAGCAGAGATCGGCTGTTTATAAAAGTATTATACCATATTTCGGCTTATGCTCTCAATAGGTGACAGGCGATTGACATTGACAAATGAATTGTCAACCTATTGATTTTCACGGCAAAC
The DNA here is from genome assembly GCA_017479645.1 of Ruminiclostridium sp. GTDB lineage: Bacteria > Bacillota > Clostridia > Oscillospirales > Ruminococcaceae > Ruminiclostridium_E. Next base: position 13,082 of record JAFVBZ010000214.1, on the reverse strand, counting down.
TGTGATAAACTCATAATAAAGACAGTACAGGAGTATCGGCTATGTTCAGTGAGAAAGTAAAACAAATATTGGCGCTACTGGAAACATCATCGGCGGATATCGCGAGGATATCGGACTGTGACAAGTCGCATATAAGCCGCATGGTAAGCGGCGCAAGAAAACCAAAGGTCAACGGGGCGGCAGCTTGGCGTCTCGTGAACGGTTTATATCTGGCGGCAGATGAAAAAGGCAGGACAAATAAACTGTGTGAGATCATACGGTGTGAAAGTGACTGCTACGCCGAAGAGATAAAAGCACATCTGATGAAGTGGCTTTACGACGGGGAAGAAACCGAAGCTGCAAAGCCTCAGTCTCCCGCAGACAAAACTCCGTACCGTGCCTTCGGAGAAAAGCTCGGTGCCGCAATGGAGCTGACCGGGCTTTCAAATATACGCATGGGAAAACTGCTGAATATCGACCCTTCATATATAAGCCGTTTCCGGAGCGGACTTCGCTCTCCGAAGGCAAATCCGAAAATGATGAGCGATATCTGTGTTACCCTCACAGAACGTGCGGCATCACATGGAAAGCTCTCCGCTCTCGCAAGACTGACCGGATCGGAAGCCGGAGTGCATACAGACCGCGAAAGCGTATCTGAAGCGGTATATGAATGGCTGTACAGCACCGAAAGAACTGATGACACCCCTCTTGTGCAGGGACTTATAGATCAGATCGGCTCATTCTCGGCGGATATAATAAAACCGCCCCTTTCATTTGAAGAAGCGGCTGATGAGGATATCATCTCAGAGGATATATCGGCGTATTACGGAACTTCCGGACTGAGGCGTGCTGTGATACGCTTTCTCGGAAATGTTTTCCGGCGCGGTGAAAAGGAGCTGTATCTGTATTCCGATCAGAATATGGATTGGATGACAGGAGACCCGTATTTCCGGGCAAAATGGGCTTCTCTTATGATACTTTGCGTCACGAACGGAACAAAGATCTCGATCATACACAATATCAACCGCGATCTGTCCGAGATGACGGACGCGATAAAAAGCTGGCTCCCGCTGTATCCGTCCGGTATGATAAAGTCATATTACTGCAGGCTGCGCGCCGGCGAAAGATTTTCAACCACACTGTTTCTCTGCCCCGGTTATGCCTGTATATCGGGGTCAAATGCCGCGGGAACGGAAAATGAAAAGGGAATGTACCGATTTGACACCGACAGTTCTCAGCTGACGGCGTATAAAAACACCTACAATGAGCTTCTTGACCATTCCGGCGAGCTGGCGCGAACATATCTTGCCGATTATATCGAAGGAACAGACGGATACGATGATCTGCCGCTCTCCGTTATTTCTTACACGCTTTCCCTTGCAACAATGCCGGAAGATACTCTGCTGTCAATTCTTGACCGCAGCGGAAAGGACATAGCAGAGAGAACACGGATAACCGAGCTTCACAAAAAGCTTTCCTGCCTTACAGAGCATCATGCGCTGGACGGCAGTCTGCACGAGTTTGCACCTCTCCCTGCCGATGAAGAGCTGTTCGGAGGCAGGGTAATTGCCGATATACCGGGCTGTTCTCTCTCATACACACCAAAAGAATACGCCGACCATATACGAAATATCATCTCTTTTCTTGAGAATTACACAAATTATCGTTTTTTTATCGTTCCCGAAGCCCCGTTCGAGGAAATCAGTATCATAGTATCGGAAAGGTCTGTTGCAGTAACACGCCGGAAAGCGCCGTATGTCACGATACTTTTCGAGCACCCGGATCTGTGCCGCGCGTTCTCGGCTTACACAGAGCGTATCGGTGAGCAGTACAAACAGGATAAGCTCACGGTCAGACACAGACTGGAACAGTATTTGTAAGAAAACACGATCGGGAAATAATTTCCGCAGATGAGGCAAGGAAGTGATAAGATTGTTCAGACGGATTTGTGCCTTGGCAATTATTATATGTATATTGTGCGGAGGAGCGTGCGGCTGTGAGAAGGATACCGGTCCCGTCGGATATACACAGGATGAAGAACGCGTAAACAAGCTCCGGTATCAGGCGGAGCAAAGGAAGAAGTTTGCCGGATCCGATCTGCATGATCATGCGGTGGATCTTACGAGGAAAATTTTCACAAAGCTTTTTCCGGATAAGAATATAGATGACTACGAAATAGATGTGACAAAAGAGAACCCAACTGAGGAAGAAACAGAGGAATCAGATAAGGAGCGTATAGCGGAACTATTCCGGACAGGGAACTTCACTGTCAGTGTTCTTTCCAAAGACGGCGTTCCGTCCTTCTCAACAGATGAAAGAGATTTGCTGATGAAGGCTTTTGCCGAACTGCAATTCACAGCAGTGATAAACCTGTCGGGGTTCTGGGAAGATGATTATATTATCGAAGGCGAGATACATACCGAGCCGAGACCGATGTATTAAACTTACCGGGATCATCATATCTGATGCCGGATAAAAGCTGTAAACCCGGTTCGACCTGCTTGGTGACCGCTGAATCAACAGGGCTGATCCCGCAATATCACAGATAACAACAGATGCCCGTGCAGCTTAACTCCACAGGGTTTTGCTTTATAGCAGCATAATAACTGCAGGTTTGGCTCAACTACATCCACCTTTACTTGAATGAACCGGATCATAAAAAACATACAGTGACAAAAAGCCTATTATAATAGCATATTTTTGCCGATTTTGTAAAGTATTTTCGATGTACAGCTGCAATACTTATGCATCACATCAGCCGCAGATAACACAAACCCGCTCAACCATAACGGGTGAACGGACATGTGAAACCGGTGAATGTGCTTGAACCAATTACACAGTTTTTCTAACTTTTTACAACTTACTATTTAATGTCTGCTTATCAGCCAACAAATTGCTTCATAGCGCAGATTGAAGCAATTTGTTCGTCCGAAGGACGAAATGAGCTTGACATCAAGGAATGTGTCCGTTGTTTAAATGCACCGCAGGCGCATTTAAACAACATCTGAAAATCTGTTTTGCAGATTTTCAGCCAATAACTGCCAAAAGGCAGTTATTGAGGACACATTATTTACATGGGCGGCAAGGCGAAATCTTCGAAACAGTCCGTGCCTGATGATGACGAGGACGATGAAACAGAGATAGAAGACCCGAACGATGATGAAAAGCCGGAGACTGACGATACCGACGAATAAAGAAACAAGCCCGTGCGATACGGGCTTGTTACATACTGTGTTACTAATGAAAACCGGAATTTAGATTATCTGTTTCATAGCTTTTATCATATCACCGATAAATTTGTCCTGTGTTTTTTTATCCAATTCCAAAATTGACAAATAAGGATTCAGATCTTCAAGTTCTACCAACAGCATTTCACCTTCTTGTTTCCGGCAGGCATCAACTCTTTGTATTCCGTAATTAATATCATTCCATTTGATGAACTTTTTGGCAAATTCTATATCTTCGCCTGACGCTTCATATTTTTTCAGCTTCCAGCGCTGCTCTTTTTCGGGCGCATATAAAGCGTATTCAAATACATCGTTCAGAAAATAGAACGATACTTCATACCGGAAATCAATTGCAGGTTGAATCAGATATTTTCTGCCGGATAGATCTCTTGACAATAATTCGCTTCGGCTAAGAAATTCCAGCCCGATCGAATCTGCGCCATTTTTAGGCTTTATGACAAATCTTTCTGTTTCGTGCAGCGCCGCAATATCTTCGGTGCTGTCCACAGTAGGGATAACAGGATAGCCTTTTGATGTCAGGTCAAGCAGATATTGCTTACCGCGCATATCGGCTTTCCCGCTGAATTCGTTGAATGTTCTCAGCTTATTATTTCTGACTCTGCTGAAAAATTGGTTATATGTATCCTGAAATCCGCTTACCGATCCGGTATTTCTGAAAACTATCAGATCAACGTCTTTTTCGTAGCTTTCAGAATTTCTGGGATTACATAATACAATATCAAAATAGTCTTTTAAAATTCCCGTAATGAAAATATCTTCTTCATAATAATTTCTTCCCTTTGCTTTATAATACAAATCTGTTAAATACAAGACTTTTTTCATAACATCACCATAGATAAATAAATTCCGATTTATACCAGTAATTATACCACAAATCTGCCTATTTGTAAAGCATTTCCGGCAACGGCTTGATTTATCTGCGGTCTTATGCTATAATTATTGCAGCATAAAACAAAGGAGCATATATCAATGCCGAAAGCAAATCTACTTACCCGTGATCTTTATACCGTGCTTGAAGAGCACAATGCAGACAGGCTCGTTTGGGTGGAGCCTTTTGAAGATACGGCTTCCGAGAAGCACTAGGTAGTTTATATCAGATATGAGGAAGTTCCAGACGGAGAGTACCGGGAAGTCGATAAATGGTAGATCGCAGATAATCACGACGTTGAACGGAGATAACAATTTACTCCTTGAAATAAATTATAAAGCAAAAAAGGCTGCCGCACCTTTTACGATACGGCAGCCTTTGCTGTTGTGTTTTAAGCGATAGCTATATATTTGCTTTCGGGAAGCTGTTTCTGCGGCTCCTTCTTCGGTATCTCCAGTTTCAGGACACCGTTCTCGAATTTAGCCTTGACATCTTCCTGCGTTATGGCATCACCGACATAGAAGCTCCTTGACATTGCACCGGAATAGCGTTCCTGACGGATAAGCTTTCCTTTCTTGTCTTTTTCGTCCTTGTCGAGACCCTTTTCTGCGCTGACTGTCAGGTAGCCGTCTTCAAGCTGCACCTTTATCTGCTCCTTCTTGAAGCCCGGAAGGTCGATATCCGCTTCAAAGTGATCGTCGTGCTCATGCACATCGGTCTTCATTATCCTCGAAGCCTTCTTGCCGTACAGTTTCTTGTCGAGGTTTTCGATATCCGCAAATCTCGGGAAATCGAAGTCCATAAAATCATCGAATAAGCTTTCACCAAAAATTGTAGGCAGTAACATAGGTCATTCCTCCTTCATACTCATCAACATTATTGCCTTCGGGAGCTTTATGCTCCTAATGTCATTGAGCAAAAAGGAAATTTCTTTTATGTCCGCGTCGTGCGGACTTTGGGAAATTTCCTAACGGCGTCGTGCCGTTGGCACGGAGGGTTCGGATATGAGCTGTACATTTATCGGATCCGTTCTCATATCTTCTCTGTTCCTTTGTTCGATTTATATTATACCACGATTTTTAGCAATGTCAAGAGGAGAGTGCTAATTTTAACAAACTTTTCACAATCGTCATTTTTATGTCACAATCGATCAGACAGAAGATGTTGTACAAAAAAAGCCCGAAACAAGCCGGGCTTGATCTGATGTATTTACTTTGCAACTGCGTCCTTGAGACCCTGCCCTGCCTTAAATGCAGGAACCTTTGTAGCTGCGATCTTGATCTTCTTCTTTGTCTGGGGGTTGACACCTGTTCTTGCAGCACGCTCACGAGCCTCGAATGTGCCGAAACCTACAAGCTGCACCTTATCGCCGCTTGCGAGTGTTTCTGTGATGATCTCGGTGAGTGCATCGAGTGCCTTGCCGGAATCCTTCTTAGTGAGTTCTGTCTTTTCTGCGACAGCCGCAATGAGTTCTGTCTTATTCATCTTAATTTCTCCTTGATTATTGATTTTCCGTCATAAACACATGGCAACACCGAGTATTATACAGCATTTACCGCCATTTGTCAACAAATTTTGTTAGAAAACTACCTGCTTGTATCAAAAAAATCTTAATCATATTCTGTTGACCAATGAAATGTCCTGTAGTATAATGATATACAGCAAATAATATATGATAGGCAGGAAAAGCAGTGATGAAAACCGATCCGAGAAAGCATTTCTCAGCTCTTGATATAATACACAAGGTACTCCGCGAGCATATAAGTCCCGGAGACATCTGTATAGACGCGACTGCCGGCCGCGGCAGGGACACGCTTCTTCTTGCAGAGCTTGTCGGAGAAAACGGAAAGGTCACTGCATTCGACATTCAGGAAGAGTCTGTTTACAGCACTCGCACCCTGCTTCGCGAGAACGGTATGGAAAGTCGGGCACAGGTAATACTCGACAGCCACGCAAATATGATAAATTATGCTCAACCAGGGACTGTCTCAGCGATCACCTTCAACTTTGGCTGGCTGCCCGGCGGGGATCATAACATCTTCACCAACCCTGAAACCAGTATTGCCGCTATAAAGTCGGGGCTTTCCTTGCTTCTTGACGGAGGGATAATGACGCTCATTATATATTACGGGCGCGAAACAGGATTTGCTGAGCGGGACGCTCTCCTTAGCTTTCTGCCTACTGTTGACAGCGATATTTACACTGTAGTGGAGATGCCCTTTGTGAACCGTACAAATTGTCCGCCAATACCTATAATAATTCTGAAAGGATGAAAACAGCACCGTCTCATATGAAACGGTGCTGTTTTCTCAGAGGTAATGATATCAGTATTATGAAGCTTTTCTATTATTTGTCATTCTGGTATATACCCTGGAATAGTCCAGCAATTGTTTGCAGTATGGACATGAAAGCCCCACCTCAAGCTGCTTTCCGCGCATCTCAAATCCCATTTTCATAAGCTCAATAGACTTATTGGCGCTTGAGACCTCTTTGAGCAGATAACTCCTGTACCCCTTCTCGCCGTTTTTGACTGCTTCTTCCCGCTGTCTCTTGAAATGACCGACAACATTGTTGACCGGAAGCGGCAAGACAATATATCGTACCATATCGTCATATACCGCAATATCATTCCACAGCAAAAAAGAAAGTGACTTACCGCAGTTATGGCATATCAGTCCGTCGTCACGCTCTTGATATGCAGATACGATCTTGTCAAACAGCTCCTCTGTAGTTATGTAACCTTCAAGGTACAGCATCTCGGCTTCAAGAGTGATCGCCTTTATGCGGATCTCGCGCTTTGTCATCGGCATATCTCTGTGCTGCGAAACATAACCGAATGCTTCCGCACTGGTATTTTCTCTTCTCCTTGACCTCATTATCTCAATTTCAGTCATTCATAAACCTTCATCAGTATGTTGTAAGTTTCCTTTGAGTCTATCATCGCAATTCCTCCTTGTACATCATCTTTTCGATAATACTGATAGTTAGTCGTTCCTCCTCTCGTAGAATTGATATATAAGTATTATGATTACGGTAGACTAACAATAATGATATTCCAATAGTTTAACGCTTATCTGCACACGTTCTCGGCAAGCTATATCAACGAGGTTTTCCCGCAGCTTCCGTTCTGCAGATGCGGTAACGAGCTGTTCTACCGCGATGCGTCTATGGTCATACCCGACTGTCATTATGAGTTTAACCTAAGCGGCGGCGAGGACAGAGCCGTGATCGCAGTTATGGGATATGCAAAAGACAAAACGACCGGAGTGAAAACAGACAAGATCATTTACGGCATTGAGGCTATCTTCGATAAAACTTCGGAAGGCTGGAAATGCTCACGTTTCAATCCTCACAGTATTGCTCAGTAATAACGCTGCCATTATCACCAAATGCCTTTGTGCAACTATACAAAAATGAAATTTTTTCCGGAATTTGCGTTACATTTTTCCTGTTTATTCGTTTTATATAGTAGAGACTGTTTTCGGGAGGTCGGGAATATGAGATACAAGAAAATGCTTGCTGCTGTGATGTCGGTGGTTATGGTGCTGGCGGGGTGCAATGCGGATAAATCTGCGGACAAGCATGTGGAGGCGGTGACAACCGGTGCGGCAACTTCGCCCGTCGTGGAAGAAGTGACAACAACGACCACTACCGACGCAGGTACGACAACTGCGGAAGTCACAACGATCGTGGTCACAACTTTTACCGAGGCAGAGACATCAAAAGTAACAAACGGACCCACTCAGATACAGGGAGAGGGCAGACAAAACTTATATGTCCGGTACACATACCATGAGCCCGTAAATGATTTTGTGATATTTGAGCCGGTCAATGAAGAAGAACTTGATATACTGAAAGATGAAGAAAGGCTGTTTGTTACCGTAATGGCAGAGTCCGATCTGTCGTGGCTCAAAGAATGTACAAAGCTGAAAGAACTCTATATATCTGAAGGTGCAGAGGACAGAGACCCTCCCGAATATAATTATGTGAAGGATTACAGCTTTCTGCGGTATATGACACAGCTGGAGCATCTCAGTCTTGGCAACTGTAATTTTGATATATCCGATATTGACGGACTTGCAGAGCTTTCAGATTTTCGCGCCGTCGACTGCAGGATAGCGGGAAGAATGTCGGGAGAAACGATCTTTGATAAAACAGAAACGGTCAAGCTTGTATATGACAGTATTGAAGACATTAGCTTTTTGCAGCAGTTTCCGAATGTTACAGAGCTTTGGGTCTCATGGACTGTAATGAACGACAAAGCTCAGCTGAATGTAATTAATAATTTGACCGAACTAAAAACACTGATGCTTGACCAGACCGACATAAGCAGTTTAACATCACTTTCGGGACTTAAAAAGCTTGAAGAATTGAATATATGTGACGACCGAATTCATCATAAATGTGAAATAAAAGCGTTTGACGGACTCTACAGTTTGAAAATATTCTGTTATTGCAAAAACTTGAATGTCAAGCAGGATGACGGTACATATATTAAAGCAGATCCATATTCCGATGACGAAATAGCTTATTTTGAAAAAATGCACCCCGATTGTGACGTACGTGCTTATGATCCTGCATTTTAAACGGAGGAAACAATGAAACACATACACAAATTTACAGCAATAACACTCTGTGCCGCCCTGCTCCTGTCGGGCTGCAATACAGACAAGCCCGCTGTGACTCCGGCAGTCACGGAAGAAGTGACGACTGCGGCAACGGAAGTCACGACAACCACAACAATCGCTTCATTCACGACCGCAGTTTCGGTGACGGAACCGTTATCCGCTCCCAATATAGATATTACAGGATATACGGAAATACCACATGACCCCATACCGCACACCGTTACCTTTGAAAAGCTTGAGATCTTCAACAAGGCATTTTACGGCAAATGGGAAAACGGGAGAGGTGAAACAGCAAACCTTACTTATTGCGCTTTTGACGGCAGGATATTCAAGGACACGACGGTAAGTATATGGAATGTCTGCGAAACGGAAGAAGCCTATGTGCTTGTGCTTTTCGAGGGCGGCGCGGCAAGGATAATGTACATTCTGAAGGACGCCCCCGAAACGCTTTATGACCGTGCAGATGTCAAGATGACGGACGGTAAGATATACTGCGATCTCAGACCGGATAATACGGATCATAACAAACGGAACATTTATACTAGCAGAGATGCCTCCGATATGGACAATATTTATGAGATCCGCAGACGAACCTATCTTTGCCCGGAGCTTGAACAGCGACTTGAGAATGAATACAGAAGGCTGATAAGCGAATATATGCTCGGAGTGTGGCGTCCGGAGCAAAACAATATGGCAAATTATGATGTCATCGTAGGCGTAAACGAAAAATATTACGACGCCATGGCAGGGTTTCCCGGGGGCGGCTATCCCGAAAAGATAACGATAGACGATGAAAAAACCGAAGTGTATTTAGTTAATTATGTCGGCGATATATCGGTCATAGAGATATATCCCGACAAGCCCGACGAACTGATACTGACGGAAACATATATCCATAATGGTGAGGAGGCGCGGCAAAGTGTATGCTATCGGCGCATAGATACTGCTGGAATGTACCCCGGAACGGGAAGACTGAACGAATACATATACACGCTGTTGTATTACCGCGGATTTGCGATCTTCGGACCCAATACCGAGATCGAATATGAGGGAAAAACCTACAGCAATGATGCCGCGGCTTTGGTCTATGTGACCGATGCGCCGGAGGCAGAAGATTTTGACTATGAGCTTATAGAGGACAACGGCGACAGTATGGTATTCTCGTCGCTGTTTTATGAGGTCGGCGATGAGACATACACTCTTGTGAAGCGTTTCGGATATGAGCTTCACAGGAACGGAGAATTTTGGGAACTCGGAGAATATTATGAAATATAGAAAAATATCTTTGATAGCACTGTCAGCGGCGCTTCTCCTTTCCGGCTGCAATACGGACAAGCCCGCGGCGACTTCGGCAGTTACGGAAGAAGTGACGACAACAGAAGCCACGACAACGACCACCACAGCAACGACAACAACATCGGCAACAACGACCGCCGCGCCGGAGCCGGAGAAGACCTACGGCATTATCCCAAAGGAAGCAGAGGGTGTGTTCGAGATAACAGCCGAGCCGCTGCTCGATGTTAAGGCTATCGAGGATAAGTACGGCTATGACATCGACTACGACTTTGAGAGCGACCCGACATACCAGCGCTACATACATATTTATTCGGACAGGAGCAAATGGGAAGAACTGAATGCCTCACACTGCATAAAGACCGATGTACCGATAATAATATGCGCGTATTACATCAACAACGAAATAGCGGACTGGCTCGCGGTGCTGAGCTATATGTATTTTGATGATGTCGAAGAAAGCGGCGATTTCTACAACTATGTTTTCGTAAAGGACGGAGAGATAGTCGATGAAACGGGTATTATCCGTATGAGCTGCTTCTATGCCGATAAGATATATGGCGACTGTCTTTTTTCGGGTGCCTACGACAAGGTGTTCCAACTCGACCTTACTACCGGCGAATACGCCTTTCTCCCCGCAAAGGACCGGACATCAATTGCCGATATCGACGATGACTATATAATTTACGGCTCCCAATATCTTACGATATATGACCGACATACGGGTGAGATCACCGTTCCCGAGCCGCATATCCGCTGGTTCGATATGGAGAGCAGCCCGACAGTTATGGAGCTCGACCGCGGACGTGTGATATATGACAAGCCGGAGGAGCCGGGTGTGCTTTACTATTATGACATAAAAGGAGAATGCTCCGGCAGGCTCACGGGCGAGTATTCGCCGCGGTCATACCGAGCCGAAAGCGACGAATACAGTGCTGTCGAAATCTGCGATGATGAGGACGGGCTTGTCGCGGTCGAAATAACACGAAAGTTCGACGGCTTGACCAAAACATTTGACCTGACGCATCTTCCGCATAAATACGAAACAATGTATCTGAAAACAGAACGATCATTCTTCTGCGGAAGTTGGTTTCTGCCGGATATAATGGGCGTTGAAGCTGTTGCGATAGATTTTGATACTGAGGAGTATCTGCCGGTTGAGAAGAACGGATATTATGAATTTGACATTTCACGGATCTATATGAAACAGGTCGGCAGCCGTCTTTACGGAAGATATATAGATACCGACGGCGAATGGGCGTTCGGTGCGCTCGATATGACCGTATTCCGCGAGAACAGAAACAGTGACCCAAAACCGCCGCAGCGCGAGGGAGTGACATATTTCCTGACCGATCACATAGCCGGGACTGCCGGATATATCGGCTGCGGGAGCGATCCTGCCGAAGTCGGACGAACGCCGCTGTATGTCGGAGATACGGTCGCGGGACTTACGATAACGGAAGCTGTCACCGTATATGACAGGGACGGTGACGAATACGAGCCTTGTATCTTCAAAGCAAGGTTCGACGGACGGATAAAGCTGAAAGGCATACTGCACCGCGGTAAAACCGAGGACGACGAGTTTTATCCCGTTATCGGCGGCGCTCTGATGTTCATTCCTTATCAGAGCTCACTCAGAGAAGCGGGACTTCCGGTGCTGCACAGAAATATCCCAAGCTATGACGGCAAGGACATCGAGCCGACCGTGTATTTTGAGATTGGAAGCTATCGGGAGGAAATAATAGACACTCTGCTCGGCGACGGCGTGAGCGCGGAAGCGGAGGTCGTGCTGACCGATATCGAAATGCACTTCGCGTACAGCGGCTCGGGCTATTCGGGTTATTCCGCCAATATCCTCTCGACATCTACCGATGCTGTGTATGATGTTGACATGCGCACGCTCTACATTCCTCCAGACTACAATGACGTGAATGTCGGAAAGACCGTAAGCGGACACTCTTGTGAAATAATAGACCTTGATGAAAACAACAGCTTTTTCACCATTGACAACGGCTGCCTTTTCAGCAGGGATATGACGAAACTGTGTTATGTCCCGTACTTTATGTCCGAAATCAACGATTACATAATCGCGATAGGGAACGCAGCGGAGTATTGGTACAGTGTCCCCGAAAGCGTTACATACATTGCGCCCTACGCGATCTGCCGCGAAGGGAGCTGGCTGAGCGGGATCTTTGTCCCGTCCGGTGTGTCCGATGAGAATATAGACGAGCTTGTTTTAAGAGAGGGCTTCTATATTGCCAAAAATGAACCCTCCGGTCCTCCGCTCAGCGGCTCTTCATTTCCCGACAACGTGAAACGCTATACCGAGCTTTTCAACACAAACGCGGACGAATGGGAACTGCTCCGGAAAAATGTCGGGAATTGCGGTAAATACGCAAACGAGTATGGTGACATATTGGAGTGGCTGCATAAAAATGACGGGGATAATCTTGAAGGATACACATTCAGCATAGTCTCGGACGAGTATCAGGATCCGCATTTCTACTGCTACAAGGAGGGACTGCCGAAGCTTATGATCGCGCTTGATTTCTGGCGATGGGTAAAGAAAATGGGCCCCGGTGACGCGGAACAAAGAGTCCCCGAATACACAATGCTTGACGACACGGTGCATTATGATATATATGTGTACGATATATGCAACGATCCCTATGACGACCACTACCGCAAGTACAACGAGCGCTATCTTGCCGAAGCGAATGCAATCGAACGACGTAAATAAACGAAAAAGACCCGGCTGAGTAATATTATCATGCTCAGCCGGGTCGTATTATTCGGTTGTCATTACATCGAGCATTCTATTACAGAATAAAAGGCTTCAACCTGTTTAACACAAACAATCCGAAGCCTTTTTGCACACTGTGATATCATAAACTAATTGTTTAGGAAAAACTCCTTTAGTCGTATTTGAACCGCACCATTTTGTGCGTACAGTACAAAAAAGCACCTATGGCAAAATGAATTAAGCAACAAACTGGCTTCGTAATTCAAGCGGAGTCAGTTTTGTTATGAGTTGAATACGTTGATGATTATAAAAATGAATGTAGT
>JAFVBZ010000213.1 GCA_017479645.1 Ruminiclostridium sp. | reverse complement strand
CCATTGCGGAATCGTTCACGAGTACATGGGTTACTGCGCCGACAAGCCGCCCGTCCTGTATGATCGGGCTTCCGCTCATTCCCTGTACAATGCCGCCTGTGCGGGAGAGAAGATCGCTGTCGGTTATCCGTATAGTCATATTGTGGGACGGGGAAGTGCTTTCGCGGTCTATGGTAACGATCTCTATCCCGTACTCCTTCGGCATCATTCCGCCTGTGGTTGTGTAGATAACTGCGCTCCCCGCCTTTACCTCGTACCTTGTGGCGATCTCGACAGGCTCCGCAAGTATCGGAGCCTCCGAGCTTTCACCGAAAATGCCGAAATCACTGTTGAGCGTAAGCTTCCCGAGCTCCACACCCGACATGAACGCACCGCACAGCTCTCCGGGAGAACCGGCTGAACCGCGCACTATGTCTGTAATCGTAACGGCGGTCACTTCACCGCTGAGCAGCGGCATACGCACTCCTGTTGCCGTGTCGCTCACACCATGCCCAAGCCCGGCAAATACGCCGTTATCCGGGTCATAATATGTCATTGTTCCTATTCCTGCAACGCTGTCTTTCGTCCACATTCCGAGCTTGTAATCACCGTCTGTGACTGATTCTATCGCGTTTGCGGTGAATGTCAGCTCCTTTCCGTCCCTTACCACACCTATTGTGCATTCCGGATCGCGCTGTACCGCAATTGCAAGGGAGATACTGTCATTTATTGCTGTTCCGTTAATTGATTTTATAATATCGCCTTTGCGGATCCCGGCAGCTTCCGCGGGTGACTGCTGGCTTATCCTCCCGTTCACGGCACCGAAGTCCGTCACAACAACTCCCTCTGTCAGCATCTTTATTCCGAAAGGCGTGCCGCAGGGGATCACCTTCTTCCGTTCCGTGTATTCGGTATATGCCGCCGCCGGACGAGCCTGTGACGCTTCGCCGTATGCCGCTGTGCCTATGAACAGAAGGGAGGCGAGCAATGCGGCGGCTATGTTGATTATTCCGGATATTTTCCTCATTTTTACATTTCTCCTTGTATTTCGGGTGCAGATATACTATCTGCAAATCAGCACAATATATCAGTGGAAACTTTTTCGCCGGCGGAAAGGTTGCATTTTTTTATAATATGTGTTATTATATTATTATGCGGGCGAAAAATCGTTCACATATTATATATATTCGGAACAGGTAGGTTTTATGAAAGTTTTATCGGTAATACTGAAAATAATCGAGACCGGTGTAGTCTGCGTCTGGGGAGTTGCTGTCGGGATATTTTTCCCTGTCTGCATAATGGTTTCCGGTCCTGAAATAGTTCCCGCTGATATCGCGGCGCGTACCGATATCATGGTGATCTGGCTTATAACGGCGATAGTCGGATATATCCTGCCCGCCGCGCTCATCTTCGGAAAGCATTACCGCATCGCCGCTTGCCTTTCGGTGCTCGGACTTGTAGGCGTGCTGGTGGTCAACGGTATGTTTGATGACATTTACCGCTACACAGAGGGAAGCTCGGGTCCCGACGGGCTGTATCTCCCGCTTATCTTCGCGACTTTGCTTGTGATCTTTATTCTTGCGGTGGAGGAACGAGCAAATATAGCGAAGCTGTTTGAGACAAAGAAGGCGGAGAAGGAAGAGAAAGCTCCGTCAATACTCGGAGATGATTCGGAATGAACAGGGTAAAAAGGTTTTTCAGGGAACACGGTATAGCAATTGTCGGCACGATCCTTCTTATAGCGCTGGGATACGGTATGTTCGCGTTTGTCCGCAGTATGGGCAACTTCACCACAGAACGCGACGCTTACGACAGCTTTGTGAACTCCATGACGGATAAGTTCGGTGCGATAGCGCTTATCGGCGATTATGAGACTGCAAACCGTTCTCCGGACGCGGAAGGGAACATCTCTGTCCCGGAGCAGGGCGAATACCCCGACATAAGGGACGCCATATTCAAAGGAACTCCCGCACCGGCGAGTGCGGAAACGTACATTAATGAAGCGAACGGGAAATGCGGGGCGGTTTTTACCTATGTGACCGATGCCGGAACATTCCTCGTTTACTATGAAAAGGGGATCATTTACGATAGCGATATCAACACCGGAGATACGGCATCGCCGGAAAACTCGGTTTACTTCGGCGAGGATATCTGCATAAAGAAAAAATAGGAGGGCATGGGCATGGCACTTATTCAGGACGATATCAGATTTCATCTGAAAATACGCACAGGCGATGTGGGAAGATACGTCATTCTTCCGGGTGACCCGGGCAGAGTCCCGAAGATCGCGGAGTATCTTGACAATATGGAGCATATCTCCACAAACCGTGAATACAACATCTACTCCGGATATCTTGACGGGGTAAAGGTAAGCGTCTGCTCAACCGGTATCGGCGGACCGTCAGCAGCGATAGCTGTTGAGGAGCTGATAATGAGCGGTTCCGACACGTTTATCCGCATAGGTACGAGCGGCGGTATGGATATGAAGGTGCTGGGCGGCGATCTTATCGTTGCAAGCGGCGCTGTAAGGAGCGAGGGAACCAGCAGGGAATACATACCGATAGAATATCCGGCTGTCCCGGATTTCGATGTGATGCTTGCGCTGAAGCAGGCAGGAGATGCACTTTCCACAGATGAGGACGGCAACCGGTGCCATGTCGGAGTTGTACACTCGAAGGACAGCTTCTACGGCGAGATAGACCCGGATGGAGTACCGGCATCGGCTACGCTTGCTCCGGCATGGGACGCGTATGTGCGGTGCGGATGCCTTACGAGCGAAATGGAGAGCGCTGCGCTGTTTGCGGTGGCAACAGCAAGACGCGTCCGCGCAGGTGCGGTATTCACGGCGCTGTGGAACGTGGAGCGCTCAAAGGCAGGGCTTCCCGATAAGGTATGCGAGGACAGCAGACGGGCGATAGAATGTGCTGTGGAAGCGATAAGACTGCTCATAAAGAAGGATAAATGAAAAAATTTCCGTGCATATTCCGTTCATAACGGCAAACAATGATAATGCGGAGATACCGCAAATCAGATACCGAACGGAGAGATCAATATGAGCACGGAACGCGCAAACAAGTGTATTGAATGTACTGTAAGCAGCTGCGCTCATCACTGCTGTGATGACAACTACTGCAGCCTTGACAGCATAAAGGTAGGCACTCACGAATCAGATCCCACACAGGATCAGTGCACCGACTGTCTTTCTTTCAGAATGAAATAACAACAGCGGAGCTGCCGTAATACGACAGCTCCGTTCAGTCAGTCGAAAAAGGTACTTTTTCGACTGACGTCCTCGCGGACAGCGCCGGGGCTGCGCGCCCCCGTCCCGCGGCAGGGCGAGCCCTGCACCCGATCCCGTACCACGGAGATTTGAGCATCTGTGAAAATAAAGAAGACTTTATTTACAATCTTAGCGGAGCTGCCGTAATACGACAGCTCCGTTTTTGTAACCTGTGCGAACCTGTTTTTGCCTGTTATTTATATAATGTACATAAAATCGGAGTTATATTTGTTGCAAATAGACAGAAGAATTGCGATTTCTATTGACATAAGACGGGTTTTGATATATAATTGAATATGGATAGTTATCTTGTCTGCTTTCGCAGAAGAAACGGAAGTATATCGAAATGACAAAAGACAAAAAAGAGAAAAGAGAAAGATCACAGCTGCTTTTCGGCGCACGGTGTGTTCTTCTTGCTATCGTACTTCTTATGATTTCCGGCTCTTTTATATATTCATATATACACGGCGATCGTATCGGGAATATAGATCTGATGCTCCGCGGACTGGCAGTAGTGTTCACCGCTGTCGTGTTGTTCGCTGAGATACGTTCTTATCGCAGACTCTACAACGAGGGTGTCCGCAAGATCTACCGCGAAAAGGATATCGAGCTCGACAAGCTTGACAAGTTCAAGCAGCTCGTTAAACGCAACGATTTCGTGTACAACTTCCAGCCTATCGTCAATGCAAGAGACGGTGAGATCTTCGCTTATGAATGCCTTATGCGCACCGGAGACGAGATCGGACTCAAACCCCTGGAAGTGCTTAAATATGCCGAGATCAGCAATATGCTGTACTCTATCGAAAAGAGCACGTTCTTCAATGCACTTGCCTTCTATAAGCAGAACCTTGAAAAGTTCGGCGGAAAAAAGATCTTCATCAACAGCATACCCAGTGTTATACTGCCGGATTCCGAGCTTGCAAAGCTTAAGGATATGTACGGCGGCATCTCGGAGAACATAGTTGTTGAAATACTTGAAAACGATGATGACGACGATACGACGATCGCCGCATTCGACAACCTTCGCAATATCCTTAACTGCAATATCGCCGTCGATGACTACGGCAGCGGTTACTCGAACGATATGAAGGTCCTCAACAACAACCCGAATTTCATCAAGATAGATATGTCTCTTATTACGTCGATAGATACCGACTCGAAGAAACAGCTTCTTGTCTCCAACCTCATAAAGTTCGGCAAGAAGTACAACATCAAGATACTTGCGGAGGGCGTTGAGACAAAGGAAGAGCTTGCGAAGGTCATCGAACTTGGCGTCGATCTCATTCAGGGCTTCTATACCGCGCGTCCGTCCCGTGAAGTTGTTCCCGCTATCGACAGCGAGATCAGCGAGTACATCATCGAGGAAAATGTGCGCCTGTCCAAGTACGATAACGAGCGCCGCATTTACGAGGCTTCCGACGGAGAGAACGTTAACGTGTTCAATCTGTCGCTCGAAAAGTATGCAGGTGTGTTTGTAAGCAGCGGTACTGTGCGCTTCATAGGCACAAAGAGTCATATCGTGGATATGCTCATAAAGACTGCGGACAACAGCAGTACCGTGCTTGTTTTTGAGAATGTCAACATCAAGGGTGCGACTGAGACTACCGTTCAGCTCGGTGAGAATGCCGAAGCGGACGTTGTGCTCATAGGCGACAATACATTCAACAAGGAGGGAATCTATGTTCCTCCCACATCGTCTCTGCTTATAAGGGGCGAGGGCAGTCTTACCGTAAAGAACAACCGCAACGGCGGAACCGGTATCGGCGCAAGCTACGAGAAGCCCTACGGCAATATCGTTATCGAATCGCAGGGAACTGTGAGCGTTGATTCTTCCGGTGACAAGATCGTCTGCATAGGCGGCGGGGAAAAGGGCGCAAACAGCGCCATAAAGATCGTTTCCGGCAATGTCCGCGTTATGGGCAGAGGTATCTGTACTGTCGGTATCGGAAGCGCGTCCGGTGATACTGATATAATCATTGAAAAGGGAACGATATCCACACAGTGCATCGCCAACGAAGCCGTTTCGATCGGAACAATGTACGGTACGGTCAATATCACCGCTTCCGGCAGTCTCGATCTGCTGACAGACGGCGAGCGTATTACGGGACTCGGAGTTCTCAACGGCGGAAGCGGTTCGATATCCGTGACTGCGGGTGAGACTACTTCGGTAATACACGGAGATATCGGAACTGCGGTAGGCTCTCTCGGCGGAAGAGTAGATGTACACTGCGACGGAGGACGTGTCAATGCGCACGCAGAGGGAACTCGTGTATGCGGCATCGGAGCACTTGATGCGGGCGGCACAGTCCACATTTCCGGCGGAACTGTTACTGTCGGCATAAAGTCCGCGGAGCCGATCTGGATAGGAAGCGCGGAGAAACAGCCGATAATCACCGGCGGTAACGTTATTCTCGAGGACAACGGAACGATAAGTCCCGTAAACTCGGCGGGCGAGGAGCTTGTGCTGTACCGTATGGACAAGTCACAGAGCTACAACGACAATATTTCAACTCAGGCAGGCAGCTACACTTACCGTGCGCAGCGTGATGAGCGCTCCGGACAGCTTTGCGTCTATGTCCCGGAACGTGTGCGTGAGAAGATCGCGCAGATGATAGCTCTTGAAAACCAGGCAAACGCGGTTTCAATAGCAGGAAAGTAGCGCTCGAGAGGGTCGCTTACGCTCGAGAGGTCGCTGTCGCTCGAGAAGGGTCGCGCACGGCGCTCGAGATGGTCGCTTACGCTCGAGACTTGGGGAAAACCTTTCTGAAGAAAGGTTATTCCCCAAACCCCTTTCCAAAGACTTTTAATCGCTCCGCAGTTAAGGGAGAAGTATTTCAGAACAGAATAAAAGACTGTTGAAAACTTACACTTTCAGCAGTCTTTATTATATTCTGTTTACCCTCTCATTTAACTGCGAAGCGATTAAAGTTTTTTGAGGAGGGGGTCTGGGGGAAACCCCTTTTGTTCACAAAAGGGGTGCCCCCAGTCTCGAGCGT
>JAFVBZ010000212.1 GCA_017479645.1 Ruminiclostridium sp. | reverse complement strand
TATTATTACAGCCTTTTCGCCGAGTTCCTTATCCATGCGCTCGAATACAGCATAGTCCGACGTTACGTCAACGAAATGTATCGTTCCCTTTGCAAATACCTTGTTTTCACGTCTTATGCGTCCGAGTTCACGGGCAAATTCTATGAGATCGTCATTCTCTGCGCCCCACGGATAAGTTCCGCGGTTAAAAGGATCTTTGTAGCCCTCTTTGCCTGCTTCATCGGCATAATATATGGACGGGATTCCCGGCAGGAAGTACTGAAGTACCATTGCGCACTTCATAAGCACTATTCCGTAAGAGTACTGCTCATTGGTGAGTTCGTGCTGTGACTGCCATTCACGGCCGTTCCAGCCTACGTCCTCGCCTGCAAGACGAGTTATAGCGCGTTCCGTATCGTGTGTGGAAAGGAAATTCATCAGTATATCGGTTGAAGGTTTCGGGTAATGCTCAACTATCGTCATTACGCCGTCAACAAGTATCTTCGGATCTCCGCCCTTGACATAGTTCAGGATAGCCTCCTTGAACGGGTAGTTCATAACGCTGTCAAGCTGACCGCCTATCAGATAACGGCGGCGTACACCGTAGCTTTCCTTGTTTGTAGCGTCCTCCCAGACTTCACCGTATATAACATACTCACTGCCCTTTGACTTTACGGACTTGTTGAGGTTATCGATAAACTCATCGGGAAGTTCATCGGCAACATCAAGTCTCCAGCCGGAAGCGCCGAGATCTATCCATTTCTGGAGGATCCCGCCCTCACCGCAGATGTAGTTTGTGTATGCGGGATTGTTCTCAATGACATTCGGGAGAGTAGTTATTCCCCACCAGGATTCATACACATTCGGATAATCCGTAAAGCTGTACCACTCACGGTACGGGCTTTCGGGATCACGGAATGCGCCGGTTTTATCTCCGTATCTTCCGGTCTTGTTGAAATAGATAGAATCAGCGCCGGTATGAGAGAATACGCCGTCGAGGATTATGTGGATCCCCTTCTCCTTTGCGGCTTTGCAGAGACTTACAAAATCCTCTTCCGTACCGAGAAGCGGATCTATCTTTGAATAATCCGCAGTGCAGTAACGATGATTTTCATGGGACTCAAATATAGGGTTGAGGTATATGACATTTGCACCGAGACTTGCGATATAGTCAAGCTTTTCTTCGATGCCCTTGAGATCACCGCCGAAATAATCGTTGTTGGTAATATTTCCGCGGGAATCGGGACGCCAGTCCGGCATATCGTTCCAGTCTGTGTGTATTTTGCGGTCGTAAGGGATATTCTCATGAGAAATTCCGCTTTTGGCGAATCTGTCCGGGAAAATCTGATACATAATACCGCCCTTGAGCCAGTCCGGAGTTGTCATTCCCTGCTCATAAACGGTAAGCTGGAAAAGATCGCCGTTATCTATAACGCCCTCGCTTGCGCCGTTTTTCTTGATATAATGACGGTTGTGATTGATAAGCAGAGAGAAGTAATAGTGATGAAGCCCGTTGTCATTAGGAACATAAACGCATGAATAGCTGGTGAAACCATCGGTAGAACCTGCTTTTTCAAGCTTTATGAACCTTTCCTTGAACCCGGGTCTGAACATTACAAGCACAGGTTCCTCAACCATGGTATCATCCGGAAATTCAACCGTAAACCGGCATTCTGTTCCGCGTTCTATTGCTCCGAAAGGACTTTTGTATTCCTCGGAAAAACAGTCAAAAATAGGTTTCATGATATGTCTCCTTTTTTTGTATTCAATATATTTCTGTCAGAATGAAAGCTCCTCGCCGGTCTGTAAGTATTGCAGACGGTCGCCGAGCTTTTGCTTCATTATACCGTATCCCGTAAGACCGGTGCAGTGACAGGTGTAAATAGTTCCTGTCTCTATCGTCATTAGTTCGTTTACAGTCTTCTCAACATGATCTACAGAGCATGACAAGGTCTTGGTAGTACTTCCCATAAGGTGAAATCCGCCTATAACTGATAGTATCGGAGATGCAGGAAACCGTCTTTTCACAGTTCTCAGAATGTTGGTGATACCGCACAGTGAACAGCAGGATATCACGACCAGACCGTTTGAACGGTCATTATCCGGAAAAAGTACAAAGAAAGACTCATGTTCAAAATCGTCACGAACGACTTTCCCGTCTTTTTTCATATAAATCTTTTTATCTTCGCAGTAAAAAGAACTGTCCGGGTGCTCATTCGACATTGCAAAAAAGCCGGTATCTATCTGCTGAAATTTGTTATAAAGGATAAAATTATCGGGATGCTCCTCGTAAAGATATCCGAACTTGTTCATGTGAACACGGATAAAGGACTGTTTCAGAAAATAATCGTTAAGGCAGGCTTTCTTTGCATATATCTTTACAGCAGGATTGCGTTTATAGATATCGTCAAGTCCGCCGGTATGAGTATAGCTGTTATGGGATATCATTACTGCGGCGATCGAAGAAAGATCAATCCCGAGCCGTTTGGCATTGTATAAGATCTTATCGGACGCACCGGTGTCTATGAGATAGTTTATCCCGGCATTCTCAACATAAAGCGAGATCCCGTGCTCTACCTTAAGCTTCTCGGAAGCACTTGTATTCTCGATAAGAGCAACTATACGCATTTTCTTTCCTTCCGCCGGTCACTTTGTCATCAGCTTTTTCATATTTTCAAGTCTGTTGAGCGCTTCAATAAGCGTCTTGTTCTTTTTCGCAAAATGCAGTCTGATATAACGGTTTTCCGGTTCTTTAAAGAAACTTGAACCGGGAACAGCGCCGACTCCCACACGTTCCGCAAGTTTTTCGCAGAAATCAAGATCGTCAGCATAACCGTATTCCGAAATATCGAGCAGTATGTAATATGCTCCCTGGGGTACGGTATGAGGTATCCCGATGCTGTCAAGACCGTCAAGAAACAGCTTTCTCTTTTCTGTGTATTCGTTTCGCAGTCCGATATAGTAATCATCGCCGAATTCAAGCCCTGTAACAGCAGCTTCCTGGAGTGGTGCAGCTGCGCCTACAGTGAGAAAGTCATGTACTTTCCGCGCTGTATCGATTATCTCGGGTGAAGCTATAACATATCCAAGTCTCCAGCCGGTGATCGAATATGTCTTTAACAGCGAACTGCACTGGATAACTCTGTCCTTCATTCCTGGAAGAGTTGAAATATAGATATGCTTATTGGATTCATAAACAATATGCTCATAAACCTCATCAGTAATTATGAAGCTGTCGTATTTTACAGCAAGATCGGCTATCGTTTTAAGCTCGTCGTATGTGAATACTTTTCCGCATGGATTTGAAGGATTGCACAGAATAAGAGCTTTGGGCTTCTGTCTGAACGCAGCTTCAAGTACTTCCGGATCAAAGCTGAAATCCGGCGGTACAAGAGGAACATAGATAGGTTCGGCACCGGAGAGTATAGTATCTGCACCGTAATTTTCGTAAAACGGCGAAAACACTATCACCTTGTCGCCCGGGTCAGTAACAGTCATCATCGCCGCCATCATAGCTTCGGTACTGCCGCAAGTCACAACTATCTCGGAATTTGGGTCAATATGCTGTCCGGAGAAATGCTCATATTTCCGCGCAAGCGCTTCTCTGAAATTCTGGGCGCCCCAGGTTATCGAGTATTGGTGAAAATCCTCGTGAGCCACCTGTTCAAGCCGGTTTAGGATAGCGGCAGGCGGATCGAAATCCGGAAATCCCTGCGAAAGATTGACTGCACCGAACTTGTTGGAGATACGAGTCATTCTGCGGATAACGGAATCTGTGAAATCCGCAGTTCTTATTGAAAGTGAAGGCATTGATGCTTGCTCCTCCCCGCTGTCAGTTGTCATCGTCGTCATCATCGAGCCTTACGCGTAATATAGGGCTTGCTTTTGACGGACCGAACAGCGCGTTCATAACATGTTTTGTTTTATGCGAAACGGGAAGTCCGTCCGAATCGACGAGATTCTCTTCTTTCGAGAATCCGTCCTCACGGGTAATTCCCTCAAGGATACGCGAGAAATCGGCTTTTTCAGGCTCGCCGGTATCATCGGACTGGTTTTCCGCGAAGTTCGCGCCTTTATATGCTGCTACAGCATTGGCTGTCATAGGCGATACGGGGTGAATAACTTCTTCCGCTGACATCTGCCCTGCTACTTCTGTCTTTTCCTCTGTTTCTTCTTCGGCTTGTGCCTGCTGGGCACTTTCTTCGATAGCCTGCCGCATCTTCTCATAGGGCGAAGGCTCGATATAACCGTCGGACTGTCTGTTTCTGAAAATATTTGTTCTTCTCGGCGTGAACACTTTTACATCGCTGTCATTTTCGGCACCGGCATCAGTGTTCTCTGACAGCTGTACAGAACCGGCAGAATTATCCTGCGGTTTTTTGTTTCCGGGAACCATAACAGGCGGTCTTGATTCATTTCCGTTTGGTATAACTACTGTTCCTGTTCTCGGTACATATTCTTTAACGACTGCCGAACCGCCGCCCTTTATTATACGCGGAAGACCCTGGGTCCGTGTAAGAGACTGCTGGTAATAGCCTCGGTAACTTCCGTTCTCGGCAGGATTCTGGGGCTGGAACTGCTGCTGGGGCGCAGAATAGTTATTCGGTGTGAACTGCGACGGATATCCGTATGCCTGGGTACCTGCCGGATCATAAGCGATATTCTGTCTTTGCTGAGCGGCATAAGGATTTGCAGACATACCCTGTCTTGCGGTGTCGGAGTTTCTCGATCTATCTGCATCAAACAGCCTTCTCACCGCGTCCATTGCTGCCTTTTCGGATTCTGCAAGAGTGGAAGGCGCCGATACGGGCTGTCTTGTAACAGCTTCCCTGTCCACCTTTTCAAAGACAAAACGCTTGATCTGTTTTCCGTTATCATCAGTTTCGCTGTTATCGCTGTCGGGAGCAGGCTTTTCATAGGTCTGTAACTGTTTTTTAGATGAGAACTCGTCTCCTCTGGAGAGTCTTATAAACTCGTCAAGTTCCTTTTCTCCTGCTTTTCCGAGAAGGATCTCATCTTTCAGATGCAGTTCTTTCTGATACCAAACGGAAAAATCGCGCTGAGTGAGATCTACATTCACTCTCGCTGCCATTTCTTTATAAAGCGAATCCATTTTCGCATTTACGGTTTCTTTGTCGATATAAACAATTACAGGCTCGTCCCTGTCCTCTTCATCAACTCTCTCGGCTGCGGCGGCAATAGCTTCCGCGAGTTCCGGCTCGTCTATCTTCATAATTTCGAGACAAGTGCCGCCTTCACGCTGAATACGGCTGCAGTAGTCGAAATTATATTCTTCGTCACGGATATAGTAGTCTCCGCATCTTGCACATTTCTGCAGATATGCTCCGCTTGCTGCGGAAATATCTATCTCAAGGTCTATCAGTGCTTTGAAAGAGCCGGGAACATATATCTGCTGGGGTGCTGAGGTAAGGGATTTTATGATCGTTTTCGCCATACTGTCGTTTTTATCGGGAATGAACTTCTTTACAGCAGCGAACGCGTCCATAGCGGTCTTATCGGAAAGATCGGGGTTTTTGCGGGATCTGTAGTTTTCCTTGAATTCTATATCTTTGAGCTGATTGCGCGCAATCTCTCTTGCTGCGGAGCCCATAACAAACGGCGAATTCGGCAGCCTTCCGGCAGTAAATACCCCGACGGAAGCTATTTCGGATATCGGAAATCCCTGTTCGTTAGCGGCGACATTAAAGAGCAGATCAAAATATGTTGCTCTTGAAAGGGCCTGCTGAGGTGATGTTATATGTACTCCGAAAACAAAGTCAGATTTAACCTGTGCATATTCCTGCAGTTTCAGCAGGTTCACCCATTCGTTTATAGCACGGTTGTACCGATAATCGGAAAGCCGGCTGAATATCGCTTTCTCAAAGGAATTGCGGCATTTCATAAAGCTCTGCCACAGGGTATTGACGCTCACCTCGCTCTGCTTGCAGAGATAATCTATCCAGCAGTCAACAACGATCTTGTCAAAGGTCGTCCTCATATTCTGCTCGTAATACTTGTGACAGCCTGCTATCGAATTTCTGACAGCGTACACATCGTCAACGTTGTATTCGCCGGTTCTTGCGGCAAGTCTGCACAGATCCGTGCAATGCTCAAGAAACAGCGAAAAATCATATCTGCAGAAGTTCATAAGGTTGCTCGGATAGAACAGTGTATATATCTCGTCGGAGTTCTTCCCTGCGATATTCAACTGGCGCGCCATTCAGAAATTCACCTTCTTTCTCATAAAACGGCTCCGATATTATTCGTAAGTTTCTTCATCGGGTATCGGTTCATTCTGTACAGCCATAGTTACTGTTTCTGACGGACCGTAGTATTCTTCTTCGCTAAAATCGTGAGACTCGTAATAGGTTAGGATCTCGGGAGCTTCTTCCTCTTCCTCTTCTTCAGGATTTTTCCGGAGTTCTTCCGCCTGAGCAAAGATATCATCGATATTCTTCGGTCTTCCGTCTATATAAAGCTCGTTGTCTCTGAGCCATTTATATACGACTGAGGACTGATCCATAGTTACGAGAACTTTCTGGCTGTAGAGATGCTTGTAGCAATGCAGATACGGAAGCTCGATATCATCTGCTGTCTTTTCAACATAGTAGCTTGTGAGGCTTCTCTGGTTTCCGGCATCGTCTATATACATAACAAGCCTGTAGGTATTGTCCGGCGAATAATTGTAATCTTCGGAGCGCTTGGAAATATCGCATTCCGAGAGCTGGAGGAATGTCTGAACGGTAAGGTTGAAGTGAAGCATTGTAAGATAAACAAGTGTTCCTACAACGAACATGAGCAGATAAACGGTACCGAGAATAGTTTTCAGAGTCTCATTAGTACCCGCAGCAAGGAATGTGAACACACATACAGCTACCGGCGGTACAATGAGATACCACTGACCAAAAGCGATAATAAGCAGAAGAAACGCAATTAGGGGTGTTATACAGACTACTACTCTTGTAATGATCTGCCGTCGGGTATAGAACATTATTCCCGCAAAGACAAAGTTCACAAGAACATAGAGCAGGAAAAGCGGTACTTCATTCACAGGCTCGAGATAATATGCAAAAGCCAGCCAGTCAACAAACAGCAGGAAAGCCGGCAGTCCGAGCGAAAACAGCGAAACAGCAAGCTTAAGCCATCTGTTTCTTAATATTTCGAGAATTTTATCCATCTGAAAACCTTTCTTTTGTCAGGTAATATGTATCAGGACGCAAAAAGCCAATATATCTTATATTTTACACCAAAACGAATAAAATTTCAATAGTTTAAGAGAATTTTTTAAAAAATGCCGTAAAAATAAGGCAAAAGAAACGCATATTCTTGTTTTGCGCGCTTATGAACAGTGCTGTGATGTGATATTGTTCATTTGAAAACGATTATAATTCAAGAATTTTGGATAAAACAAAGAAAATGAAAAATAATGATGAAAAAACAAGTGAAATATGTTATAATAGGATTAATTTAAGATACCTGAAAGGAAGTACAGTTATGAATATCGCAATCGCTCAGTCCGGCGGTCCTACCTGCGCTATCAATGCTTCTCTTGTCGGTGCATTCGCTGAAGCACTTAAAACTCCGGAAATAGATGCTGTTTTCGGCTCTATAAACGGCATCGAAGGCATTATCAAGAATAACCTCATCGACCTAAAGAATTTTATCCGTACCAACGATGATATGGAACTGCTGAAACAGACTCCGTCCACAGTCCTCGGTTCATGCAGATATAAGCTTCCCGATGCGGACACAGACAGTACTGTATATGAACAGATCATGAACTGCTTCAGGAAGCACGATATCAAAGCCTTCTTTTACATAGGCGGAAATGACTCAATGGATACCGTAATGAAGCTTTCCGCATACGCCGAACAGCATGGATCAGACGTTCGCATAATAGGTATCCCGAAAACCATAGACAACGACCTCTGCGCTACCGATCATACTCCGGGATTCGGTTCCGCGGCAAAGTACGTCGCGACTACCGTACAGGAAATAGTCTGTGACAGCTCGGTTTACAGCGTCGAATCCGTTACGATAATCGAGATCATGGGACGTCATGCGGGTTGGCTGACAGCTTCGACCTGCGTTATAAGGGCTAACGGGGTTAATGCTCCCCACCTTATCTATCTGCCGGAGGGCAATTTCAGTACGGCGCAGTTCATAGAAGATGTAAAACGTGAACAGGCAAAGCATAAAGCTCTTGTTATCGCAGTTTCCGAGGGTATCGAGCTTGACGATGACAGCTGCCGTTCCGGTGTAACAGATAATTTCGGTCACAAGTATCTTTCCGGTGTCGGAAAACAGCTCGAAAACCTTGTCCGTGAGAAGTTTGGGTGTAAAGTGCGCTCCATAGAACTGAATGTAATGCAGCGCTGTTCCTCGCACATCTGCTCCAAGACTGACATAGACGAAGCTTTCGCTATCGGCGCAGCCGGAGTCCGTGCTGCGCTCGCCGGTGAAACAGGTAAAACAATGGTGTTCAAGCGCATCAGCGATGTTCCCTACATAATCGACATCGTTTCTGTCCCCGCATCCGAGACCGCAAACAATGAAAAGTTCTTCCCGAAAGAATGGATAACTCCCGACGGAACAAACGTCAACGAACAGGCTCTGCGCTACTTCCTGCCGCTTATCCAGGGCGAAAACGTCCTGCGAATGCGCAACGGTATGCCCGAGCACTTCAAGATAAAGGAAGAAGTGCTTAAATAATGCACAATTCACAATGCACAATGCACAATTGTGGTGTCGCTTCGCGACGATTCTGAATCGTGACAAAATTCATAAGTAAATAAAACCTCCCAAAAGATTGTTTTTTCGGGAGGTTTTGTTTATAAATTGGTTCGTTTCCATTCATCAAAGGCACGATAATAATATGACTATATGTAAGCTCATACGTCATTTCCTTTTCATGGGCGGTAAGTGACTTCTCTCGTCACGATTCAGATAACGCGCGAAGCGCGCTCATCAATTGTGAATTGTGCATTGT
>JAFVBZ010000211.1 GCA_017479645.1 Ruminiclostridium sp. | reverse complement strand
ACTACATTCATTTTTATAATCATCAACGTATTCAACTCATAACAAAACTGACTCCGCTTGAATTACGAAGCCAGTTTGTTGCTTAATTCATTTTGCCATAGGTGCTTTTTTGTACTGTACGCACAAAATGGTGCGGTTCAACATGCCACATAGGGATTTTTGATGTAAGAACGAGAAAAAAGCTGATTTACGGGACGCTATAGTATCTCTGGTGCGAGCTTTTGGGCTTTTCCGATACAGTCTTGTTGGATAGCAGTTGTGTTCGATCTAAACTCAACGCTCTGTGATTTGAAACTCTATGGTTCAATCCCTCTGTAATAATTATTTAATCATTACTGGCTGCATAGCCTTATCTCCTTGCTTCAATTATAGCAACAAACTTGCCAACATTCAAGATATTTTGCCAACTGTTTCTAAAAATATGACAACTAATTGGAAAATCATGGTTGTAAAGTCAAAAAATATATATTCATATAAAGCTATGCCAAGACCAAATCAATCTTTAATAAACCATAAAAGACAAAATAAGCGAGTTGCAAGTGAGATGGATTGAAATTAACCTATAATAAAAGTTAAATAATTATACAAAACGTAAAAGTAATGATGAACGAATGGAAAAGCCATCTTAGTGCTCCGTTAAGCAAGCGTGACATAAAAGAAAAAGGTTCAGCAAAAAAACTGAACCAAAATTCACTAAAAATGTTGAAATATTACAAAAAATATGATATAATTATGGTAAAACATGAATAAACAGCGGCTGTGTCGGACTCTGCGGCGGAATACGGATTTCTGTAAAACGCGCGTCGGAGCTGCACACCGGTCAGTAAAAAACACAGAGAGGAAGGTATTAAAAAATGAACATTACACAAGATGAAGGGATCAGAATAATATCCGGATTTACGCAGCTCGCCCCTGTTGACGCGGGAGAATTCTCGCAGATAGATATACAGGGAATGATGAAGTTCAACACTTCACAGTATGATATAAACGGGCTCGGGAATCTCTCGGTCATGACTTCGGGAATGGCAGGTATGCATATGCTGTCAGTAGTTATCACGCCGTTTGAGAAGAATATGCCGCTTCTGTCCATAGACTATATCATTAACAAGGAATATGTCAAGGCTATCGTGGAGTTCTATGATCTCGTTGCGGACAAAAATACGGCAGAATATTCCGGTGTTCTCGACGCCGTAAAAGGACTTGAGAGCAGATACAGCGGGCTTGAGGATATCGTAACCGAGCGTACCTGGCACAACGATCTTATGACTGTCTCTTTACACAAAACGGGAAAAACCGCCGACGAACAGTTTGAGAAGTTGTTCTGCGATACTCTACGCTGTTATATGGAAATGGCGTCTGAGCTTCCCGTCCTCAGCGCAGACGAAAAGGCTGAAAAGCTTGCTCTTACGCTGGAATATACCGACTCCCTTATCTCAAAAGGCGGAGTTTCCACAGACGTTTTCAAGAAAGTCCTCGGTGAAGAAAAAACAAAGAAGTTTTTCGGCAAAGTATTCTTTGGTACCGAAAGCAGAAAATAATTAAATGAACTCAGCCGGTGTACAGATCAACACGAGGCACAGCCTTTGATAAGGAGCATTTTATATCATGACAGAACCGGAAAAGATTGAAAAAGGGTCAGTCAGATTGTTTACATCCGGGACGGATCATACCTTAGTTCCGGAAGACAGATACAGCAGATTTTCATACCCTAAGCTCATAAAACTTATGAAATTTGATGTACGGCGTTATCGTATCAACGGGTTCGGGAATATGATGACTATGCGTACAAAAGGTCCGTTCGGTATGCGGCTTCTCACTATGTCATTCATGCCATTTGAGGGAAACAGCGTCCCGTATCTGCTGACAGATATAATGGAAGTGGGAAAGAAAAGGCTTATTTTTGTGGAGTATTATGACTGTACGGCCGAAAGATCCGAACAGCCCTTGCTTAAACGAGTCTGTGAAAAATATTCGGGAGTTCCCGACTATGAGGAAAAGCCCGCCTGGTATATCGGCGAGAGAACGGGATATTCCATGATAAAGTCACTTGAAGCGGACAGCAAAGTAAGTCTTTCAGAAATCGCGGCAGACAGCATAAGAGCCTATAAAAAATCGGCATTTTCCGCCGGGAAGTCCGGTGAAAACCTCGCGGGACTTATGAAATTCCGCGAAAGAATGATAAATGAAGGGAATCCGTCATCGGATATCCTGAAAAAGGTATTCGGCGAAAAGGGTGCCGCCGATTTCTTCAAAAAATGCGTAATGCCCGAAAAATGATAAGAATCTGACAATAATAACAGGACGGGAGTGTTTGTAATGATTTTGTATTTTTCAGCTACGGGAAACACAAAATATGTCGCTGAGATGCTCGCAAAAAAGCTCGGGGACGAGTCTCTGGATCTTATAAAGAGGATAAGGAGCAATGACCATTCCGTGATACGCTCGCAGAAGCCTTTTGTGATCTGTACACCGATATATGTATCATATATCCCGCTTTTCCTTGAAGAATTCCTGAGGAAGCAGAAGTTTGCAGGCAACAGGAAAGTTTACTTTGTTTTCACAAGCGGCGGCGGACATTCCGGCGCTGCGGGAGCCGCGGCTGAGAATATCGTGCGCAGAAAAAAGATGCTCTATATGGGATACGTGGATGTAAAAATGCCCAACAATTATATGGCTCTTAAATTCATACCCGCTCCCTCGGACGAAAAGATCATTGATATGCTGAAAGAATCGCGTATTCAGGTTTTCAGAGCGGCACACGCTGTCGCAAGGGAGAAAAGGATCAGAGCAAGACATATAACGCAAGCCGAAAATGCGGCTACAAAAGCCCTTGCTGTTTTCTGGAAAAGGTTTATGCAGCCCTCGAAGGATTTTCACGCGACGGATAAGTGCATAGGCTGCGGAAAATGTGCTTCGGTCTGTCCTTTGAACAACATTGAGCTCAGAGACGGACGTCCTGTATGGAAAGCTTCATGTGCGCACTGTATGGCGTGCATCGGAAACTGCCCGGTCGAAGCAATAGAATACGGCAGCAAAACACAGAAGAAGCCGAAATACAACATAAAGAAATACAGCGGAAAGAACGGCGCTGCTGTCAGAGCCGCGTTAAAACTCAAATAAATTACTATGAAAGAGGGAAATAAAAGGTATGAAAGTCGTACTTGCCGGAGCTTTCGGAAATCTCGGATACGAGATACTCAAAGTGCTTATCGCAAAAGGCCATGAGGTCGTGGCTGCCGATATCAAAGAAAAAGAGAACAACGGACTTGAAGGGAAATATACATTCCGCCGTATCGATGCCCTGAAAAAGGAATCATTCAAAGGGTTATGCACCGGCGCACAGATAGTTATCACGACCATGGGTCTGACGGGCGCTTCAACAACAGTGAACAACTACGATATCGACTATAAGGGGAATATGTACCTTTATTTAGCCGCAAGAGCCGCAGGAGTACAAAAGTTCAACTACATCTCGGTCATAGCGTGCCGCGAGCCCGGAGCTGAGAAGATACCGATGCTCCACGCAAAAGCGCTCGCGGAAGAAAAGATCATGTCACAGCCTATGGATTATGTGATTTACCGCCCGACCGGATATTTCTACGACATCGCAAAGGTGTTCAAGCCTTATGTGGACGGCGGTGAGATGCGTCTTCTCAAAGGTTGTCACGGAGTAAAGGCGAATGTTGTGGATTGTCCTGATTTTGCCGAATTCATCGTAGATCACATGGAAGACAAAAATCGGATATATGAAATCGGCGGAAAAGAGACATATACCTACGAGCAGATGGCGCGTATGTGCTTTGAGGCGGCAGGAAAGCCTCTCAGGATCAAGGACAGTCCCGCATGGATGTTCGGTTTCCTCGCAAATCTCCCCAAGATCAAAAAAGCCGGAAAGCACGATATTATACTGTTTTCGAAATGGACGCTCTCACATGATCTTGTGGGAAAGGATATAGTCGGTGACAGCTCATTCGCGGATTATATCAAAGCGTATTTCGGACACTGAGCCGGATCAGGATATCTGAAAGAAAAAGGCATTACCGATCACAAAAGTCGATAATGCCTCATTTATTTGAGTTTCCCTTTATTTTTCTTCAAAGAATATGGAATCAAATCCGGTGGTTTTCAGTATTTCCATGATCTCCGGCTTTACATTCTCAAGGAATATACCTTCTTTTGATTTCTTTTTCATAATGAGCAGTACACGAAGCCCTGCGGACGAGATATAACGAAGCTCTTCACAATCAACACATACTGTTCTGATGTTCTTTTCTTTGGCAGTATTTTCATAAAAAGCCAGTATCTTGGGAGCTGTAAGCGAATCTATCCTTCCGATAAGGGAAAGGCAGAGTTTTTCTCCTTCGATATGCGCTTTGACTTCAAAATCCTTTTCGGAAAGGCTTCCCGCATCAATCAGCTCTGCGGATGCACCCATAGATGTGATCTTCCAGTAGGCATTGTTCTTCATAGCTGTTTTTACAGCTGCTGCCTGCTCAGGTCTGAGCTTCTCGAACACTTTCAGTTCGGGCATATTGTCGGCAACGATCTTTCTTTCTGCTTTCAGACCGTGTTTTGCCAAAAATTCCATAGCTTTTCTGATATCTTCGGAAATATCGGGCTTCGGAAAGACTACCAAAGTGTTGCCCTTTACGCCTACATCAGATTGATCCTCTACTCTTTTCTGCATCGACGCCAGCGCTTCCATAGCCTTATCACCGAGAATTGCACGAACTATGAGGGCATAAGACATGAGCCACTCCGGATCTATAGTGAGCCAGCAGCCTCCGTGTTCGTCAAGTATTTTCTTCACGTTATCGCAGAGCGCCCCGACCTCCGAATCGTTAAAATACACCATAAGACCTTCTGTGGTGATAACGACCTTTCCGTCAACATCAGACAACGCGGACTGTAATGACTCGTAGTTAGTTGCATCAACTCCGGCAAACTTTACCATTTTTTTCTGCTCATCGTTCAAAAGAGTGTTGATAGCAGGTTCGACCTCCGAAATGGTAGCCGGAAGATCAAGACCTATGAACCTGTGCCCTGCCCTTGTGTATCTTAACGCCTTTGGCAGGTAACCGCAGGGAAGATCGACCTCTGTGAAATCGCCCTCTTCCATAGCAAGCTTCTCGACGGTATGATACCTCATATCCATGAGCAGGCTCTCGATCAGGAGCTTTACGGCATCCGAAGTGGTGGTAGTGCTGTTCTGTGTGTTTTCGGTAAGACCAAGCTTCTCCACCATAAGTGCCGAGTCGGCATCACCCGACGCAGCCAATTGATAGAGCGTCATTTTAGCGGTATTGAAGATAGGGTTCGCCCGCTCCAGAAGTTCAGCATCAACTTCGATCTTTTCCGGATCAAATAAGTTTTCCATATGTTACTCCCGTTCTGAATCAAAATGTTGTTGTTATGTCCGGCAGGACAACTTTCCGTTTTGTATATTAGTTAATTATACCACGACTGTAATAATAAGTCAATAGATATGAGCTTTAAGTTTCCCCAAAATTTCCCGTGATACCCCTCAAAGCGTTTATTCATGCGGCTTTCAAAATGAATGGGATTTTCAATTTTCCATCGCCTACAACTGGCTTATTTAAGGTGTTTTATTGAGTTTCGCGTTCAGTTTTTTGGGGAAACTTAAAGGATACAAAATAATTGACAACGATGATAAGATGTGGTATAATAAATAATACTCAAAGTATTATTATCTAAAGGGGATGACACCTTGAATAATAATAACATCTCATTCGCCGATGCGTTCGCAAAGTTCGGCAAGAGAAATCTTGCCGCATCACTTATGGTCATCGTTTTCTTTGTTGCGTTAATAGTAGTGTATTTTTTCAATATGTCATCGTCGATAAAGGAAAGCATCATCACGAAGGGCGAGCTCAATGCGGTGCAGTCAGCAGACCGCTTCGACAGATATCTCCTTACGGGTATGGATTCGATAAAGCTTGCAAGCCATACCATAGATACAATGCTTCAGGAGGAAAGGAGCAACGAGGAGATACTTGAATACATGACGAAAGAGACGGATTGTATCATCGCCGCGATAGATGAGCATTTCACCGGTCTGTACGGATACATCCGGGGAGAATATCTTGACGGCGTGGGCTGGGTCCCGGACGAGGATTATGTCCCGACAGAACGCCCGTGGTATATTATAGGGCGTGAGTTCGACGGCGAGATCGCGCTTGTCGAGCCCTATCTCGATGCGCAGACCGGAACAGTCATGATGACGCTTTCAAAACAGCTAAGCGACGGGGTAAGCGTTGTGTCCTTCGATGTAGATCTCGGAAAGGTGCAGGAGATAACCGAGGAAGTTGCTGCCGAGAACTACGGAATGCAGGAGATAGTTCTCGATGATACGGGCGGCGTCGTGGCACATTCGGACAAGTCATGCCTCGGACAGAACTTCATGAAAGAGACCGGAACTCTCGGAAGCGAGATAGCAAAGAGACTGTTTACAGGAAATGAACAGACCTTTGAGCTTTCCTACAGCGGAAACAGCTACATTGTGTATTCCGTGCCTATCGAGAACGG
This sequence comes from Ruminiclostridium sp., assembly GCA_017479645.1. Taxonomy (GTDB): domain Bacteria; phylum Bacillota; class Clostridia; order Oscillospirales; family Ruminococcaceae; genus Ruminiclostridium_E. The sequence goes on along the minus strand of JAFVBZ010000211.1, from coordinate 1,120 downwards.
CTGGTATTGCGTGTCGGTAATAGAATCCGGCAGCATATTCGCTCCGCTGAAAATGCTTTTTGCCGCCACAGTTCTTGTTGTCATTATTACGATCACAATACTCTGTGCGATCTTCGTAAACACCATAACCAAGAACAGTGTCGCGGAGAAGCTCGGACACCAGCTTTCGACAGCGGCGGACATATATATGACTGTGCATGATATCGACCTTATCAACGATACGTTCAGCGAGATAAGCGTTAATGACAAGAGAGTATCCGACTTCATCGGAAAAGGCAGAACCAATATGCGTGAGACTTTCTACAATGCTCTGGAAGCGCTCACCGATGAAGCGACAAGAAACGTTGTACGGGAATTCACAGATCTCGATACGCTTGATACGCGGCTTGAAAATACAAAGACCATAACAACGGAGTTCCTGAACCATGACAACAAATGGTGCCGCGGAAGATTCATAGCTTCCGAACGTACAGCAGACGGAAGGCTGTCTCACGTTCTGTTCATGACCGAGCAGATAGACGACGAGAAGAGAAACCGTGACAGACTGCAGTATATGTCGGAGACGGACGGTCTTACCGGCGTCAGCAACCGTGTGAGCGGAGAACATAAGATCAGGGAACTGCTGAGTCTGGGCAGAGGCGGTATGTTCATGCTGCTTGACGCCGACAAGTTCAAGGATATCAATGACAGCTTCGGTCATTCGGCAGGCGATAAGGTGCTTATTGCCATAGCATACTGCATGAAGCGCACATTCAGAAGCAGCGACATAGTAATGCGTCTCGGCGGAGATGAGTTCGCGGCATTTGCGCAGGATGTCTGCGACGAAAAGACAGGACGCGAAGTGATAAACAGGCTGTTTGAGAATCTTTGCGCTGTGCATATCCCCGAACTCGGAGGCAAACTCATATCTGTCAGTGTGGGCGCAGTATTCTCGGAACCGGATCGTGATGATACGTTTGAAGAGCTGTATAAACGCGCGGATGAGTGTACTTATACAAGCAAATCGCATGAAGGAAACTATGCTGTTTACGGTAAGTAATGTGTCCTCAACAACTGCCTTTTGGCAGTTGTTGTTCCGAAATCCGCAAAGCGGACTTCGGAAAGCCTTAAAAAGACGCTT
>JAFVBZ010000210.1 GCA_017479645.1 Ruminiclostridium sp. | reverse complement strand
ATTCGCTGATGATCTCATTTCGCGCCACCTTGATCGTGACAGTATTCCCGAAGCCTTCATACTCGTCGTAACGGCTGTAGTAGGTCTGTCCGTCCCAAACTCCGTTCTCGTTGAACCAGCTGAAACGCCCTTCCTTTCCTTGCTTCACGTCATACCAGCCAGTGACCATGCGCCCGTCGCTGCCAAGATAGCGGTACTCGCCTTTCTTGTTCTTTATCCAGGTGTTTCTGACATTGACTCCGTCTTTGTAATAATACCGCCCCTTGCTCGTTTTCGCCCAGCCGGTGTATTTGCCCTTTGCCTCGCCGCTGTCGGAATAGCGGTATGTAACTCCGTCAACGACCTTGAGCTTGTCCGCGTAAGCTGTTGCGCTTGTGCAGGACAGCGCGGTAATTGCCGCAAGAGCGGCTGCGATCAGTTTTAACTTCTTTTTCATTGCTGTTATCCTTTCTTAACTTGTTATACAGCGTTATAATGCCTTACATATATAATAACGTATAACAGGACGAAATGTGACATCAAAATTCTATTTTATGAATATTTTGTATAACCGCACAATTTTGGCAAGTAGATATGTACAGTATGCACAAAGAGAATGCCGTTGCAATTATTCTGAAAAAGATATATAATTATTTAGAAAAATGTGTTAGATTTTGGTATGTTTTTTCGTCTTTAAATATGGATAGTATTTGTGACAGGGGGACGGAAATGAACGACGAAAAGATAATCGAACTGTATTTTGCACGCTCGGAGGACGCAATAACCGAGACGGACAGGAAATACGGCGACTGCTGCCGGAACACGGCGTACAACATTCTCGGTAATCACGAAGATACCGAGGAATGTGTCAACGATACATATATGAAGGTGTGGAATGTTATCCCGCCGCAAAGACCGGCAAAGCTCGGGTCTTTTGTTATGCGCATTGTCCGTAATCTTGCGATAGATATTTACAAGAAACGTAATGCGGTCAAAAACAGGAACGGTTACAACACGGTAAGCTTCGATGAGATATCGGAGTTCCTGCCGGTTTCCGAGAATGTGGAAAGTATAGCTGACGGAAACGCGGTACTGAAAGCTGTCGAGAGCTTTCTGCAAACGCTCCCGAGGGACAAGCGTATCATGTTCGTCCGCCGCTATTTCTATTGCAGCAAATACGGCGATATAGCAAAGGAGCTGCACACAACTGAAGGAAATGTCACAGTGACACTGCGGCGAATACGGGAGAAGCTGCGCAGTTATCTTGAAAAGGAGGGCATAGAGATATGAGACGAGAAGAGCTCGTAATGGATATACTCGGCGGACTTGACGACAGTTTTATAGAAGAAGCTATGCCTCGTACCGGAAAGTACGCAGTTTCGGATAGTGCTGTTGCCGCAGCTCCGATAACACTTGTGGAAACCGGTACAGAGATCAGCAAGAAAGACCTGCGGATATATTGGATAACTCGTGCGCTCGGTATGGCGGCAGTTGTCGCGCTGATAGTCGGTGCAGTTGTTCTTCTGGTGCAGAACTGGGATAAGATAGCGGTGAGCGGTAATGATAGACCGGGGGTGGTGACATCTGTTACAAATGGCACTGTAACACCGGATATAACAGAAACCGATACCATAGACCGCTTCGAGCAGATAACCGACACGTCAATGCCGGAGCCGTACCCATATAACGACCATGAGTATTACAAGGACTTCTACTATACATGGATAAACAGGTTTTCAGAAGTCAGCGGTAACTTGATAGACTTGCCGGATATGGAAAAACAAATTGATCTTATCAATTATTATACACTAAATCGTGCAGAAACACCATATACTCTTGATGATAATCTAAATCTTTATTCATGGATGACAAGGCTTGACTTGTCCGTTGATGATGTGTGCCGGGCTATAGAAGAAAACAACGAATACTATCAGACTCTGACTCTGAATAATGCACAGGATATGGTTTACAACCCGTATGAGATAGATGTGCTTAAATCGGGTGACAGATCTCGTATTGCTGAAGCATTTGCAACAGAATACTCTATCATCATCGGTGATAAGGTTTTCAATCCCGAATGGCTCTATTATCACACAATAGAGGATTACAGCGAAGTCGGTATAACTCCGGAGGAAGTTTTACACAAGCTTGATATGTATGAAAGTCTCGGACTTACAGATGAAGCGTGGGCGGCATTCAGTGCGAAACTGCAAAAATACGCGGATAACGCCGACCCCTTCGGACAGATAACCGACACGACTATGCCGCGTCCGTTCCCGATAGAGCAGGACTACGATCATACGTCATTTGAATCACAGTGGAAAACGAAAGCTATTGGTGCAGCGATAGACTGCCGCGGGCGCGAGAATTACGATGAGTGGAACAGAATGTGCATGAGCATTCGCACACCGTACAGGCTCAACGACAATAATAATGTCGCGGGCGTTATCAAGCAGTTCGGGATAACCTCCGAGGAAATTGACGAATACTTTGAAAAGCGCAATGCAATGTGGCAGGAAAGTCTCGAAAAAGCGGAAGAAAGCGGAAATGAAGGCGCGATAATGAACTGCCGGAATGAGATATTCTCCGAGGAGGAGATTAATGCGCTGAAAAGCGGTAATGACGCGGAGATCATCGCCCTGTTCATTTCCGACTATTCGATATGGCTGACCGACAGCAATTACGTTATCTCGCCGGAGTGGCTCTACTACCACACTGCCGAAGATTATGCGACGATAGGCATTACGCCGCAGATGATAGCGGCGAAGATATCGCTTTATGAGGATACGTTCATCGGCAACAATGACGGTAACGATATGGCGGACGAGTCGTGGGAGCTGTTCAAGGGGAAGCTGACTGGATACGCCGAGAGCGCGGAGATCGCCGACCGTCTTTCGGTAAAGACCGACAGTATGCCGGTGCCTTGCAAGCCGGTGGAATTTCAGACAGAAGCTACAGACTCGTTGAGAAACGCTACATTTTTCTCAATGTGGCAGCCAAAGTTTTATAATACGGACTTTCTGAGCGAAATTGACGATGAAAAATACATTGAACGCAGAAAGCGAAACGAAGAGATCGAAACACCGTACTCGCTCGATAACAGCAAGAATTTATACGATTACATTGCGTATATGGAGCTCACCGACGATGTGGTAAAAAAAGTGATAAATAAGAGAAATGATTATGTCAGAAGCTCTGACACATCGTTCCTTTACACTGAAACAGATATCGAGGTGCTGCTCAGCGGTGACAGAGAACGCATTGCGGCGTATTTCGCGAGCGACCTCGCGATAGTTGTAAGTGAGAATGTGTTCAGCCCTCAGTGGCTCTATTACCACACTATCGACGACTACGAGACGGCAGGGATAACTCCCGAAGATGTGAGGAAGATGCTCCCGTTGTATGAGGAGACATTCACGGGTGAAGCTGCAGCTATGTACACGAACGCATGGGCTGCTTTCAAGCAAAAGCTCATAAACTACGCCTACAGAGAAACATATACTTTCAGTCTTGCGGAGATAGGCAGCGGATTTGATACAGAACTGTTTGAGAGATCATTCTACGGGAAGTGGGAGAAAGACGGCGGCAGCTCCGACGACAACGGAATAATGCTCACATACCGCGACGATATGTTCACGTTCGAGAACTGGATATTCCCGCGCGGTATCGCCGAGACCGACGAACTGTATGTCATGCCGTATATCAACAGCGGCGTCGGTGAATGTTACATCATCAAGAAAGACGCGCCCGACGTGCTGTACAAGGGTTGGTGGAATTTGGCATCATACGGCGGCGGTTCCGATGAAAAAGACGTTTTCATCATAAACAGCGTTCATGACAAGTACATTCTTGCTGACCGATATGAGAATGACCGGGAACTGATACCCGGCGGCGAGATAGGCGTTTGGGGTCTGTACAAGCTTATTGGCAACAGTGCTCAGAGTGCTATATTCAGTCAATTCTGCCTTGAAACAGGATTTGAGAAAACCAGCGGTTTCAATGGTTCAGGCAGTTTCACCGACGAGAACGGTGTTGTGTGGGAGATTGCAGGCACAAAGTCTATGCCGCTCATGAAAATTTACTATATTGGCGGCGACGGAAGTCATGACCTGAGACTTGCGGTGAGATATTATGAAAAAACAGAGTTTGATTCGTTCGCTGAGCGAAACTATACATTTCCGGAACCAACAGAGCATTACTTCATTCTGTCGTTTGAGACGGAAATCTCGGACGGCGGGACTGTTTGCAATATCACACGTTCGGCATACTCTCTCCCGGAGCAGGATAGTGTTGAGGTCATTGTTGACGATGGAATCGAGGAGCCGGGTCCAAGCGATGAAGTGACGATCATGGAAGATGATGAGTTTTGAAAAAGACAGCGTTGTATGGCAGTTTGAGGATCCTCAATAAAACAGATCAGTGTGATCTTGCAGTCGGGATTGGTTATTGTTCACAAAGCCGATTGTGCAACTATACAAAAATGGATAAATTTCCGAAAACAGCGTAACTGTTTGCCTTTTTATTCGTTTTATATAGTAGAGGAAATTTTTTACATATCGGAGGTCTGAAATGAGAAAAACATTAAAGCTTATATCTTTTGCAGTCTCGGCGGCTTTGCTCCTTTCGGGGTGCGGAACGGGAACCACCGCACCGGCGGTGTCGGAGAGCGAGATGTCAATGAGCGCGGCGGAAACGACGACTGCGGAAGTTACAACAACGGCAGCGACTACAACTGCCGGAAGTACGACTACAGCAATCACAACTGCGGCGGAGCCAGAGCCCGAACCTGTGAGCATATCCCCTGCGTATCACAAGGATGAATTTACGGCGACCGAATATTACGGATACTCAAGCAGGCTCACAACCGATGCAACGACAAGTGAGAGCATAATGTACGGATCTCAGGACGGAAACGGTAATACCGTTACGGTGCTTGATTACACGTTGAGCGATGATACATCGCAGGAGTCGAATAATGACAACGTGACGTTTCTGACGATAAACGCCGATGCCGCGAAGATCAAAGTGCGCCCATCGGTCAACGCCTTTTCTGATACAGTCGATAATGATATTTCTAAACGTCTTGATATTTCTATGTATACCCCGTCGGAAAGTTTCGGCTCCGCTTATGAAATAAAGTACGACGATCCCGTCGTAACAGTGATACCGTACAAAGCCCCAAAAGATGAAAGTTTCTACACTGGCAGAAAATACGAAAGAAGCTGCCCAGACATAACTCTCGGCTACACGATAGACGCACCTGTGACGGTAAACGCCTTTGTGTGCAGTTACGAGGATGGGCTGTCGTTGCTCATTGACCCCGAATATATGTATGGTCTTCCTATGTTTACTCTCGGAGATGTTTTCTTTGATATCGGCAGGGTGCGTGTGACCTCGGATTCGCTGTTTTTTACCGGTGTGATGACAGAGGGAATGCCTCTCAACACCGCCGATTACGCATACGCAAAGGTGACTATGCAGGACACCCATGTTGTTTATAGCAAAAAAGACGGTTACGCGAATACTTGTACCGTTTCGGATATTGAGATCATAAAGACTTTCTCGGATATTTCAGAGCTTGATGTCACACATGACACCGACATTATCAGCGGAAAAAATAAGGATCCGCAGATGAAAGAGGTCTATGATGCGGTAATGAATGCCAAAAACGAAATTTACACCAACGAAACCAGAGGAATTCTCCTCCTTGACCTTGACTTTGATGTTAAGCCAGAGATCATTGTAACTAAGAGTATTATCAATGATGATAAAAATACCGGACGATTGAGTTCGGATATTTACCGTGTAGAAGACGGCGAGGTGAAATTCATAGACACGCTTTATCCCATTCTGTATACGGGAGAAGGAAACGCCGCTTATCTCGGACTCAGCGAACTGAAAGACGGTACGCCCGCTTGGTTTATGTCGAAACAGACAGAGGAACTATATGACAGCTATGACTATCTCTATACGCTCGACGGTGACACACTGAACGAATATCCGCTGTTCACTGCTGAGGAGGCTGGCAGCGACCCGGTAATCCTGAATGGAGAGCCGGCGCCACTCGACTACTTCTATATGGGTGAAAGAATAGTGCCAGAAATTGTTATGAACGAGGAACCATACAGCGAGACCGGTGAGCTCAATTTTGAGACACCGGTGTGGAACGGCGTTGCGGGTTATTTCGGTATGTGGGAGCTGTTCGGGTTTGCAAGAGCAGATTACTGTGAGAGCATCAAAACAAGCTATCCGCTGTTGAGCGACTGGATATCAGATCTGTCAAGTCATATATGGAACGGTACCCAAAGTGAGCGCTACGAGATCACAGACCGTGAGTTCGCACATAAGATAGCGTATATGGTAGATGACTTCTACAATGGACGTTCCAATGGCGTTGAGCATAACTACTGGTTCCTCGGAGCTTACGCAAAACCCGTCATCTATCTCTATCCCAAGGAAGAAACGGACATTTCCGTACAGGTAAACTTTCCGCTCGGCGGCGAATTCACCTGCACATATCCCGAATACGGCGACGGTTGGAACGTGACGGCTATGCCCGACGGAACGCTTTACGACGCGAACGGCGACGAGTATTACTGCCTGTACTGGGAGGGCAAGGGAGCAGCGGACTTCGATATGAGCCAAGGCTTCTGCGTTGCCGGAACCGATACCGCAAAATTCCTGCGTGAGAAGCTGATGTACATAGGTCTGACCGCCCGTGAAGCCAACGAGTTCATCATCTACTGGCTGCCGAGGATGCAGGATAACCCGTACAACGTCATTACACTGCACACGGACGATTACGCCCGGAGCATACCGCTCACGGTATCGCCTGCGCCCGATTCGCAGATCCGCGTGTTCAT
>JAFVBZ010000209.1 GCA_017479645.1 Ruminiclostridium sp. | reverse complement strand
TTACGCGATTGTTTTACAATAAACGTTTCCTTTTGTATCAATGACATATTTGCATTGAGTATTTGATAATTTAAGCATATCGCTGATTTTATTTCTGTCTACAGAATCATTTCTCCTTCAGCCACCGTTTCAGCATAAATGTCAGAAAATACGGGAATGTGTAGAACTTCCCGTTCCAACCGATATTCCTGCGACCCAACTTTATTCCGTACTTAACATCGCCGAACTCAGGCTTATCAATCAGCTTATTGAGCGAGGGAGTGCTGCTGTCATTAGCCTTGACCTCAACCGGAATAAGTGAATCCTTGTCACGCACGAAGAAATCCATTTCTATCGTGCTTTTTTCGTTCCGGAAGAAGTACAGTGCGTAGCCCTGTTTATACAGCATATCCGCGACAATATTCTCGTAGATCGCGCCTTTGTAGGTGTTGAAGTTCTTGTTTGCGCGCAGATCGTCCTGCACTTCGTCGTCGAGCGAGCCTATGAGCAGTCCGGTATCCCGGAAGTACAGTTTGAAGTTGTCGGGATCAAAGTTGCCGCCGAGGGGAAGCTCAGGCGAGTCCATGCAGTAGCAGACATTTACCATTCCCGCATTCGCGAGCCAGTCAACGACACCGACATAATCACGGTTCCTTGCGTTGTGCGCGACCTTTGATATGCGGAATTTTTTGTTGTCGCTGCCGAGGAATACCGGTATTTTCCGGTAAACGTTGAGTATCTTTGCTTTATCAAGGCTTTCGGCGTACTTCGTTATATCTTCCTCATAGTCCAGAATCAGCTGCTTCTGCATTTTCAGGATTCCGCTGTAATTCTTGTTCACGACAAAGGAATTAACGACAGCAGGCATACCGCCGATGACCATATACTCACAAAAATGTTCGAGCATGACGTTCATCTCAGTGTTAGACAGCGGTGTAACATCAAGCATGTGTCGGTACAACCCGTTTATCTGCTCATCGGTATATCCGAGCGCCCATAGGAATTCCTCAAAATCCATTGAGTGCATCTCGTAGTCGTCTTTGAAGCCGACGCTGTTTGACTCTATCTCCTTGTAGCTGATACCCATGAGCGAGCCGGAACATATAACATCATACCGCCCGTCCTGTTTAAAGAACTTAAGGCTTGTGGCGCAATCGGGACAAGCCTGTAGCTCATCAAAGAATATGAGTGTTTCGCCCTCAGTAAATTCGAGATTCGGCTTTTTCAGCGTGATATTGCGGATGATCGTGTCCGGTTCATACCCGTTATCGAAGATGTCTTTGAAGGTCTTTTGCTCAACAAAATTGATCTCGATAACATTTGCATAATTGTTCCGTGCGAACTGCCGTATGGATTCGGTCTTGCCGATCTGACGAGCGCCTTTGACTATAAGCGGCTTTCTGTCGGGATCGGCTTTCCATTCGGCAAGAAATGTGTCTATTTTGCGTTTCAGAAGTGCCATATATCATCACCCGAGATTATTATATCACAAAATTCCTAAAATATCAAGGCTGGATTTCACGAAATTCCAAATCAAATCCTGCCGTATTTCACATTTTTCTTCTTAACACATCATATAATGCACGCTTTTGTTATTTGATGTGTTAGCCACAAATGGCTTAATATAGGCATTCACTTTAACTCAAGCACATCATAACGCACGGTTTAACACATCATTTAACGCACGATGTGAATTCTCAAACGCACGCGTGCGTTTGGATACATATTTCACGCAATAACCCCGCTGATCAAAACTGGTCAGCGGAGTTATCTCATTTATTATCTTTCAAACCTTGCATATATGCCTGAGTCAAAGCTTTTTCCTTCGATGACAATGAGCGGAATAAAGTAAGGAGATTTAGAATATTCACTTGACGAGAGCCTTCTTATATCTCTATTATACCACATTGTCTAACAAAAGGGGAGCATTTCACTTTTCCGGGCGGGGGATTTTTGTTTGCTCCATACGCACAATGGAAGCCGAATATAGCCGGATTGTGCTGAATTGTAGACGCAACAATGCGGGATTGCGCTTACAGAAAGACGCTTTCAAAAACAAGCAACAGGCGGTTTATCTTTTTCCCTTATCGTATATTTCTCCGAGCGCACGCGGGGCGTTATTATGCCTGCTGAAGAAAATAAGCAGGAATAGTGTCAGCACATACGGCAATATGCGCACGAGATCGTTGAACGCAGAGGGCATACCGAGCTGCTGTATGAGCGCCTGTCCGCCGCTTCGTGCGAACCCGAAGATCAGGCAGGCTCCCAGTGTAGGCAGTATAGACCAGTTTCCGAAAATAAACGCAGCTATCGACAGATAGCCATAGCCGAGGTAGATATCGGGAGAGAAGTTTGCCGAAATAGAATACGCAAAACTCATACCGGCTATCGCGGATAGTCCTCCGGAGATCATGATCGCTATAGTTCTTACACGGTTGACATTGATACCGGCAGCGTCCGCCGCATGGGGATTGTCACCGCAGGCACGCAGATGCATTCCGAAGGGTGTGCGGTACATCACATACCACATTATCACCGCGATTATGATTATCATTATCTCAAACGGATAAATGTTCGTAAAAATTGCGCCTACAACGGGAATATCGAATAAAACAGGTACCGAAAAACGAGCGCTTGTTCCGAGTACGAACTTGTTCGAGGGCTGAGAGAAGAGACTCTCGTTGAGCCGCTTCGTAAGAAAGCTGGTCAGCGCGGCAGCAAGAATATTGACAACAACGCCGCTTATTACCTGATTTGCCTTGAACTTTATGCAGAGTGCGATATGGACGAAAGAGAACAGTATACCGCCTATCATCGCCGCAGCAAACGACACATAGTACGGTATCTGCGAGGCAGCGTCCATATTCTGCATAAGCAGAACAGCCGCAAGAGCGCCGAAAAAAGCTCCGAATCCCTGCATACCCTCAAGGGCGAGGTTCGTGATACCGCTCTTCTCGCTGAAAATCCCTCCTATCGCCATAATGAACATGGGAAGAGTGAACGCGAGACCGTCGATGATGATGGTTTCTATCATGATGAACGAACCTCCTTCTTCTTTGCGTCATCGAGCTCTGTGCTGAGTCTCTCGGAATACATCTTCAGAAACTCGGCACAGGCGGCAAAGATAAGAATTATCGCCATAACAAGATCGGCGATCTCTATTTCAACTCCCTGCTGACTGCTCATATATATCGCCCCTTTTGATATGATCGTAATGAGGAACGAGGAGAATATACAGCCTATAGGGTCGCAGCTGCCGAGAAGAGCCACAGCTATGGCGTTAAAGCCCATACCCGGTACAACTCCCGGCTGTATGGATGCGTAGAAACCGCAGAAATATGTAATTCCCGCAAGCCCCGCAAGCGCACCGGAGATAGTCATGGAAAGTACTATATTCTTTGATATGCCTATACCGACATAGCGGGCAGCGTTCCTGCTGAGACCGACCGCCTTTATCTCGAAACCTATAGTCGTGCGGTTCATTATGAACCATATTAATACCGCCGAAATTATCGCCAGCGGAAAAGCCAGAGGTATATTGAATTTCAGGTCGAAAGCCTGCACATTCGTAAGGGTCAGTCTTGCCTCATCGTTTATGGGATTGCTCTGACGAGACACAGCGTTGACATAGTATGTATTTATAAAGAATGTGATAACATACATCAGTATATAATTGAGCATTATAGACGAGACCACTTCGTTGATGTTGAACCTGTATTTCAGCCAGCCTGTCAACGCGCCGATAAGGGCACCCGCAAGCATTCCGATTATGATCGCAAGCGGTTTTGCTATAACTGCCGGGAGATCGGAATAGCCTACGGTTATCGCAGCGGAAAATCCGGCAGCAAGCATCATTCCCGATACGCCGATATTGAACAGTCCTGCCTTCATTGCCACCGATACAGCCAGTGACGCGAATATCATCGGTGTCAGAGCGTCGAGGAAGCTCATAAAGTCGGTGAACATATTCTGACGCCCTGCGTAGGAATGTTTGGGAAGAAGTCCCGAGCCCTGCAAAAGATTTCCGTACGCGGCAAGAGGGTTTTTTCCGATAAGCAGAAGTACAATTGCCCCGAATATCAGGCCTGCTGTTATCGCAAGCAGAGATATTCTGACCATTTGCAGCTTTCCGCCGCCGATCAGCTTTACGATCACCTTTTTCATGCACTCTCACCCCCATCCGTTACTCCCATCATAAAGCGTCCGACCTCATTTACCGTAAGCTCGGAAGCCTTTGCTATACGGTTAATCTGCCCGTCAAATATAACTCCTATCGTGTCAGCGCAGTCCATTATCTCATCAAGCTCCAGAGATATCAGCAGCACTGCCGCGCCCCTGTCACGCTCCGCTATTATCTGCTTGTGTATATTTGAAATAGCGCCGATATCAAGTCCTCGGGTGGGCTGCATGAAGATTATCAGAGGTGTTTTCAGGTCTAATTCGCGGGCAATTATCGCCTTTTGCTGATTGCCGCCCGACATTGCAGCGGTAATAGTGGAATTACCGTGACTGCTGCGTATATCATACTCCGTTATAAGGCGGTTTCCGTTGTCGGAGAGTGCCTTCTTATCCATAACAATATGTTTGGAAAAATCCGCTTTATAATATCGTTTAAGAGCAAGGTTATCCCTTAACGGGAAATTAAGTACAAGTCCGACATTGTGGCGGTCTTCCGGAATATAAGCAACTCCCGCCTCTATCCGCTTTCTTATGGGCATATTCGTGATATCCGTGCCGTTCAGGATTATCTTTCCCGCAATACAGTCACGAAGTCCTGCTATTGTGTCCGCAAGCTCATTCTGACCGTTTCCGGAAACCCCCGCAAGCGCGAATATCTCACCGCTGTGTATCTCGAAGGACACGTTCTTCACTGCGTCGTGACCCATTTCACCCTTGACGGTGAGGTTTTCTACCTTCAGGACAGTCTCTCCGGGATTTGCTTCTGTCTTGTCCGATGAGAATGACACCTCATGACCGACCATAAGACGTGCCATTTCGCTTGTGGAGGTGGAAGCAACATCAAGGATATCTACGAGCTTCCCGCGATTGAGGACAGCACATCTGTCGGCTACCAACTTTATTTCCTCCAGCTTGTGGGTGATGATGATGACAGTTTTGCCGACGTCACGAAGTCCTCGGATAATATCAAGCAGATACTCTATCTCCTGCGGAGTGAGAACTGCCGTCGGTTCGTCGAATATGAGGATCTCCGCGTCGCGGTACAGCATTTTGAGTATCTCAACTCTCTGCTGTGTTGATACATTCAGGTCACTTATGACCGATGTCGGATCTACCTTCAGACCGTATTTCTCGGAAAGCGCCGCGATATCGGCATTTGCTTTCTTTATATCCACCTTCGGTATTATGCCAAGCAGCCTTTTCTTCGGTTCCGAGCCGAGAATGATATTCTCCGCCACAGTGTAGTTTGACACGAGACAAAAATGCTGATGTACCATACCGATGCCGAGCTGTGTAGCATGACGGGGCGAAGTAATCTTCACCTTTTCGCCGCGTATGTATATCTCGCCCTTGTCGGGCTCATACATTCCGAACAGCACACTCATAAGAGTGGATTTTCCCGCGCCGTTCTCGCCGAGAAGCGCGAATATCTCCCCCTTCTTTATCCCCAGCGAAATATCGTCGTTGGCAATAAGACCGGGGAAACGCTTGGTGATATGCCTCATTTCGATCATATATCCGGAGTTATCCATATTATACCCTCTCATAATAACATAGGGCGGCGGCTTTGGAAAGCCAGCCGCCTGTGAGTATCAATCCTGTTTTATTCCGCATCCAGACCTGTGAAGTTATCGGGAGTAAGTCCGTTGAAGTTAGCTGCCGGAACGATAGTACCTTTCTTTATCAGATCATAAGCCTTGTTTATCTTCTCGATCGTTTCAGCTGTGAGCTGATTTCTTCCATCAGCGCTTACATAACTTACGGAGTCAGTGTCGGCGCCGAGGGTGTAGTTTCCGCCCTTGAATGTGCCGTCATAGATAGTTTTGAGAACTCTGTTGTTGTTTTTGCCCATTACCTTCAGCGTGGAAGTGAGGATAACATTCTCGTCCCCGTTTGTGCCGTCATCATACTGGTCGGTGTCGCAGCCTATGACGAAGTCCTTTGCCGCGCTCTCCTTGACAGCAGTGAAAACACCGTTTCCGGAAGCACCCGCTGCAACGAATATGACATCACAGCCCTCCTTTATGAGCGCTTCACCGACAACTTTACCGTTTGCGGGATCTGCGAAGGAGCCGACATAGTTGCCACCGACATTCGCGCCGGTAACATCGGTTCCCGCGTAGGAAGCGAGCTCAACGATCTCCGCGGTTGTGCCGAAGTGCTTGTTTGAATAGTTCACGCCGGACATAAATCCGTACTGATAGTTGACATTGGTAGGATAGGCGATACCGTTTACCACTGCAACTTTATTGGTTTGTGTGGAAAGCGCGGCAGCTACACCTGCAAGAAAACCGCCTTCCTGTTCCTTGAACTGCATTGCGTAAACGTTGTCAAGCGTTATCTCATTGCCGCCGGCATCGGAGGGGAATGTATCAACAAGTATGAACTTTTGATCGGGGTTATCTGCGGCGACCTCTGATATACCTGCAAACTGGAAACCATCAAGCACGATAGCGTCATAATCAGCCACGATATCAGATACAGCCTGTATGCACGCTGCCGTATCGCCTGTGGTCTCCTGTACGGGAGTTACTGTCGAACCGGAGTGCTCAGCGATAAAGCTGAGAATACCGCTGTAGCTTTCCTGGTGGAAGGAGCCGTCGTCAACACCGGAGGGCGAGCTTACTATAGCGATCTTCAGATTCTTTTCCGAACTGCCGGAGCCGGCGCTGACGCTGTCAGTCGCTGCGGAATTGTTGTTTCCACAGCCCGCAAGCATTGTTACAGCCGCAAGACAAGCGATCATTGACATCAGTTTCTTTCTCATGGGTTTTACCTACCTTCCTTTAATTTGTTTTCGATTTATCATTATGACAGATCATATTTAGTCAGAATACACTGTCATAACAACTAATTATTATGATTCTCCGGATAACTCACCACGGTAAAAATCAAGAATTATAGCAGCGTCATAAATTACTGCGCTTTGACGTATTTTTCTTTTGCACTTTTCCCCCTTTTTTTCGGCGGGGGAAAGTGCAAAAATAAATGTCGTTTGCTATAAGAATAAAGAATTGTTGTTCGGCTTTGCCGCATTTCTGAATCGTGACGAAGCCGAAAGGTTCCGTAAAAATACTGTTGGTGAGTTTTATTGTTAATCACAATAATTTGTGGAAAATGTCAATAATCAGGCAGCTTTTTCTGCTATTTTGTTGTAGTATTACAACAGATGTGAGATCAAATACCAAAAACAATAGAAAAAAAGATCGAAATCTGTTAAAATAGAGTTGTCATACCATAGCCTGCCTGAACTTGTTTGCCGTACTAAATGTTGGTCGTCCATATCCCAAGCATATCCAACAGCTTTGAATCAGGATACTTCTGTGTCAGAATACGCCTTTTTCGGCAAGATATATCTCCTTATCGCTTGCGGCGTATCGCTCAACACCGTATCGGCAAGATTAGGACATGCTTCCGCTTCAACAACGAGTAATATTTACATTCATGCTATACAGTCCGCAAATGCAGCAGCGGCAGAAGCGATAAATGTAGTTCTGTCACCGTATAAAGCAACAAAGAGGGCGAAAAAGATCCCTTTTAAGAACGATATAGCATAATATCAGAACAGCACGACAGGTAACTGATCTGTCGTGCTGTTTGTTATGTATATACAATCTCTTCGGTGCTATACAAAATGTATAAAACTGTTAGCTAATTTGAATTTTATACAACCGCCATCTTTCAAAAAAGATATTATAAAATGCACTTTATTACGATAAATTGCCTCAAAACGCGATAAATAAAGGGTTTGCGGGATCGGGTGTGAACAAATTGTGAACAAATTGCCAAAATGGGGTCAAATAATTAATTAGATTATCAAAACCGAAAACCGCTCAAGCCTTTGCCTGAGCGGTTTCCCTATGGCGCGCCACGAGGGATTCGAACCCCCGACCCCTTGGTTCGTAGCCAAGTACTCTATCCAGCTGAGCTAGTGGCGCATTAAAAATCACTTGTATTATTATACACCGCAAGCGGAGATTTGTCAAGCCTTTTTTGCAATTCTTTTTTCTTTATCATATAAAAAGGACCTGATGCGCGATCAGATCCCTTCGATTCAGGTTCAGCACATCTTCTCGCCGAGCTTTACGCCGCCGATGAGATGAAAATGCAGGTGCTTTACGGTCTGACCGCCGTCCTCGCCGATATTGGTGATAATACGGTAGCCGTTATCAAGTCCCTGCTCGGCAGCAATACGCTTCGCAGTGAGCATGATATCTCCGACAACGGGAGCGGAAGTCTCGTCAAGCGCGTTAACGCTGTCATAATGCGCTTTCGGGATAATGAGAATATGCACGGGCGCCTGCGGATTTATATCCTTGAATGCAAGCAGCTTGTCATCTTCGTAAACCTTTGTGCTCGGTATCTCGCCGGCAGCGATCTTGCAGAATAAGCAGTCGTTCATCTTTTTTCTCCTTTATTCAAGTTCTGAAATTATGCTGATAAAGCTCTGCGCATCGTTGAAGTCCTTATAGACTGACGCAAAGCGTATGTATGCGACATGATCGGTCTTTTTGAGCTTTTCGAGAACCATGTCTCCTATCTGCTCGGAAGAAACTTCCTTCTGGAGATTGTTTTTTAGCTCGGCTTCGATCTCGTCCACCATATTCTCTATGGTTTCGTAGGAAACAGGGCGCTTGATGGTCGCGCGTCTTATGCGCTCCGCAAGCTTTACCGGGTCAAAAGGCTCGATCGAATGATCTCTTTTGACCACCATGAGCGGGATATTCTCGACTATTTCGTATGTGGTGAAACGGGCTTTGCAGGAAAGGCATTCGCGCCTTCTGCGAATCCTGCCGTCAGTTGGACGGGAATCTATTACCTTGCTGTCATCGTATCCGCATTCAGGACATCTCATAAAAGCTCTCCTTCCGTTATCCAAGCCAAACCTACATAACTATTTTAACATAAAATTTTACAAAATGCAAGAATTTTTTTCAGAATTGCACAAATTTCTGTTTTTACTGTATTTTTTCTATCATTTTCCGGAGAATGTCGGAGCTTTCCTTTAGCTCGGAGTAATCTCCGTAGCCGCCTCTGTACAGCTCCAGAAGCGCCGCTCCGTCAAATCCCTGTGAGTGCAGTCTCCGTATCAGCTTCTCAAAATCGTAGGTTCCCTTTCCGACAGGGACGCAGTCTGCGCCTTCACGGTTGTCGCTTATGTGCAGATGTATCACCGAATCCCCGACCGCATCTGCGATATCCAGCGGGTCATAGCCTGCGCGTATCGCCTGCTTTATATCGAGAACGAATCTTGCACGCTCGCCGCACTCCTTCTTCATCATCTTCAGAAACTCTATCTTACCGCTCTTGCAGTAATGCACGTTCTCCTGTGCTATCACCGCTCCGTAGGGTGCCGCAATATCGCACAGTCTCAGAAATCTCTCGACATACATCGGCTCGGTGCATCTCGCGTCCTTTGCCGCGCCGTGAAGCACGAATATCCGCGCCCCGACAGCCTGCATGAACTCGAAATACCGCTTATACATATCTATAATAGTATCAACGCGCCTTTTATAGTCCGAGAAGAGGAACAGTGTCTCCATTGGCGAAGAGAAAGGGTGCGCGGAAACGACATTGAGCCCGTAGGAATTTACGACGGACTGTATCTCTTTGAGGATATCCCCTCCGGTTTCGGAGATATCGTTCACGAAGATCTCCACATTCCGCACGCCGAGTTCTCCGAGAGTCCGGAGCGCGTCTTCCGTCTGCAAGGGGTAAAGCGAAGCCGTGGATACGCCTGCGATCATCTTATCTGTTCCTTTCGTGACGTTCTGAAAAAACTTATCCGCTGCCGCACGGGATAAGCTATCCGGCACGCAGCAGCGGAATCTGGAATTCTTGGGCAGCTTCTTTTTAAGCTGTCTTTTTCTTGTCGGGGTGAGCGTTCTTCCAAACCGTCCATGCAGGACCGGCGATAAAGATCGAGGAATAGCAGCCCGCGATAAGTCCGATGAACATCGGGAATACAAAGCTTACGATCGACTCAACGCCGCAGATAAGCGCTACAACGCACATCGAAAGAACTGCGATAGCTGTTGTTACGGTTGTCTTTATGGAACGTGAAAGCGACTGATTTATGCTTCCGTTCACAAGCTCGTCGATAGTGAGCTTCTTGCCGTAGAGCTTGCGGTTCTCACGGACACGGTCATAAAGAACGATAGTGTTGTTGATAGAGTAACCGAGTATCGTAAGGATAACTGCCATGAAGTTTGCGTCGATAGGCAGTCTCATGAACACGAATGTGGCAAATACCATGAAAACGTCGTTTGCAAGCGCTACAAGAGCGAATGCACCTGCCGACCAGCCGCCGATGTTCTTGAATCTTACTGCGATATAGATGATGAGCAGGAGGAACGAGAACATAACTGCGACGAAGCACTTGAGGAAGAACGAGAAACCTGCGCTGGGCTTAACGTCCTGGCTGTTTACAAGGGTAAGGCTGTTGTCCGCAAACTCCTTCTGGAGATCCTCGGTAACGCCTGCCTGTACATCGGCGGTAAGTCCTTCATCGGAAGCGAAGGAAACCTGTACAGTCTCAAGGTCGGAGCCGAACGCGGAACCGGTGGTAACGCCTACGGTACCGAGATTCATGGACTCGACCTTTGCCTTTACCGCATTAACGTCAATTGTGCCGGTGTAGGAGTAGGTCAGCATTGTACCGCCCTTGAACTCGATATCTACCGGAACGCCGATGATAAGCGCGGTTGCAATAGTGATCACCGCTATAACGATCGGGATAATAAAGAATATCTTCTTATTTTTAAGGAAGTCAAACTTATTATTTTCCATTTGTCTGTACCTCCTTCTTCTTTCCGCCGTAGAGCGCGGGATTTCTGAAAGCTTTGAACCTCGATATCGACATAGTCATAAGTCTTGTGGTGAGGATACCGAAGAGGAAGTTCAGAACAACTCCGACTGCGAGGGTATAACCGAAGGCATAAATGGAGCCTGCTGTCGATACGCCGAACCATGTGAATATCGGAGTGAGGATAATGGAAGCCCAGCTGTCGGGAGTACCGAACGCGCCCATTAAGATGACCGCGATGATAAGCATTGTGATGTTTCCGTCGAAGATAGCGGAGAACGCACGCTTGAAGCCGATATAGAGTGCGCCGTCAATGGTCTTGCCGGCTCTGAGCTCTTCCTTGATACGCTCGTTTGTGATAACGTTCGCGTCAACGCCCATACCTACCGCAAGTATGATACCTGCGATACCGGGTATTGTGAGGGTGAAGCTGTCATTGAAGGCGAAGAAGCCTGTGATAGCGGCGAATGTTCCGGCTACCTGACCGGCAAGCGAGATGACTGCCATAACGCCGGGGAGCCTGTACATTGCGATAACAAGGATCGCGATGAGGGCGAATGCGATAACTCCGGCAACTGCCATTGCGTCACGGGCGCCGGTTCCGAGGGTCGGGGAAATGGTGTTGAAGCTGTCGGTAACGAGCTTGAACGGGAGCGAACCGCCGTTTATCTTGTCCGCGAGAGCCTTTGCATCGTCCGCGGTCTCGAAGCTTCCGGAAATGGTAGCGCGTCCGTCATAGATGACTGCGCTTACTGTAGGAGCGGAGATCTCGACGTCGTCCATCCAGATGGAGATGCGTCCGCCGGAACCGTATGCTTCCTCGGTGGCATTCTTGAATGCTTCCTTGCCGCTCTCATTGAGTTCGAGGGAAACGAGCCACTGATGCTCCTGCTGATCGTAGGCGGGAGTTGCTTTTGCAACGTCCGAGCCGGAGAGCACGAGTTCAAGGTCCTCGTAGGTCTGATCGCCGGTGAGCTGTCCGCTGTAGCCCTTGCGGAATGTGAGGAGTGCGGTCTCACCGAGCTCCTTTACAGCCTGTTCGGGATCGAAGCTGTCGTCGCCGGACTGCCACGGGAAGCGGCAGATTATTCTCTTGCTGTTGAGGTCAACGTAAATTTCGTAGTCTGTGATGTTCTTTGCGACCATTCGGGTCTCGATCATAGCGCGAGCGCCTTCAAGATCGTCGTTTGTCACATTGACCGCGTCTTCGGAGGGCGTGAATGTTACGTCAACGCCTCCGCGGATATCAATACCCCAGCGGATATCCTTCACGCCTCTGACATGGACTGTCTCCACATCACCGTAGAAGGTGCTGAATCCCGCTATTGCAAAGTATGTGAATACCGCGATCAGTATGAAAACGATAAAAAACACCGGTTTTTTAACTTGTTTCAATTGATGTTTTCACTCCGTTTCTTTTGCAAATAGAAATACTATAATATTATAGTGCAAAAAGCCGAATAAGTCAAGCATTTTATTAAATTTAGAGGACACAACTTTCAACAAATCGTCAAAATGCACATTCCGCAGCCCCCAAAGCCGCCGTCTTCCTGTCTAAGAAGCCTCCGCGAGAGACTTTTGAGAGACTTTTTAAGAGAGTTTTTGAGAAGGGGCTCTGCCCCTGTGACCCCGCCAACCCCCTTTAAAAAAGGGTGCTGGACACCCTAAACTGATGCAGTATTTCAGAGCGTGCAGCTATGGGCGAGTGCCGACTGAAACGCAGTGGGGTTGGCAAAGACTCCATTCGAGAAATATTAAAGACTGCCAAAACCCACAGATTTCAGCAGCCTTTATTCTGTTCTGAAAGCCCTCTCCATTAACTGCGGAGCGATCAAAGTTTTTTGAGGAGGGGGTCTGGGGGAAGCCCCTTTTGTTCACAAAAGGGGTGCCCCCAGTCTCGAGCGCTGTGCGCGACCCGTCTCGAGCGCAGGCGGGATCACACAGAAAGCTCGGCTTTTTCGCCGAGAACGTCCTTATTAGCGTTAAGAACAGGCTTCACGCACTCTTCTATGAACTCGGTGACCTGTTCGGGAGCGCGTCCGGTGAAATGCTCCGGCTGGAGTGTGGAGAGTATCTCCTCTTTCGTGATTCCGAAGATCGGATCGGCTGCAATTCGGTCAACAAGATCGTTCTCACCGCCCTCTTCCTTGACTATGCGTCCGGCTGCCATGCTGTGCTGTCTGATATGCTCGTGCAGTTCCTGGCGGTCTCCGCCGTTCTTTACTGCCCGCATAATGATGTTCTCCGTCGCCATGAACGGAAGCTCCTTCATCACGCGCTGTCTTACGACCTTGTCATAAACCACGAGTCCGCTTGTAACATTCAGCATTATGTTGAGTATAGCGTCCGCAGCGAGGAATGCTTCCGCAACGGCAATACGCTTGTTTGCGCTGTCGTCGAGGGTGCGCTCAAACCACTGTGTTCCTGCTGTGAATGCGGGGTTGAGTGAATCTATCATAAGGTAGCGCGAAAGCGCTGTGATACGCTCGGAGCGCATGGGGTTGCGCTTGTATGCCATAGCGGAAGAGCCGATCTGGTTCTTCTCAAAAGGCTCCTCGATCTCCTTGAAGTTCTGGAGAAGACGGATATCGTAGCTGAACTTCGAGCAGCTCTCCGCAAGACCTGCGAGAGCGGAAACTACCTGGTAATCGAGCTTGCGGGGATAAGTCTGACCGCTTACTGCGAAACACTTCTCAAATCCCATTTCCTCGGCTATCATCTGCTCCAGCTTCTTGATCTTTTCTGTCCTTTCCGTTTCGCTGCAGCCGGCAAACAGCTCAACAAAGCTTGCCTGTGTACCGGTGGTGCCTTTCTGACCGAGCAGTTTCAGATTCTTCATTCTGTACTCGATCTCTTCAAGATCCATGAGCAGTTCCTGCGTCCAGAGAGTAGCACGCTTGCCGACAGTGGTGAGCTGCGCCGGCTGGAGATGTGTGTATGCAAGACAGGGCATATCCTTGTACTTGTTTGCGAAATCAGCAAGATTTGCGATAACGTTGACGAGCTTTCTGTGAATGATAGCGAGAGCGTCGCGCATGATGATAACATCTGTGTTGTCGCCTACATAGCATGATGTAGCGCCGAGGTGGATAATGCCCTTTGCCTTCGGGCATACAAGACCGTAAGCGTAAACGTGAGCCATTACGTCGTGGCGCACTTCCTTTTCGCGGGCTTCCGCAGCCGCGAAATCTATGTTGTCTATATTGGCTTCAAGCTCCGCGACCTGTTCCTCGGTAATTTCGAGACCAAGCTTCATCTCTGCTCTTGCGAGTGCAGTCCACAGTCTGCGGAAAGTAGAGAACTTCTTCTGCGCGGAAAAGACGTACTGCATCTCTTCACTTGCATAACGTGTACAGAACGGGCTTTCGTATGTTTCGTATTTTGTCATTTGAGTGCCTCCGTATTTTTGTATTGATCGTAACAAGGATATTCTATCATAAAACCCGCAATTTTACAACCAAAATATCAAAAAAACATCAAAATTCGGAAAAAATACGAAAATTGTAAAAAAACACTTGACAAAACGAGGACAATGTGTTAAAATTGAAAAGCTGAATGACCGGAGAGGTCTTTCATATATATTGCGGTGTAGCCAAGCGGTAAGGCACCTGACTCTGACTCAGGCATTTCCGGGGTTCAAATCCCTGCACCGCAACCAGGCGGCGAACGCGCCGCTCCGAATCCGCCTATGGTCTTGCATAGGCGGGTTATTTTTTCGCCCGTATCACATTATTCCGTACAGATTTGTTGCTTCCGTGCGGTTCTCTTACATGAGCTTTCGGATATTTCCGGTATGCTCTTTCGCCGGTTTTGTGTAAATCCGACCGAATTAAAAGACTGCCGATTGTTTGACGACCGGCAGTCTTGTTTGTTATGAAATTTCTGTGATCTCCGTGTAACGGAATTCGCCGCGGGGCGTTCCCCGCCGCGGTGCAGCTGCGTAAGCTGCCGCCGTCCGCGCAGGACAAAGCGCGCAGGCGCAGACTTACAGCTTTGAATAACCGAACGCATTTACAAGTGCGTCGATCTTCTGCTTGGACTTGCACATCGGGCATTCCGAAGCGGCGTAGGTGTGGTAATCCGGGATATCTTCCTCTGTGAAGATAGAATCCACCTTTATACCGATTATCTCGTCGATAGCGCTGAAAAGTGCGCAGGCGCCGACGAGCTTTCCGCTGTAGTAATCGAGGCAGCGTGCGAATCTCTCGATAGACCAGCCCGTCGAAGCGGACGAGATGAGGAGAAGAATCTGCTTGTTCCAGATCTTCTTCTGTGCGTCGTCACGGAATATCATCTGACCGTTGGAGTTGATCTCGGGGGTGAGAATGTCGATATCCTTGCCGGAATTTACCGAAGCCATGCTCGAATCCGCAAGCTCCTGTGCGACGTAAGCGCCGAGGGTCTCGGTCCCCTCAAGGCAGATGATAGTATCTATCTGTGCCATATTATACTTCACCGCGATCATCTTAGCGGTCTCGCGCGCCATTCTGAAGCTCGTCTTGATCGAGTTGAGATCAACA
The DNA here is from genome assembly GCA_017479645.1 of Ruminiclostridium sp. Classification (GTDB taxonomy): domain Bacteria; phylum Bacillota; class Clostridia; order Oscillospirales; family Ruminococcaceae; genus Ruminiclostridium_E. Next base: position 2,233 of record JAFVBZ010000209.1, on the reverse strand, counting down.
TAATGATTTATGTGGGAGTGGTTTGTGGCAAAATGCCCGGGTATAATACCCATTTGTATCTGCTTGTTGCCCTTGGCTGAGATCATCTTTTTTCTGCTTTCCATATAAACCTCCGTTCACGCGGTAAGAATTTATTTTTGCAACCTTTAGTATATCATACTTGCAGTTTTTTTTCAATAGCGTAAAAATAAAAATATTGCCCCGGATTTTGTAAGTTTCTACAAAATCCGGGGCAGAACAGTTACGTTTTTGTTGATTTATAGAAGATAAGGTTATTTTACGGTAACTGTCTTTGACCAACTGCTGTAATACTTTTTGCCGTCAACCGTCTTGTATGAGCGTATTCTGAATGTATAAGACTTGCTTGTATCAAGTTTTAAAGCAGCGCTTGTCTTGCCGGAGGAAACCGTTCCCGCGGTTTTATATGTCTTGCCGCTGTCGGTGGAATACTGAATCTGATACTTGGTTATCCCCGTCACTTTCTTCCACGAAAGAGCATATTTGCCGTTCGACTTCTTTGCGGTAAGTGTGGCTTTAGCGGGGATTATCTTGAATGTGAGCGATTTTGTGCCGGTGTAGCTTCCTTTTCCGGTAATAGTTACTGTTGCAGTACCTATGTTCTTGTTGTTCTTGTAGGAAAGGGTGTAGTCGGTTCCTTTTACAAGTGTTTTGGTGCCGTCCTTAACGGTAACAGAGGGCTTTATAGCCTTGCCGGTGTATGCTTTGGAGGAAATGGAGGAGAAGGAGAGCGAGGAGATAGCCTTTGAAGTGGTTTCGGAATCAGCGTCCATATATGCAGGGACGTTTATGGTAAAGAAACTGCCAATATGCCACTCTCCACCGTATGTACCTACGTATGTCACACTTCCGTCCTCATTGGCTACAACAAGTCCAAAGCCCGCCATATCCGCTGTTTCATACTTTTGGAGCTTTTCTATCATCTGTTTCTGTTTGCTGTCATTCATGTCGAAGGAAAAGCCTATACAGTATGTGCCGTTGTCGGGCATATCATCTGTGGTCGAAATCGGTGTCAAGCCGTCATTCGCGGTAAGATAAATATGCCAAAAAGCAATATCCGTTTTGTTTTCACCGCTAAATGCAGTGGCGCTTCCCGTTATCTCATTATTTTCATTCACAGACAAAACTGCGACCAACTCGTGGTCTTTGAATATGATATGTACTCCACCTCTTATATTTGTCACCTGCTTACTATTTGCCGTCTGCATACCTTTGACCACAAGGCTCATTTCTTCCTGAGTGATGCCGTCCAAAAATACAGTGTAATAATTATCGTAGAATCCGTCCACTCCGTTTATCCAGTAATTCGGGTGCGACTCTGCCCCCGCCGTGACTGCTCCGCAAAACAGCGATGTTACAGCTATCACTCCGGCAAGCAGGAGAGACAGCATTTTTCTGACTTTTTTCATATTATATTTCCTTTCCACGGTGCGCCAAAAATCTGCGCAAACCAAAAATGCGCGGCAATTCAAGCCGCGCACCGTAAAAATACAAGCCTGAATTGCTGCGACACAACACATTTTCATGCTAATAAACGTACACGAAAAAGCCTGCACCTTTACCGTAGTAAAGATACGTCTATTAGCACAAAAATATGCATAGCATATCCTGTAAATATTCAAATGTGTTATGTCGCACAATAAGTATAGCATAATTCCGCGCTCTTTTCTATCGTCTATACTGCACAAAAAAACACGATAATAGTTGTAATAATTGTAAAATTTTTTGGAAACGTTTACATATATTGATATTTTTGGCAAAATAATATATAATTGATATATCATGTGGAAGAATGCCCCGCAGTCAGGCAGGCGGCATCTTCAGATAAGAAAGGACTGGTAAAATCCAATGAAATTCGGTTATTTTGACGACGCCAACAAGGAATACGTCATCACTTCTCCTAAGACCCCCTATCCGTGGATAAACTACCTCGGAACTCAAGGGTTCTTCTCCCTTATCTCCAATACAGCAGGCGGTTACAGCTTCTATAAGGACGCAAGACTCCGCCGTATCACGCGCTACCGCTACAACAACGTCCCCGTTGATATGGGCGGACGCTATTTCTATATCAACGACGACGGTCATGTATGGACCCCCGGCTGGTCTCCCGTGAAAACCGAGCTTGACAGCTACGAGTGCCGCCACGGTATGGGCTACACCATTATCAAGGGCGAATCCAAGGGCATCGAAGCCAAGGTGACTTTCTTCGTTCCCC
>JAFVBZ010000208.1 GCA_017479645.1 Ruminiclostridium sp. | reverse complement strand
GCGCAGATAAAGGTCGATCATGTATATATCAGCTACTATCGTAACGTTCATTAGAAGAGAATGAAAGAATGTGGAGATGTATGCAAGCCTTATTCTTCGGGCATATTTTCCGATGAATTTAAGTATTCTGTGTACCGTCCGTATCAAACAGCCTGCACCTCCTTTTTCAGCGTCCATTCGCGTGTTTCCTCTGACATTGCCCATAATCTGCGGTATTCTCCGCTTGATGCGGTAAGCTCGTCATGCGTACCCTCCGCAGATATTTCGCCCCCGTCAAGAACTATTATCTTGTCGGCATTCTTTACAGAGCGAAGCTTGTGTGCTATCACTATCACGGTTTTTCCGCGTGTTATCTCGCCCATTGCTCTTCGCATTTTCGCCTCGTTTTCCGCATCGACGAATGCCGTAGCTTCATCAAGAATTATGATCGGTGCGTCTTTTAAGATAGCACGGGCAAACGCTATTCTCTGCTTCTGACCGCCGGACAGCATATTTCCCGCAGCACCAGCGGGAGTATCATATCCCTGCGGGAGCGAACGGATAAACTCGTCACATTCCGCTTTCTTCGCCGCTTCGATGACTTCCTCGTCGGAAGCGCCTTTTCTGCCCGTGCGGATATTCTCCATTATCGTTTTGTTGAACAGGAAAACTTCCTGCGAAACATACGCTACACGGCTGCTGAGCGCGTCCTGCGACATATCGCGGATATCCTGCCCGCCAATGCTTATACCGCCGGACTGGATATCGTAATAATGTACGAGCAGCTTTGCGAGAGTGCTTTTGCCGCTGCCGCTGTGTCCCACAAGAGCAGTGACTTTCCCCTCGTCCGCACTGAACGAGATGCCCTTTATGACCTCATTACCCTTGTATGCAAAGCGGACATTCTCAAATGTCACAGTGTTGTCTGTCCCGGTAAATCCTGCGTTCCCTGCTTTGAGCGGCAGGTCATCGAGTGCCTTTTCAAGCGACTGTATCTTGAAGCTCACCTGCGGAATCGAGCCGATAAAACTCATGCAGTGCAGAAGCAGAGGACCTATGCCGAAAGAAAGTATGAGAGCAAGTATATAGTTTGAAATTTCAAGCTGACCGAGAAGTATAAGAAGCGCTCCGAAAGGCAGTGAATACATAACTACCGACGAGAACACGCTCCCGTACAGCGCCATCCACGGCCAGCTCACCTTGTACCAGTCAAGTGCGTAATCGCGGTAATCGGTAACTGCCTTTTCGTACTTCTCGCTTGCGGCTCCGTCACGGTTGAATACACGAACTACCTCCATGCCGTTCACATATTCGACTATCGCATTGTTCATTCGTTTTGCGGAAGCGAAATAGCTTCCCATTCTGTCCATTCCCACCGAGTACATCTGTCTCGAAACACCAAGTCCGATGAAGACCATAAGTATCGTGAGAAGTGCTAACTGCCAGTCCGCGGCGATAAGTATTATCAGCGCTGCCGCCGGTACAAACAGGTTTGCCGCACCCTCCGGTATCATGTGCGCAAGAAGCATCTCGATAGACTCTATATCGTCCGAAAACAGCTTCTTTATCTCGCCTTTTGAATGTCTTGCAACAGTTCCGAGGGGCTGGCTTTCAAGTTTTTCCTGCAACATACACCGTATATTTTCAAGCGTCCCGAAAGCCGCGTGGTGCGATACCCGAAGCCCCTGCATATAGAAAACGGCGTAAACGATCTCCGCGATCAGCACGCCCGCTATCACCCATACAGAGCCTTCGAGAGTAACCGGTTCTCCGTGAACGACTTTGTTCACAATCCCCGAAACGAGCGCGTAAGGAACAACGCTTGCCGCCGCTCCTATCATCATCAGCGCAGCAGATATATACATCTTCGCCCTGTCTTTTCCCGCGTATTCCAGTATCTTTCCTATCTGGCTCTTATGGTCACGCTTTTTGCTTGTCGTATCGTCGCTCTCCGACATAAAGTAGTTCTTTATGCGCTGTGAGCCTTCTTTGTCAATGGGATAGAACGCCGACACCCTGCCCCGCTCCATGTGCAGGACATGGGTACAACACCGCAGTACCAGCTCCGGGTC
>JAFVBZ010000207.1 GCA_017479645.1 Ruminiclostridium sp. | reverse complement strand
GGCACAGGTGAAACTGCATCGCAGACACTTGATCTTATCCTGAATATCGGTGCTGACAGCGAATTGTACGGCAAGATCGACAAAAACAATATCGGTATCATGGGATATTCACAAGGCGGTGCCGGAGCGCTGTGTGCAGTTACGAATTACGATAATGGAAAGCTGTATAAGACGATATTCACAGGCAGTGCAGCTTATCCGTTCCTTGCACATAATATGGGCTGGGATTATGATGTAAGCAAGGTCACGATACCGTATTTTATGACTTCGGAAACGGGAAAAACCGATGATGCCGATGTTCCTGATATTACAAAGGATTTTGCAGGCGTATGTCCTCTTGAAGCAGTTATCACGAATTATAACAGCATTTCTGATGATGTTGAGAAGGTTCGGGCAAGAGCCACAGGCGCAGAACATGAGAATATGCTTGTTCGTTCCGACGGGTATATGACCGCCTGGATGCTGTATCAGCTCTGCGGTGATGAGGAAGCCGCAAAGGTCTTTGTCGGTGATGATGCAGAGATACTGCATAATTCAAATTGGCAGGATATTGAGAAAAATGATTGAATCTAATTTTGAAGTTTTAGGAAAACCTAATTTTATGGGTAAAGTCTATTTTTAATCGGGAATCATATTTTGAAGCTTCCGTCACCGCCCATTTCTTATGTTCGTAAATATAGGCTATACTCAATAGCAAAAATGTCTTGCTCCGCATAACATTTTAGCGTTGAGTTAGGGACGCCCTAAGACCCGTTTTGGCTGATTTTGAAAAAATCATCAAATTTGCAAAATGCCGAAACGGTCATTTTGCCCAAAACGAGCAAAATGCACTTTTTCTCTAATATGCATTTTTATCTTCAGAACAGATTTGATCTATTTCCAAAAATCAAAAATGAAAAAACTGCTATTTTGAGAAAAAGTGCGCCTGAGCAATTTTGTAAATTCTGCTGATTTCATAAATATATGCCTGTATTAAGATTTTGAAAGAACGAGCGGCAAATCAGAAAAGAAATAATCCACGGAGAAGCAATTCTGAGTATTTCACGCGAAACGATTAAGAGCGGAACGATACAAAAAGACAGTTTTCATTCTCCGCTGAAGGGGAATATAAACATTATGAAGCTGACGATAACTGGAAGCATGATACGTTCAATTTTTGGGGAAACTTAAACCAATCGAAAATTCCCTGATAGGTTCTTTTTCGCTCTATAATTCTGAATTTTGTGAAAAATGAAAACAAGAACCCAATGACAGTAAATTTTACATAAAAATAATGAGCGGGGGTTCCGCTCATTATAATATAAATTATATTTACTGATTTATCTTGAATCTTGCCACCTGATCTTTAAGTATCTTTGACTGACCGGAAAGCTCTTCGCATGATGCGGCAGTTTCTTCGGCTGTAGCTGAGTTCGTCTGTATTACCTGCGAGATCTGCTCTATTCCGGCAGTGATCTGCCTGATCGATTCGGTCTGTTCGGCACTCGCAGATGCTATCTGAACAACAAGCTCTGCTGTCTTGGCAGACATGTCCTTGACCTCTTTCATAGAATCCGCTGTTGCGAAAGCTATCTTACTTCCTTTATCAACTGCGTTTATAGAAGCTGTAATAAGTGATGTGGTGCTGCTCGCTGCCTCAGCTGACTTACTTGCAAGGTTCCTTACCTCATCGGCAACAACTGCAAAACCCTTTCCGGCATCTCCAGCTCTTGCTGCCTCGACCGCAGCATTCAGAGCAAGTATGTTGGTCTGGAATGCGATGTCCTCAATGGTCTTGATTATCTTTTCTATCTCCTGCGATGTAGAGCTTATTTCTTCCATCGCCTTGACCATGTTCTTTATTTCATCATCTTGATAGTTCACACGCTCCTGCGTCTGTTTGGAAAGGTCGCCAGCCTGTTGAGCATTTTGTGCCGTATTCGATATCTGAGTAGATACCTCTGCGATGCTTGCGGATATTTCTTCAATAGCCGATGCCTGACGTGTGGTTCCGTCAGCAAGCGACTGGGAGCCTTCTGCCATTTGATTGGAACCGGTAAGAACTTCTTCCGAGGACAAATTCATTCTGCTTAACGCAGCACCGAGATCATCTTCTATTTTGATAATATTCGTCTTGATATCCTCGAACACACCGGGATATTTTGTATTCGGTGTTTCTGTAAAATCACCGCTTGCCATAGATGAAAGTATTCTCGATGAATCCCCGACAACTTCGTTTAAGTCTTTCTTCGTCTGCATAAGGAGCTTGGCAAATCCGCCCACCTCATCATCAGCAAATTCGTAGTTCACTTCTGTTGTATCGAGCTTGCCGTCCTGCATTTCGTGAGCAAGTATTGTTACCATATTTATAGGTGTGGTAACTTTCTTTCTTGTAAATACGGCAATAACTACTGCGCCTCCTACACCTACAACAATAGCTATCACTATAACGATCAGAACAACTCTGCCAAACTCATCATTGGCAGACTGTACGTCCGAGGTCGCCGCAAGAGCACCGACGACATTATTGTTTATATCATACAGCGGCTTGTAGTCTATGACATAATCCGTTCCGTTAATATTAGTCTGGCCGACATAGTTCTGTTTGTTATCTATAACGGCAGTTTTGAGGTTAGGGAGCATCTTTGAGCCGACATTTCTCACGCCGTTGTTCATCATTGTTGTGGAAAGGCGGACATCATCGCAGAAAATGGTGATATCCGAACCCGATTGGGTCTTTACGTTATCTATCCAGCTTGAATTTGAGAGATCACGCCCGATAAGTATAGAACCTATCACCGCACCGGTATTTTCGTCCTGCACGGGATTGGTGTGAAATATTGCAAGCCCATTACTGCCCATTCGCACAACGCCGCTCATTGTATTGCCGTAAGCGGTGAAAGCGAGGCTGTTTATCTTCTGCTCATCACTCTTGAATATATAATTATTGTTAGAGTCAAGTATAGCACAGAAGTTATAGCCGTTGAAATAATTTGCATCCCAATCGGCTTGAAGCCCTGCGGCACTGCCTGACTTAATAGCCTCTTCCGTTTCGGGCTTTCCCGACCAGATTGCTATGTTATCAGCAATTTTGTCGTACTGCGCTGCCATATCGTTCTCGGTAACGCTCATTCCAACATTTGCTCTTTCGACAAGAATGTCTTTTACAAAGCCGTCAAGCATTGTCAGTGATACAACATTTACTGCCACCATAGCAACTATCAGAATAACAGCTGCTATGAAAATGTTCTGTGCTCCTATTTTCTTCATTGGTTTTCTTCCTCCGATACCAGAATTTAAACCAAACAAGGTGTCGAGCGAACCGCAAACGAAGCGAAAAGACACCTTATTATGTCTGATTAGGTAATATTATACACTATTTTTCATAAAAAGTCAACAAAAATAAGTCGAGATTTTCGATATGGCGTATTGCAGCATTCATAGCTTTTGTTATAGGATTTTTACATTTTATCAGAGAGTTACAGTTGAACATTTGGGGGAATATTTCATGTCAGCCCTGCGCGCATATCGTTGTATGCCAGGTTCGAGTAGTAGTTCTCCATAGTGTTCGCTGAATTATACAACATCGTAATCAGATACGATCGGACATTACCGATCTTACCCGATCTATCCTTCATAGCGTCCAACACATAACCGATGTTCTGATCGTTAAGATGCAAAAATCTGTCCTTGACTCGCGATTGAGGAACTTCCTCACGATTGACACGGATAGTCGGTGATTCAGAGCATACGACATCGGTCATTATCGAAACCATTTCATCCACCTGATCTCTATTTAAAGACTTCTGCCCTTCAATATCAACATTCCTGCTGATAAGATCACGATAATACTCCCATTTAGAAGATAATTGCAAAGTATTATTCGCGTCACAGTTCTTCTTTCCCTCATTCCTTTCATCGTTCTTACGTGCTTGCGTGTGAATGATTGAGTGATTTGATTTATTTGTACTTGATATATCAGTATTTAATATATATAATATAGAGTCCGCTGTTGGATCATCCGTTGACGGGTTTTCCGACAACGGATCTTCCGCTGACGGAGAAGAAAAAGAAACGTCCGTTTCAGCTTCTCCGGAAACGCCCTCACACTGCTCCTGGGAGTTGTATGCAGGATTCTGTTTCGGATCCTCATACACAACATACTCGTTTATGGTCATTCTCCCAAGCTCGTCACGCTTTTGGGAACGCAATATGTAACCGTTTTTCTCCAGCTCATTTATTGCAGATCTCACGCTGTCCTTTCCGTCTGACGATATTACAGCAAGACCGGCGATCGTATAATTCCATTCGGGCGGTAAACTTAGAATCACGGAAAGCAGCCCTTTTGACTTATATGAGAGCCTCCTGTCCCTTAAATGTGTATTTGACATTATTGTAAAATTTTTATTCTTTTCAACTCTGAATATAGTTGACATAATACATTCCTCACTTTCTTTAGAAGGATATAAAAAAAGCCGATCACTCTTAAAGTAATCGGTTATAAAGTCGTATAAACAGAAACAACGGAGTATATACTCCGCTGTCTGATCTTGTTATTTTGGTGTTTTATGCAACACCATTGTTATCCGTCATTCCCGATATTGCTGAACCACGTCCGTCAGAATAGCCCTGTCCACTAATAGCCCCAAAGTGTTCTCCCATATGCGTATCTCGTGAAACGTTTTCGGACGGGGATTTTTCTCTGCGTACTGTCTCCGCAGCAGCTCCCGATACTCCCAGGCTTCGTTGTCAACCTGCCGCGGTATCAGCTCCCATTTTAGCCGACCTTCGAGCGACGGTATCACCTGCGGGTAATTCTCAGTCATATACTCCTGCCATTTTTTGCCCCAGTGACCTATCGGCTCGCTCATCAGCTTCTGTTCTTCTTCCGTCAGACCAAGCTCCAACTGCTCCAGATACACGAACGTCGTCGGCTCCAACTTGTATGATCTGCCATTTTCCGTTATGGTTTCAGGGTAGAACTTCTTGTCCTCCTCACACCATATCTGCTTAACATTTCTCATAAATCTTTCCTCCTTTTCAGTACGGTCATTGGTTCTGCTTTGCCTTACAATTGTATTTTAACACATTAAATCGTGACTTTCAAGTGTAACTTGCTTTTTCCTTGCCGCGACCACTGATTTTTGTATAATTTAACGATTTACCACTTGAATGTATGTGCAATCTGGCAGGAACTACAACAGAACACCAATGTCATAGACCGTATTTCGTTCAGCAAAAAGCCGACTGCTCTTATCAGCAATCGGCTTTTGGATTGTCCATTCTGAAAAAGAAAATGCGCGGCGGGCGAGGAAAGAGGATGACCTCACCACAAAGGCAGCTAACCTTGCCGCGCAGTTAAAACCCTTTCGGGTAAATAACCAAATCGGTCTATATCTGGCTTCATCACTAAAAAATACAGTCTAATGTCAGTCTAAAATCTTTGATTTTTTTGCAAATTGTTGTTAAATCTTACCAATAAAGAACCGCATATTTCGACATTTTTGACAATAAACTTGATATGATTTGATATAAAGTAATACAAAGAGTAAATTTATCCTTCGGGACGCAGAGGCCGTGGGTTCAAGTCCCGTCACCTCGACCAAAGGATTGTCCTCACAAATGGCTTTATTAAGCCGTTTGTGAGGATTTTATTTTTGCCAAAAAGGTGCTTGGGTCTTTGTTTGGTCTTTATTTTTCCGGAGCAGGATTGACCTGCTCCGGAATTTTCTGAAAATATTTAATTTTTTAGTATTATGCAGGTAACTGAATCGGCTTTTTCTTCTTGCTGAAATCGAGTGCCTGAGTAATGACCTCGCTTGTCCTCGCCTGAGCCTCTTGGAACATATGCACATAGGTGGAAGTTGTAGTCGAAACGGCACTATGCCCTAAATCTCCCGAAACCGTTACGGGGTCAACGCCTGCGAAAATTAATACCGAGGCGTGGAAGTGTCTGAGGCTGTGAAGGTCGCAGAAGCGGACGTTATTGACTTTGCAGAAGTGCTTAAACCATTTATACGGCTGATGAACAAACATCGCATTTCCGTTCCAGCTCACAAAGAGTCTGTCTGTTTCAATCCACTTATCACCGAGCTTTTCTCTCGCTTCGTCCTGTTCTGCTTTCAGTTCCTTGAGCAAGTTCATAATAAGCTGCGGGAACTTAGCTGAACGCTGTGACTTCTTAGTCTTTGTGGTGTCGGTGTAGCTGCCGCAAAGGTAGGTATAATTCGAGGTGCGGCGCACATTTATCACACTGTTCTCAAAGTCAACATCTTTCCATTCAAGTCCTAACATTTCTCCCCTGCGAAATCCACTGTAAACCGAGAGCATAATGTAGACTCTGAACCTGAGCGGCGCATTCTCCAAAAAACTCAAAGATGTGTTCGATCTCCTCAATTGTGTAGATCTGCTTCTCTTTCTTCTCCGCTTTCGGTACTTTCACTCTCTCGCAGGGATTATGTGAGATCATTCCCATATCAATAGCGTAATTGAAGATAGAAGATATGAAACTGAGGTGGTGAACTACGGTCTTGCGTGAAAGAGGCTTGCCTGTCTGGAAATTTTTTCCGTTCACAAACAGGTCGTTGACAAACTTCTGTACATCACGGGTCGTGATCTTATCGAGCCGCATATGTTCGAACGCCGCATACACTCTCTTTGAAAGCTGAACGTTTCTTGTATATGAACTCTTACGAAGATTGAGCTTTGCGTAATCGTTGAACCACTGCTCTCCGAAAGTTTCAAATTTTATTGCAGCAGTCACCATACCCTGCCTGCATTCTTCCTCAAAGAGAACGACCTGTCTGTCGAGTTCTTTCTTGATCTGACGCTCGGTCATATTCTCCGGTATTCTCCAAGTCCTTGACTGGATAACCTGCTTGCCGTTGACATCATATCCGCATGATACTTTCATTCTGTAGCTATCGCCACGTTTTGAAATTGTTGCCATTGCAATTATTCCTCCTGATAATTCGCAAGGCATTTCATGTATCTCCCATTATACACTTTAAAGTGTGATTCTGTCAAGTGCTTCTGAGAGAAAAATGCCTTGCGACTGCCGATCTGTGTATGAGAATTTACCGGATCATTTTTCAAGGAAGTCTTGACAGCAAAGTTTTTAGCAGTTTCCAAATTTCTTCCTGTTCTGTTTTTATCTGACGAAGATCTTCGGCGTAAGCTGTATCCGTGCTGTTTATCCGTTTGGCGATCTGATTGATGTTCTGACCTATCGCTTCGATTGCCCTGCATACCACCGGCAACTCAGGAAAGTCCACCTGATAAAGAAAGCCGTCCTGTGAAATTTTCCGCATATACGCAGCGAGATTTGTTGTCCCTATAAGCGCCATTCTCTGACGGATAACTTCACGTTCTTGCGCGTTCACTCTGAACTTTATCTGTATCGGTCTTGTAAGATTTTCCATTCTGTTTTTCCTTTCAGAAATCTATTTTTCAAATCGTTCTACAAAGGTTTTTTTCAAGTTTCGGGGGTTTGGGGTTCTCACCAACAAGCTAAGTTTTTCGGAACGGTTGAGTAGCAAAAGTTTCCGAAAACGCTGATTATGGTACCATAATCATATGCTTGCTATTCTTGTATTCGATCATTTTTCCAAAATCAGCTTTTTCAGATTTTTCATCTTCTTGTTCATCGAAGAAGTCTGGTTTTTTAAATAAATCTCTGACTTGATTTTCGGTGTCTTTGCCGTCTCTCGTTCTCTCAAACCCGCTCTGTTATCGGGTCATTCAACATTTCTCGGTGTCTCAAATGATGTCTTGGAGATGTCTCCGAAAAGTACATCGGTGTCTCTCGGTGTCTAATCCAGTTTGCTTAACTGTTGGATTTGAGACACCAAAGACATCAAAGACACCAATTTTTAAGTTGCTGTCAAATATAATTCCGATAGAGAGTATTTATCCCCTTGTATCCTCGCGCTTTCTTCCCGCTCGACTGGCTTACAATGTTGTGACTGTACTCGATGTTATACTTCGTGTGATTATTTTTCAGCCACAGATTGAAGCTCTCGCGTTTGAGCGCGGTCACGCTGTTCAGACTGCACCAGTAACAGTAAGCGGAGTATAAATCAGCAGTCGAACATTCAAGCCCTGTTCCGAACTTTATGAGCTGCTCGTCTTTCAGAAAGCTGATGATGTTGCAGTTGTCTTCTTTCATCTGAACAAGGTTGCTGCGGGCGCGTTCGCTTATCGTGAACTTGTAATCGTTGGCGATCAGACGACGCAGACCCTTGTATGCCCAAAGGAATATCCCCTCGATCTCGCCGCATAACTTTTCAGCGAGATACGGGTCGTTCACCCTGTTGGGCGGCACGGGTTTTGCTGACAGGATTATAAGCCTGCGCTCCCAGCCGTCGGTTTTGTCGTAGAGTGACTTCGGCGCGCCGTTTGCAAAGCACATAGCCCTGCACTTCAACTTCACCTGTATGCCCTGCTTGCCTTTCGCCTGAACGGTTATCGGCGTTTCCGCTGTCGCGAGCGATTTCAGAAAGCTGGTATCTTTCAAGCCCTCAAGGTTCATATCGTCGTCGATCAGAACCATTTTGCCGACAAGGTTTGCTTTCAGAAACTTGTCGCTCGCGAGGTCGGTAATGCTGCCAAAGTAAGCAGCCTCGGAGAAAATCTTGTACATCACGACTCCGATGCGGGACTTGCCCTCACCGCCGTTTCCGGTGATGAACAGCATAGCCTGCGCTTTGGTGGAGTGAATGAGGCAGTAGCCCATATACTCCTGCAATGTGAGAATATCCTCCGGTTCAAGCAGGTCGTTCAGAAATGCAAGCCAGCGTTCCGGTTCGGGTGCAGTGGGATTGTAGCAAACATTCAGACGATTCCTGCATATCTTCCGCTCGTCCGGTCTTAACTCCATATCCGTCGTAAGCACGCCATTGAGCAGGTGAATTTCGTTTTCGCTGTCCTCAAAATCAGGAGCGTAGCAGATGTTCTGCAATGCACCGGTAAGCGCATTTACCCGCTTGGCGAAATCCTTCTGCACCTGCTCTGCAAGCAGCTTGTCAGAGATCATCTTCCGGACGGTCTGAATATCCACTGCCCCGTCTGTGTTGTAGAACTTTCCGTCAACGAATTTCATCGGGTGTTCTTTAAGGAACTCGTTGCAAAACGATACTTCATACACGTTCTTTCCGTCATACCACGAAAACTCCGGAGGCGGCAGCAGCCTTATCTCATCAATGCGGATATTCTCTGTGCCGCTGTCAGTTACGTTGTTGAGCTTTTTTGCAGCTTCACGGCGCATCAGTTCCAGCAGCATCTCTGCACATTCCAGGACTTCAGGGTTTTCGTTGAGAAACTCGTGTTTTGCAGCACTCGACCCTGTGAGAAAAATATCGGAATACTCGTTCATATCCAGTTGTTTCAGCGTTTCGAGAAACAGGTCAGTCGGCAGTCTGCACTCATTCCATTCTTTGATAGTTTCGATAATGTCCATTTCTTTTCCTTTCTGTCCGATAAACAAAAAACGTCCGTGAGAGATCTCCACGGGCGTTATTCTATGATACATATTATCACATTTCAGCAGGACATTCAATGACATGATTTTTTCATACACACATCGATCTGAAATCTGCTGTCTTTGGTGTCTCGGACATAAAATCCGCCGCATGGTTGAGCCATTCTAACAAGACATCGGAAGACAGTGCGGAGACATCCTGCAATATAAAACACTGACTTAAAAAGTGCTGTACCAGGTGTACCAACCGCATGGTTGTCGCATTTGTGCCGTACCGGGAGATGTACCGGAGCTGTACCGCGGTGTTCGGGTCGAAAATCGAGGTTTTTTCGCGTTCTGCGCTTTTTCTCTCAAATGGGTTTTTAGAGGTTCCCTTAATATAAAACCACCGGACGAGCCGGTGGTTTTGACTTGTTTTATGCGGTAAATCTTACCGTTACGCGGTTTTCCTTTTCATAGCCGTATGTGACGGAAGCCGCAAGCTTCTTCACGATCATAACAGAAAGCTCGTCACCGTCTGTGAACGGGTCATATTTCCCGCCGCCATAGGCTATTGTCATTTCGGCGGCAGCGTCCGTTTCGGAATACTCGACCGTTATATTTATCGGGAATCCGCTGTTATCGCGTCCGAGCTTTCCGATGATGTTCTGTATCACAAGTTCCTCGAACGCAAGCTGCATATTCCGGACAATGCGGGCGTCGATGATATTATCCCTGCCGAACTGCTCGATCCTTGAGATAAAGCCGATAAAGTCGAAATCCGGAGAGTTTATCTCCAGCGCAAGCTGCTTAAGCCGCTTGATGAATATTCTCGTTTTTTCCTTTGTCGGGTTTTCAAAGATCTGCTGCGGAGTCCCGTCCTCATATATGCCGCCCTCGTCCATATAGAAAACGCGGTTTGACACATCTCGTGCAAACTTCATTTCGTGGGTGACTATCATCATCGTCATACCCTCTTTGGCGAGGCTGCGAATAACGGACAATACTTCACCAACCATTGTCGGGTCGAGCGCGGAAGTCGGCTCATCAAACAGGATTATCTCCGGCTTCATTGCGATAGCGCGGGCAATAGCCACACGCTGCTTCTGACCTCCGGACAGCTCATCGGGATAGTTTTCCTCCTTTTCCGCAAGTCCGACACGTTTCAGAAGCTCCATGGCTTCTTTGCGTGCCTGTTCCTTCGGTACTTTAAGCAGGTTCACCGGCGCGGACATGACATTCTCAACGATATTCAGATTTGCGAAAAGATTGAAGGACTGGAAAACCATTCCCATTTTGCGACGAACGAGCGATATATTGCATTTCGGGTCGGTTATCACCTCGCCGTCTATGGATACTGTTCCAGATGTGGGCTCCTCAAGCTGGTTGAGGCAGCGCAGCAGCGTGGATTTGCCCGTTCCGGACGGACCTATCACAGAGATGACATCGCCCTTGTTTATCTCTGCGCAGACATCTTTAAGCGGAGTTACATTCGGGTATTCTTTTCTTAAATGCTCAATCTTTATCATGCTCATTTTGATGTACCTCTTTTCCTGCTTCTCTTGTCAACGGCTTTCAGAACGAATTTCAGCATCAACGAGATTATCCAAGCAAGCACGAAGTAGATTATCGCCGTTGCTATCAGCGGGAAGAACGCTTCATAAGTGCGGCTCCGGATAATGTCGCTCATTTTCGTGAGGTCCTGAATTGCGATGTAGCCGACTATCGAGGTGCTTTTCAGCAGCGAGACTATCTCGCCCCTATATACCGGCAGGAACCTTACAGCCGCCTGAGGGAATATGAACTTGAAAAATGCCTGATTTTCGGTATATCCGAGAGCCAGCGCCGCTTCACGCTGACCGACGTCAATGCCCTCGATACCGGAGCGCATTATCTCGGACGCGTACGCGCCGAAGTTGAGCGTAAAGCCGATGACTGCGACCCACACCGCTTCAAGCCCGGATTTGCCGAGTACCACATAGTAGAGTATCATCAGCAGTACGACTATCGGAGTCCCCATGCAGGAGCTTCACATAGATATTGCTGATGCCGTTCGCAAGCCTGCTGCCCGTGCGGCGGAACATACACACAAGGAATGCCAGCACCGAGCCGAAAATTGCGGACATCACGGTTATCAGGCAGGTGGTGCCGATGCCCTCAGCAATGAGCTCCCAACGGTTTTCGCGGATAAAGTTCTTCTCGAAGCTGAGCGCGATGCTGTCGAAGAATCCCGGCTCGCTGTCTGCCGCCGTATCTGCGGCAGCGGCAGTGCTTTCGAGATCGGACTTTCTTACCGCGAGAGAGATACCGCCGTAATAGATCGGATCGGAAAAACGCACGCTTTCTTCTCTTTCCGGAGTCACTGTCACATTGTTTGCGCCCACATCGTATATACCCGACGCAATGCCCGCAAGACCGGAGCTTATGTTTGCCTGTTCATATTTGCAGTCATAGCCGTATTTCCGACAGAACATCGTCATAAGCTCGACCGCGTATCCTTTAAGCTCACCGTCCACTATCATAGCAGTAGGCACGTTCAGCGGATTGACGAAGACATTCAGAGTTCCGTTTTCACCCGTGATACCGGAACGATCTATCATTGCTGCCGACGCATCGCCGTCATACCATTTTTTACGCAGGCTTTCCATTGTTCCGTCGGCTTCCAGCTCTGCTATCATCTCATTGAACTGCTTCTGAAGAAGCTCCGCCTTCTCGCCGTTCTTCTGGAAACAGAAGCTGTATTTATCCTCTTTAAGTATTTCGGGGAGATAGCTGAGTTCCGGATGATCTATTGCTGCCACCCGCAGGAGGGGTTCATCTTCTATGAAGCAGTCGATCTTATTCTCTGCCAGTGCCATAATAAGATCGCTGAATGAATCAAAGTAAAAATATTCGCTGTCCGGCAGAAATTCGAATGTAGGCTGCTCGAAGCTCGAACCGGTCAGTATGCCGACTCTTTTGCCTACATAATCCTTGTACGACAAAGCCGGAGTGCCGGCGTTCTCCGTTCTTACCGCAAGGCAGATATCCGCGGAGTAGAACGGGTCGGAGAAGTCTGCTGCTTCCTCTCTTTCGGGCGTCTTGGAAAAAGGCGCGGCAAGCATATTATATTTTCCGGAGGCAAGTCCCGCAAGCATACCGTTGACATCGGTATCCTCGAATTTCGGTTCATAACCGTATTTTCTCGCGAACCGATACATAAGGTCGGTAGTCATTCCCGAGAGCTCCCCGTCAACAAACATAGTGAACGGCTGAGCACCCGAATATGTACCGACTGTTACTGAGCCGTTCTCGCCTGTTATGCCGGAGCGGTCGATCACCTGAAGGCTCTTGTCATCGCCGAACCATATATCCTGCAATTTCGCAAGAGTACCGTCCGAAGTCATTTCCGCAAGCATCTCATTGAACTGCTTTAACAGCGACTGAGATCTCGCTTCGGTCTTGCTGAACATAAAATAGTAGCTGTCAGCCGCGAGGGGTTCATCAATATAGGAGATATCGGCGTTCTCGGTATGAGTTGCTTTTGCTGTGGGTCCATCCGCCACATATCCGTCTATACGTTTTTCGAGCAGCGCAGTATTCAGATCGGAGTATGTATTGAAATACAGGTACTCACTGTCCGGGAACTTCTCAAAGGTAGTCGGCTCGAAAGCACTTCCGGACAGTATTCCGAGTGTTTTTCCGTTGAAGTCCTTATATGTGCTGCCTCCGCCGTTCACACCGGCCGCGGCGGTCTCACCCTGTACGGCGATATCAGAAGCCCTTACCGCAAGCATTACTCCGCCCTTATACACAGTATCGGAGAAGTTTGCGCTTTCCTTCCGCTCCTCGGTAACGGAAATACTGCCGATACCTATATCATACAGTCCGGAGGTAACGCCTGCGACCACCGCCGCAAGGTTTGGCTGCTCAAATTTTACACTGTAACCGTATTTCTGCCCGAATAACGTTATAAGCTCCACGGCAAAACCGGTATATTCATTGTTCAGATAATAAGAGAACGGAACATTGTCCGGCCAGCCCGCGGCGACTATTTCACCGTTCTCACCCGATGAAGGCGTTCTGTCAAAGGTCTTGACAGAATCATCGTCGGAAAACCATTTTCCCGTCATTTCGGAAAGCTTACCGCTTTCGTTAAGCTCCGACACCATTTCATTGAACTGTTGACGAAGCTTATCGGCTCTTTCATTTCCTTTCTGGAACATAAACGAATAATCATCGTCCACGATCGGCTGTTTTATGTAATCCAGATTGCTCTTTTCGGCATTCAGAATACGTATGACAGGTTCATCTTCCATGAACGCGTCTATCTTATTCTGCTCCAGAGCGACAGACAGATCGCTTGTGCTTTCCATATATACATATTCGCTGTCAGGAAAATACTCAAAGGTTATCGCCTCAAAGTTCGAACCTGTCTTTATGCCGATCCTCTTTCCTATATAGTCCTTATAGGTGACAGTTCCGTCGCCGTCCGTGTCGGCGGGAGCGCGGCTGTCCGAACCCGCATTATCCGAAGTCCTTACCGCGAACGCTATGCCTCCATTATAGATAGGCTCGGAGAAATTGATGGATTCTTTGCGTTCTTCCGTCACGGTAAGCGAGGAAGCGCACATATCGTATTTCCCCGAAACAAGACCGGGGACCCTTGCGGAAAAATCGGTATCTTCAATATTAGGCGTATAACCGTACTTCCGGCAGAACCTTTCGACAAGTTCTATCGAAAAACCCACGGTCTGATTGTCCTTGATATATGAGAAAGGCACGTCCGTGGAGGTGGTCACGACATTCAGGATCCCGTTCTCGCCCGTAAATCCGGTAAGATCCACGACCTTTCGACTCTCGTCATTGCCGAACCACTTTGCCTTCATATCATCAAGCGTTCCGTCAGATGACAGTTCAGCGAGCATCCGATTAAATTTCTCTCTGATGTCATCGGCTCCGGCATTGTTCTTCTGAAATCCGAAGGCGTAGTTATCGTGCGTTATCAGTTCGTTCAGATAACCGATCTGCGGCTGCTCGGTATGTATCATCCTGAGTGCCGGTTCATCGCCGAGAAAGCCGTCTATTTTGTTTTGGGTGAGGGCAGCGCCTATATCGGAATAGCTGTTGAAATAAAGGTACTCGCTGTTTGGAAAGTATTCCAGCGTCGGAGTTTCAAAATTAGTACCCGTTATTATCCCGATTCTCTTGCCTATGTAGTCCTTATAGGTGACAGTCCCATCGCCGTCCGTGTCGGCGGCGGCCGTCGTGTTTCCGGTCTGCTGGAGCTGATTCTTCTGCGGCAGCACTGCCAGCACTATCCCGCCTATTATCATCAGCAGTATGACCGCTATTATGATAATATCAACTTTCTTTGCCTTTTTTCGCATATTGTTCCTCCTTCGCTGCGAATAATATATTCCTCTCCGAAATTTACTGTTTCACCTATTATTATACTATATTATAGTCTGATTTGCAATAGAAAACGCAAAAATTATGTAAATTATTTACTCAACCTTCCAACACCAAATTCAATCGTCAAACCGCTTGAATAAAGCAGTTCATCAAATAAAACGCAAAGACGCTTCTCAGGGATCCCGCAAACGGGAAGCCCATGAATAAAAGGTTTTCTGCCAAGTGGAAAAGTTGAGTATATTATAGGGAACCTCTAAAATGGGTTTTTAGAGGTTCCCTATAGATTATTATGCGCTCTTCGAACGCCGTTACTTCATTTTGAGGTCAAATAATTTAATTCCTTCTCCGCCAGCTTGGCAAAGAATCTTGCGGCAGGCAGCAATGCCGCGGGGTCGGCGGTAAACAACGGGTGGTGATTATCGTACCCGCCGCCCGTTCCGATACGGAACAGAGCTCCGGGGGCGAGCTTTAAATATCTGCTGAAATCCTCGGCGATCATCGAGGGCGGATTTTCCTCGACCTTTAATCCCACTTCTCCGGCTATTGCCTTAGCAGTTTCGCATACCCCTGCATTGTTGAACAAAACATCGGGACCATTCTCATATTCAAACGTCGCCGTACAGCCGTAAGCCTTTGCGGTATTCACGGCAAGCTGTTCCAGACTCTGACGAATATCGCTGCGGACAGTCTCCTTCATAGCACGGACAGTACCCTCGATCAAGGCGGTCTCGGGTATCACATTCCATGTGTTTCCCGACTGTACTCTTGTGATCGAAACCACAGCCCCGTCAAACGGATCGAGCCGACGGCTGACTATGGTCTGAAAAGCGGAGATGACGGCACCCAATGCGGGTATCGGGTCGATACCCATATCGGGATCGGCGGCATGACACCCCTTTCCCTTTATACATACGGAAAAGCGGTCGGCAGACGCCATAACGGAACCCTGACGTATTCCGATCGTACCGACGGGAAGCCATGGATAGGTGTGTCCCGCAAGATATAACCGGACATCGTCCAAAAGACCCGTCTCTGTCATCATTTTCGAGCCTTTGTCTGTCTCCTCTGCGGGCTGGAAGATAACCTTGACCGTACCGGGCAGTACAGCCTCCCGTTCCTTAAGCAGCATTGCAGCGCCCAGCATACACGCCGCGTGAAAGTCGTGACCGCAGGCATGCATTATTCCCGGAGTTTCGGAAGCGTAAGGAAGTCCGGTCTCCTCCTGTATCGGCAGAGCGTCCATATCGGCACGCAGAGCGATAACGGGAGGCTTGCCGCTCCCGATAACGGCAATAAGACCTGTCCCGGTCTTTGTGTCAAGCAGACGTATTCCGGCATCGAGAAGTGCTTTCCGCAAATATTCGGTCGTTTTATACTCTTTCAGGGCGAGCTCCGGGTGACGGTGCAGCCATTTGAATATTTCAGACAGTTTATTTTCCATTTCTGTTCCTCTGTTTAATTCTGTTTGATTCACGCTTTTCTGTTGTTTAGCAGAACCGTTCTGTTCAGATATCCGAGTCTGTGTCCTTCACCGGTCATTCCCAGTAGTATTCCCAAGACATTATATCCGGTATCATAGAAATCCGTGACCAGATTTGCCGCCACGGCAAGCAGGAAGGCTTCGGAGGGTATGCCGATCTGTGTGAAAAGGATAGAATACATAAGGACGCAGGCTCCGGGCATCGGAGGTGTGGCGATTGCGAGCAGCGTTATCGTTATCATAGCGGCGATAACCCATGCCGGGCTGACTCCGACATTGTAGCTTTCCGCAAAACCGCAGAGCACCGCGGACATACACACAGCTGTGGCAGGCATGAACATTACAGACCCTACAGGGTAGCAGAATTTCACGAACGCGCTGTCCAGTCCGATATCCTTCTCGCAGGTCTCCATGCTGAGCGTAAACGCGGACATACTCGAAGCTGTGGTAAATGCCACCAGAAACGGCGGCAGAACTTTTTTGAACAGCAGTATCGGAGAGCATTTTATCCGTGCGGAAGTCCAAAGCAGGAATATCAGCATAAGGACTGTTTGTCCCGCAAATGCAAGACACAGGGGTTTCCACAGCGACAGCAGCACCGTCCCGTCCTTTGAACCGATCAGCTGTGCCAGCGCCATAAATACATATATGGGGATCATACCGCAAATGGAAGACGCAAGACGCTGCAGTACCTCGGCACCCTCGGTAACGAACGCTCTGACAGTCCGCGCCCTTTCTCCGGCGGTCAGAAGCACCGCGCCGATACATAGGGCGATCACTATGATCTGTATCGCGTTGCCGCTTAAAAACGGATCTATCAGGTTTTTAGGCATGATACCAAAGATCATCTCCGACAAGGCACTTATCTGTGTGCTGCCGCCGTCTTCTCCGCTCCAATTCAGCTGTACAAACGGCTGCATGAAGAGCATACCAAAGACGGAAGAAATGATCATCAGCACGGAAAAGCGGACGATGATGCCCTTTCCCGCTTTTAGCAATGCGGCTGAGTCACCAAAGCCTATGATACCGCTGCATATCGTGAAGGCAATCATAATGCCCGCAAAGGTTTTGAGCAGCCCCATATACGCTCCCATTGCGGGAGAAAGAATGTTGGTGTCAATAAAGCTCCAGACGCTTTCGGGGAGCCAGTGTCCAGATAAGCCCAGTGCTATCCCGAGGATCGCCGCAGCCGCGATATAGAAAAGCGTACCCTTTCTGCTGCGGTCGGAAACGGTGATCGTGACCGTATTGATCTTTCTTCTGTATGTCCACACGGGAGAAAGCCCAAGCGATGCCATGATCTGTCCGCTCCATTCATCACTGGTCTGTTTGGTAGGATCAAAGGGGTCGCCCTCATATTGAAGCCGGACTATTTGTCTCCCGCGATATTTCCCGGAGACAATACTGACAGATGCTCCGTTCCCATAGTGCTCCATCAGCGTCAAAAGCAGTTCATCCAGCGTCAGTCTGACGCGTAATATCTGCCGCTGCTCTGTATTCAGCTGTGAACAATATTTCTCTGTTTCCTGCAATATCTCCTCTATCGTTTCAGAGTTCAGTTCATACCCCTTTATATGATGTGCTCATTTTTTCATCTCCGTTGACTGCATTTGTCGGGTCAAAATACTTTCAACCAGATAATTTCAATAAAGTATATCATATTTCCTGCAGAAAATCAAGTCTTACTAATCGTAACCTCACGGCAACAGCTTTTAACTCAACTTTCCCACACACGAAATTCTGTAAAACATGAAAAAACTGCGGGACAAGAGCAATAAAAACAGAGATCATGCTGTTGATCTGAGAATCGGAAACAGCAAGAGCACCTTTGACGGTATCATCGTAAAAGCGTTCGGTGATATGAAGCCAAAGGAAAATGCCGAGCAGATGATGAATAAACTATAGGGAACCTCTAAAACAAAAATCCCCTCAATTTGCGTCAAGGGGATAAGATCGATGTTATTCGATAGGATGTGACAGCTCCGTTGCGATCAAAGCGCCGAGCCGGAAACCACGCTCAAAGTCTCTTCGCATTCAAGCTGTGTTTCAACGTGGAGTGCATCAGTATAGCGTTCAAGAAGCTCCTTGCAGTCGGGGAACTGTTCAAGCAGCTGTTCCTCGGTGGAGCAGATAGTCTCTCTGGTCTTTATGTACTTTTCGGTGTTTGGAGCCGGTTTCTCGCACGGAATGATCTCTCCGTAGTAGATTTTTTGGATTATGTTTGTCATTGTGGTATTCTCCTGTAAAATTTAGTAAGTTTTGATTTGTTAGTCATATTACAGGAAATGCCTTGATTTTGGTCTTCGTTTGGTCTTTATTTTTACTAAAAAAGGCCAAAAGTTACTAAAAGATGCTTTTGAACGAATGCTGCAAAGTCGCATAGTAAAAGGATTTGCTAAACTTTGCTATAATTTACCAAAGCCAACTCGTTAAGTTCAAGTCCCGTCACCTCGACCAATTTTTCTCACAACTTCTTCGGAGTTGTGAGATTTTTTATTTTCATCGGCTGTTACAGCTGTCTCGGCAGCCGCAATCATGATACGCTCGTAGATAAAGCGTGGAAGTGTATTTACATACACTTCCACATACTGCTCATATACCACCACCTTGTCAAGGTAGAGATTTATCAGCTGCCGCTTCTCCTCGGGGCTGCCGCTCAGGAACAGCTCCCTCGCCTTTCTGTACGCCGCGGTCAGCTCTTCCTCGCTTATCAGCTCGCCGTTCAGCCGTGACTTCACATCATTCAGCTCGTTTTCGATACGGGCTTTTTCTTTTTCCAGCGTTTCAAGCTCGGTGAGGAGCGCTTCGCTTCCGGTCTTGCTGATGACCTTTACTATGTTCCCGATCTTGGTCGTGAGCTGCTTGATGTTGGCTTCCATGCCCGCAATCTCGGTGTTCGATGCCGAGAGCCTTTCGGAGTAGCTCTCCCTGTATTTCTTCACAAGCTCCGGTATCCGCTCGTCCGCAAGCACCACACGAAGTATCTCCTTTATCACGAAGTCCTCCAGCTCGTCGCGCCTGATATCTCTGTTCTTACAGGTGTCGTAGGTCTTATTGTGCTTGTTGCAGCAGCTGTACGAGATGTACTCGTACAGCTTATCCTTGCCCGCGTGTTTGGTGCCGCCCGTATATCTGTGACCGCAGAGCCCGCAGACTATCTTGCCTGTCAGAAGGTATGTGCGCTTGTGTTTCTTTATCGGATTGAGGTCGCTGCGGCGCTTCATTATCTTTGTCACCGACTCGAACAGCTCGTCCGAAACTATTCTCGGTATGCCGTCCTCGATACGGATTATCTCGTCGGGATACTTGCTCGCGTGACTGTTGACATGACCGTAAGCGTCCTTTGACGGGCGGCGGTTGAAGATATACACGCCCTTGTATTTCTCGTTCGTGAGGATACTGTTCAGCGAATTTTTCCCGAAGTCCTTTCCCGCATGGGTCTTGCTGCTGCCTGACATCAATTATGACGACACGCTTACAGCCGCGAATCATTTTCTTTGCATCGACAAGGTCATTGAGGAATACCGCGAACCATTGAGCGTGGATATGGTAAAAGAGCTGCACAGCGCTCTCGGGATAATGACCGAAAGATATAAAAAAAACACCCGCTCCTACGACGGCTACCGTACGTTCGACTGCAAGATCGGGAATCGGAAAGCGACTGCCCCGGAGCGGATATATAAGGAGCTTCCCACACTTATCGAACAGTACGAAAGCAAAGAAATAATAACACTGGAGGACATTCTCGACTTTCATTATCGGTTCGAGCGTATCCGTCCGTTCGCCGAGAACAACGGTCTGATCGGCAGGCTGCTGATCTTCAAGGAATGTCTGCGGAACAGTATTACACCATTCATAATTGACAGCACCGACAGGCAGAGATACTTTGACGGGCTGGATAAATGGGAGCATGACCGCCGTGAGCTTATCGACCTTTGCCTCGATGCGCAGGTGAAATTCAGGCATGATCTGAATATATGAAAACGACCTTTGGATTTGCTCCAAAGGTCGTTATGTTATCGGACAAAGATTTTATCACGATTTTCGGGTATGGCTGATGTGTCCACAAGTTATGGACAATTTTCACTTTCAGCATGTATCAATAGAATGATTATTTATTTCCTTGTAATACTTTTTTGCACAAATCAAAATGTATGCCGGAATAATTATTTTCTCTCGCTAACATAACTGCCGCTTTATCCAATTCAACCCATTTCATATCGTCTACCTCTTTTGATACAGCAGTAATTGTATCCGAGTTTACATGGGCGATATATCCTGTCATGATCAAATTTTTTGGCTTAAAATAATAGCTCCTGACATATTGGCAATCTGTAATCGTCAGTCCTGTTTCTTCAAACACCTCACGAGCAACCGTTTCTTCGAGCGTATCTCCTTTTTTAAGGTAGCCGGAACAAAGCGTCCATTTATCCGTAGTAATATAGTTTTGCTTTAAAAGTAATACTTGTTGTTTTTCATTGATAATTGTCACGAGAACACAGCTTACGGGATTATCAAAAAAATATTTGTGGCACTTTACGCAGTATTTTGCAAGACCTTCGTCACCAAAGCTTTTTAATGACAATGATTCTCCACATTGTAAACAATAATTTATTTCCATTTTATTCTCATCCTAAATCTCGATTTATCAGATCACCTTTTTTGCATATTATATCACAGATCGGCACGAATGTCTATATTATGCGGTAAAATTGCTTGAAAAAAGCGAGAATTTATGTTATAATCAAACTATCAAAAAAGCAGGAGGACGACCTATGAACCATTCCGAACTTATCCGCGCCCGCCGGAGTGTCCGCACATTTGACGGCAGAAGCATTGAACCGGATATACTGCAAAATATCCTTGAATACGCACAAATCGCGGATAATCCGTATGATATCCCGATAGAGTGGAAGCTGCTGGGCACGAAGGCCGACGGAGTTTCAAGCCCCGTAATCGTCGGCACCGACACATTTATAGCGGGCAAAATGAAACGGCTCCCTCACTCGGAGGAAGCCTTCGGTTATTCATTCGAGAAAGTCGTTCTGTATGCGCAGTCGCTCGGCATCGGAACGACATGGATAGCGGGAACGATGAACCGTTCCGTTGTTGAAAAGGCTATGCGGCTCGCAGAAGATGAAGTCCTGCCGTGTATAAGTCCTCTCGGATACAAAGCGGACAAAATGTCGGTGCGTGAAACGATGATGCGGGCAGGTATCAAGGCTGACACAAGGCTCGGCTTCTCGGAGATGTTTTTTGACGGTTCGTTCGATAAGCCGCTTTCACCGGATAATGCGGGTGAGCTGAAACAGCCGCTCGAACTTGTGCGGCTCTCGCCCTCCGCGGTAAACAAGCAGCCCTGCCGTGTTGTCGTTGACGGCAGGTGCGTACATTTCTATGAAAAGCAGAGCAAAGGATATGTCGTAAACGGGTGGGACACGCAGAAAATAGATATGGGTATTGCAATGTGTCATTTTGTCTGCGGACTTGATGAGCTGCAAAAGAAAGCAGGGCTGACGATCAGCGACCCGGGTATAGCCTGCCCGAAAGACACAGTATATACAGCGACATTCAGAACAGAACAGGGATAAAAACGGATATACCGCCTGTATTGACATCAATCAATGCAGGCGACTTTAGTATTTGCAGCTGTACGGCAATATTATATCATTATTTTGTTTTTTTCAAGTATTTTTATTTTTTGAGTCAGTTATGATCAAATCACTTGACTTTGGATCAGAACCACTTCACACTTTAGATTGTTGCCTATCTTAACTTTGGATTTTCTCCGAGGAGGATAAAAATGATTCATCGAGCTGCGCAAGAAGCTCTATCGGCTTTATTAGGTCTCTTTTTGTCGAGTTCCTCATAAAATATCCGGAGATCAGCACATACAGGTTTACCGCGCAGATAAACACGGTCTCAAAAAAGGTCATTATCGCCTGATTTATACTTCCGTCTTCCACCGCTCCGTACCCGCCGCCGATAAGCGGGTTGTTCTAGTGCAGGATAATCACCCCGCACGCCGCAACTATTCGCAGCAATTCAATGTTTGACTGTCTTTTTGAGCGTTCCGATGCCATAGCTGTTATCCTTTCGTATTATAGTATTTTAGTTTTGGTGTCTTGTTAATAAGAAAAAACAGAATTTGTCTATTTATGCAGAACGCAATTATATCGAACCGCTGCTCCGTCTGGGTATTCAATGACGATTCTCTCATCTGAAAAGCTACATTTTCGGTAGAAACCGATCGAATCGTCATCCGTTTGCGCTTTGACGCTTTTCAGATCCTCCGATTCCATTACCCGTTGGATCAGTTGTGTTCCGATTCCTTTACGGCGGGCATTGTCGGATACGGCTATTCCGATAATC
>JAFVBZ010000023.1 GCA_017479645.1 Ruminiclostridium sp. | reverse complement strand
TGATACGAACAAGACCGAGGGAGAAACGCTCATAACCCTGCTCGGTATGGTGGCGCAGAACGAGTCGCTGTCCATATCGAAGAATATGCGCTGGGGCATACAGAAGCGTATGCAGAACGGAACATACATCAACCGCTCCTCGGCTTATGGATATAGATACGAAGATAGAAAACACTTGGTAGATGAACCGGCAGCAGATACAGTGCGCAGGATATTTACAGAATATCTGAGCGGTTCGGGAGTCAAGGAGATTGCCGAAGCTCTTGAAGAAGAAACCGGAGAAACATGGCACGCAACAAAAATAAGATATATATTAGGCAATGAACGATATATCGGGGACTCGATGTTTCAAAAGAAATATAACACCGACACCCTTCCTTTCAAAAAGAAGCGTAACAAGGGAGAAGTTCCGAGATACTACGTTGAAGGTACGCAGGAGCCTATAATAGACAGGGAAACATTCAACGCAGCACAGGAACTTCTGAAACAGCGTGAAAATAATAACCCACAGGGACATCAATACATATTCACAAAAAAGATCGTATGCGGTCATTGTGGGCATTCGTTCAAACGGGCAGTTATCAAAGGCGTTGTATATTGGGTGTGCAACTATCACAATAAGAATTCCAAGAACTGCCCCATGAAGCCCATTCCCGAAACAGCTATACAAGACGCATACATAAGAATGTTCAATAAGCTGAAACGTTTCGGGCAGGAGATAATCGCTCCTGCTGTCGGTCAGCTTGAAGATCTGATAATGAAGAAACAATGCGGGAATCAGCAGATACTCGCTTCGCGCACCGAGCTTATGGTAGCCCGCGAGAAAATGAATCAGATCACCCGACTGCACAGCAGCGGTATACTCTCCAACGACATATACAACGCACAGAAGAAAGAGATCGAGGCAAAGATCATGCGGCTGAAAGAGCTGATGACCGCGGTCTGTGACACGGACGGCATCGTCAGCACAGCGGACAAGCTCTCCGACCTCTTGGATATACTTTACGAACACGAAGTAATGACAGAATTCGATGAGACCGCGTTCGGGCTGACCGTCGATAAAATGACTGCTCTCTCCGAAACCGAGATAGTGTTCAGGCTAATCGGCGGTGTGGAATTCACAGAGACCATAGAAAGGCGGTAACGCTTATGAAATGCAACAGAAACATTCCGTTCGGATATATGATGCGCGGCGGCAAGTACCTTACCGAACCTGCGGAATCCGAAGCTGTCCGGCAGATATTCGATATGTATCTGAACGGAATGTCTCTGAAAAGCATTGCCGCCGAGATGACAGTGCCTTACAACACTAATAAGCCCCTTTGGAACAGGAATATGGTCAGCCGGATACTTGAAAACAAGCGGTATCTCGGCGATGATACATATCCGCAGATCATAGATCGGGACACCTTCGACCGTGCAAATGCCATTAAATCCGAAAAAGGAAAATCGGCACTACCCGTGGATAACACGACCAAGTACCTGCGAAGCCTTATAGAATACGGTCGGAATACCGAATGCAAGCGTTTGAACGTGAACGATATTAGGCGGTTGGCGGTCACGGCGATAAATATGCTGATAGCCGAGCCGACGCTTGCAGCACCGACCGACAGCTTAGAATACAAGCCCTCGGCACGACTTACGCTTGCGGAAGAACAGATAAAGGAGCAGATGAGCGATTCTGCCGCCGACGCGGACAGGCTCATGACGGATATACTTCGGGCGGTCTCAATGCGGTATGACAGCATTAAATACGATGACCGTGATAAGACGGCTCCTCTGCTCGACCTGCTCATGAAGCAAGACAAGACCGAGGATTTTGATATGGAACTGACTCAAAATGTCATTAAGCATATAGTCATAGACAGCGGCACGGTCAGCGCCGTGCTGGTCAACGGAAAGGTGATTAAACTCACAGAAAGGAATATATCATGAAAACAATCACCGCATACGAACTGTTCAAGGAGCTTGAGGGAACAATAATTACGGATGGAACCAAAGAACATGATATGGCTGTACTGCGCTCTATAATGACTTACGATGAGCTTGCCGATGCACTCCTGTCGGATCTCATAAGGGCATACAAGCACAGCAATCAATTCGAGAAAGGAACGTCTGCGGAATTGTGTTCCCGTTCGATCATGGATATTATGATCAAGTTGCAGGATAGAATAACAGAAGCATTAGAGACCCGATAAATAAAGCATACGAGGAGCGTGACAGCGATGTTAACACCGACCATACCTACAACGACTGACGGGATAATGCGGGTAACGGTCATTCCCGCCAAGCCGCAGACCGAGACTGCGAAGAAGAAAGGCTCTGTGAAGCGCGTTGCCGCCTACTGCCGTGTCTCGACGGACGAGGACGAGCAGCTTAACAGTTATGAAACGCAATGCCAATACTACGATGAGTATATCGCTTCTCACGAAGATTGGAAAAAGGTACAGATATTCGCGGACGAGGGCATCTCCGGCACTCAGGCGAAGAAGCGCCCGGAATTCCTCAAGATGATACGGTACTGTCGCCGAGGGAGCATTGACATAATCCTTGCAAAATCGGTCAGCCGCTTCGCCCGTAACACGGTGGAGAGCTTGCAGTATGTCCGAGAGCTGAAAACGCTCGGCATTGCGGTCATCTTCGAGAAAGAGAACATCAACACCCTCGAACAATCGGACGAAATGTTACTGACCATATTCTCATGGTTCGCCCAAGCTGAATCCGAGAGCATCAGCAAAAATGTGGCTTGGGGATTACGCCGCTCCTTCGAGCAGGGAAAATTCAGCATGGCGGCGATCTTCGGCTACGAAAAGGATGAGAACGGCGATCCTTGGATAGTCCCAGAGCAAGCGGAAACGGTCAGAATGATATTCAAAATGTTTCTGGACGGCGCGAGCTACCGGATTATCGCGGACAGGCTTATAGAGCAGAACACCCCGAATGCCCGCGGAGCCGTCAAATGGTCGATCTCGACTATATCGAGTATACTTCAGAACGAGAAATACGCCGGAGATGCGCTCCTGCAAAAGACTTACACGGTGGACTGCATATCTAAGAAGAAAAAGAAGAACACCGGAGAGCTTCCGATGTACTACGTCAGCGACCACCATGCGGCGATAATCGACCGTGACACCTTTAATATGGCACAGGTCGAGATAAGCCGCCGTAACTGCTTAAATAAGGCTTCGCAGAAGCCGACCAACAATTCGGGAAAATACAGCGCCAAGTATGCGCTCACAGAGCGAATGTACTGCGCGGAGTGTGGCGCGGCGTACCGCAGGACAACATGGACAGCAAAGGGCTACAAGGAGATCGTGTGGCGCTGTGTGAGCCGATTGGAGAGCGGAAAAAAGAAGTGCAAACACTCACCGACCCTCCGCGAAGAAAGCCTCCACAGAGCCATTTTGAGCGCAATAAACGACTTCTGTGCGATAGGTGATGATGTCCGGCGGAAACTGAAAGCAGGGATCCAAGATGTAGTGATACCGGACGGACAGATAATCTCGCAGCTCGAACAGCTTCGGACGGAACGGAGCGACGAGATCAGCAAACTGTTGGAGTTATCGCTCATCGAGACCGATTATACGAAATATGACGGAGAGTTCAAGCGACTCTCCGATGAGATAGATGCCATAAACGAGCAGATCAGGACCGAGCGTGAAAAGCTGACCGATCATTCGGTCACTATGGATTCCGTTCAGGATCTGCTCGACGAACTCGACCAAACAGAGTTCGGGCTTACGGAATATGATGACAGCCTTACCCGCCGCTTCATAGAACGGATAGATGTCATCGACAAGCACACCATTAAGATCACCTTCATCGGCGGGCTCAATACCGAGAAGGTGCTTGAATAAGCCTACTTTCTTTACCCCCTTATTTATCCTGCCGAAGCGTATACTTTGGTAGGATTTATTTTGAAAACAATGACTACTGTAGTTTTATTATAATGACTACTGTAGTTTTATTATTTAGTGTTGACAAATGCCGAAAAATGAGTTATAATAAAGGAAATCCACTGTATATGTGGAACTTTTAAAACTCAAGAGAATGAAAATGACTAAAACAGAATTATTTCAGCAATTGCCGAGAAAACTGAACTTACAAAGAAGGTCTTCAGCAAGGCGTTTGACGCTCTGACTGCAGTCATCACAGAAACTGATTCATTGAGGTTTTGGCTTAGTATATTAGATATTATATAAAGAGGTTATATAATTATGAAACTGAAGTCTATCTTAAGAAGTAGCCATGATTTAAAAAAGAATGGATATAAAATTATTAGAAAACTCCATAAACTAGAGCATCACAAAGGAGCAAATCAAGCGTACTCATCTGTATATGAAGACTCTTATTTTTTTATTTTGAGCGTTCGCGCTTTGGCTGACATTATAAAGTTGGAGTATCCATTTGCTAGTAGCTTTTCGAAAAAATGTGATTCTTTTATTACATATTTGGAATGTGTTTCAACATCAAGAGGATTAATTAATAAATCTGTTCTTGCTAGTTTTCTTAAAGCGTATACTCATTTTTTCAATTGCATTATTGAACTTAAAATTGATTTTACATTTAACGAGAAAATTGTGGGGCTGTGGAATAATAAATGCCTAATGGCTTATATAGCAACTTGGGGCAATAATTAAAATAATTGTAATTGTTTTAAAACGATTATGTTCAAGCATATATTTCACTAGTTTATGCGTGTTAGATGTATTCCATTTGCTTGAAATAGTCTTCCTTAAGTATTTCTAATGCTGAAATCTATTTAATGCGGAGGATATCATATGTTAACAGCAGCAGATGCTCTAGATATTATGAAATCGCTTTTGTCCATGAATAAATTAAGTATATTTGCTGGTTCCGGTATTTCGGTAGACTCTGGTCTTCCGACATGGGATGGATTTATTGATAAATACATAGAAATATGCGAAATATTAAATCGTAGTTTAAGTGATTCTATGAGGTTTACTGATATTATTGATGATGCAAAAAAAAATAAAAAAAAAGACAAAGAGTTAATACCGACAATAAGTGCTTTAAAAGAAAAAATTAAAGAGTGTAAAAAAAGAGGCGTAAATACTGATTTCTGTGACGATAAATTGAATGAATTATTTTACTCTGCTGATCCTAACGATAACCATCGTTTTATTGTTGGTACAGATTACCATCATATTATTACAACAAATTATGATTCGCTTCTAGAAAGGGCTGCTGAAGAAGCTGGTTATTATGATCTTCTTACTCGTTCATATAGCTATACGGAGCAACAAAATCTTTCCATAGCGATATACTCAGGTAAAACTGCCATCATTCATGCTCATGGGAAAATTACTGATATTAAACTGGATCAGTTTGTGATGACAAATGACGACTACCTTTCAATAATGAGACATAATCCTGGATTTCGTCTCATTATTAATTCTATTTTTTTAACTTCGTCTGTTCTTTTTTATGGTTATGGTGGAAGTGATCCACATTTTGAAGAAATAATTAATGATTTAAACATGACATTAAATTGGGACAATGAAGGTGAGGATTTACCGCGGTGTTATATTATGCTTCTAACAGACAAAGTTACACCAATTAGAGAATTTCTCAATGATAAGCATAGAGTAGAGATTATTAATTTTGATGATTATGATCAAATGAAATCATTCCTTGAAGAACTATCTAATTCATTCCCGAGACACAAGTGATAATGTGAGATAATTATTCAATTGATATGAGTCCGCAATCTGGACAATGGGGTTCAAATTGGTATAAGTCCGCAAATTGGTATGAGTCCGCAAATTGAACCCCGGTGTCCAATCTGCGGACTTTTTATATCTCTGAACAGCCTTAAACAGCGGGTTTACGGCTGTTTTTGTTTTTGGAAAGATTTTGCCGTTCGGGTCACAAGTACGAAATTTTCGGAACATAAGTCGGAATAATACACGATTTGAACCCCAAAGTCCAATAATTGCGCTTGACAAATCAGCTAAAATAGTATATAATGATTTTAGGTAATTTGAGGAGGTGTTTTTTATGACAACTGCAACAGCAACCGAGGTTCAGAACAATTTCGGAAGATTTCTCCAATCGGCGATCGACGGAAATGAAATAGTTATATTGAAAAACGGCAAAGAGGTCGCAAGGCTTGTATCGCATAAAAGCGCTGTTTCATATCTTACGGATTCGCTTGTAGGCGTTCTGTCGGGAGACTATGATGAAAAGCAGCTCCGCGCGGAAAGGTACGAAAAGCAATGAGGATACTTGTTGATACGAATGTACTTCTTGATGTCCTTTGTAACAGAAAAGAGTTCGTAGATATGTCTGCAAAGGTGTGGAAATGCTGCGAGACCGGAATAGCCGACGGACATATTTCTGCGCTTTCAATTCCAAACATCGTATATATTCTGCGAAAAGAGCTTGACGCTAAGAAAACAAAAGAGATCATAGACCGTATCGGTCTGATATTCACGATAGACGATCTCAGAGCCGAGGATCTGAAAAAAGCCGCGGCGCTTGAATACACCGATTATGAGGATGCTTTGCAAAGCGTATGTGCTGAAAGAATAAAAGCCGACTATATTGTAACAAGAAATACAAGGGATTTTGCGGGCAGCACCGTATCTGCAATTTCACAGACAGACTTTATTTCAATTATAGGCGAAAAAATCTAAACCGTTCGGCAGAGACAGGCGCGGAGTCCGCGCTGACAATCCGCCCACAGATTCATCTGTGGGCGGATTATTGTGT
>JAFVBZ010000206.1 GCA_017479645.1 Ruminiclostridium sp. | reverse complement strand
GCTCGACTGTGTTTGTGCCTGTCTTGTTGTTTGAAACTACTTCCATTTTGTTT
This sequence comes from Ruminiclostridium sp., assembly GCA_017479645.1. Lineage (GTDB taxonomy): Bacteria > Bacillota > Clostridia > Oscillospirales > Ruminococcaceae > Ruminiclostridium_E. The sequence goes on along the minus strand of JAFVBZ010000206.1, from coordinate 7,235 downwards.
TACCTCCGTAATTGCATACTGTCGAAATTATAACATATATTTTCAAAAATTTCAATAATTTCCGCTATAATATATTCCGAAAATTAACGAAATGCTTTGCCTATAATATCTTTTCGGGCATAAAACCGATGTAGTCGGCTGAGATCATACGATATTCCGTCCCCTCGTACTCACCGATGAACGCTTTTGCGTGACTCGCCCGTCCGTGGATATGACCGTAATAGCAGCGCTTTATGCCGTATTCGCGTATCACGCCGAGAATGCTCTCGTTCCGTTCGCCGTTGTAGAGCGGCGGGTAGTGAATGAACGCGGTCATCTCGCCGCCGAGCTTTTTCCCGGCTTCGCAGGACATTCTGAGCCTTCCCTCTTCCCTTGCAAGTACCTTTGCGTCGAAGGGATCGGTACCGTCGTTTATCCAGCCTCTCGTCCCCACAACGCATATCCCTTCTTCGAGAAAAGCGTTGTTGAACAGTATCCTTATCCGACTGAATCCATTTTCGTCAAGATACCTGTTCATCTTTCCGAGAGTTGCCCACCAGTAATCGTGATTGCCCTTGAGCAGTATCTTGGTCCCGTGCAGACTGTCGTTGATGTAGCGGAAATCCGCCTCGGTATGCTCAAGCTTCATCGCCCAGGAGATATCCCCCGGAATTATCACTGTATCTTCGTCCGAGACCACCAGGTTCCAGTTTTCCGTAAGGCGGTCAACGTAATTCTCCCAGCCCCTGAACACGTCCATAGGCTTGTCGGCGCCAAGGGAAAGGTGAAGATCGCCGATCACGAAAACACTCATCTGCTTTTAAGGAAATCGAGCACTACCTTTGACATTCCGCTCTTGTCCACAGACCCGGTGAATCTTACGGTCTTTGTCTTTGTTGCCGCGAGAGGAGCCGGCATAGATGTACCGGTGCGCTGTTCGAGCTTGTCGATTATGGTGAACTCGTCGATCCCGGCAGTATCGCCGCCCACAGCTTCATATACAGCCTTGCCGAACTTGTAGGGATTTGCCGTTGAAGCGATTATCGTCTTTGTTTCATCGCCCGTAGCGGCTCTGTAATCGTTATATACCTTGTAAGCAACGCCGGTATGAGTATCCATAAGGTACGAATACTCATCGAAAGCCTGCTTTATAGCGCCCTTTGTAGCCTCGTCGTCGCAGCAGCCGGCATAGAACAAATCCTTTATCTTTGCCTTGACCGCGTCTGTAACTTCGTACTTTCCGTCCTTTGCGAGCTTTCCGAACCACTCGGAGATCTGCTTGTCATCGCCGTCGGTGAGGTGATACAGAAGTCTTTCGAGGTTGCTGGAAATGAGGATATCCATAGAGGGCGAGATCGTGGTGTAGAAGTGTCTGTTTCTGTCGTAAACGCCGGTATTGATGAAATCCGTGAGCACGTTGTTTGCGTTGGAAGCGCAGATAAGCTTGTTCACGGGAAGTCCCATTTCCTTTGCGTAGTAAGCCGCAAGGATATTGCCGAAGTTTCCGGTAGGAACTACGATATTTACCTTTTCGCCGTATTCGATGTCTCCGCTCTTGACGAGTGAAGCATAAGCGGAGATATAGTAAACGATCTGCGGGGAAAGTCTGCCCCAGTTGATCGAGTTTGCGCTGGAGAATGTGATGCCGAGCTTATCCAGCTCCGCTTTGAGCTCAGGATCGGTGAAGATCGCCTTGACGCCGTTCTGGCAGTCGTCGAAGTTGCCCTTTACCGCGCATACGTTGACATTTCCGCCCTCCTGCGTGGTCATCTGGCGCTTCTGCATATCGCTTACGCCGTCCTCGGGATAGAACACGGTGATAGATGTTCCGGGAACGTCCTTGAAGCCCTCAAGGGCAGCCTTTCCTGTATCGCCGGAAGTCGCTACGAGTATCGCGATATCCTTGCCGTCGATGACTTTCTTTGCCGAGCAGCTCAGCAGATACGGGAGTATCTGAAGCGCCATATCCTTGAATGCGCAGGTAGGACCGTGCCAGAGTTCGAGGATATATGTGCCGCTATAAAGGTGAGAGATCTCGGAGATGCTCTCGCTGTCGAAATTCTTGTCGGAATACGCGCCGTTTACGCAGTATCTTATCTCGTCATCGGTAAAATCGGTGAGGTAGCGTCTGAAGATCTCAAATGCTCTTTCCGGATAAGACTTGTCGCAGAGTCCGAGGATATCCTCCCTGGAAAGCTTCGGAATGCTCTCGGGGACGAACAGTCCTCCCTCTTCAGAAAGTCCCTGCGCAATTGCCTTTGCGCTTGTTACGCTGATTTTCCTGTCACGCGTGCTGTTGTAGTTCATAGTGTTATCTCCTTGCCGGCAGTCCGGCTTCATCATATACCCTTCCGGGTACTGTACAACTTATGTGAAAGCGTCGAACGCGTCCTCGTAGTATTCCATGCCGAGTACGCGGGGTATTTCCTCTGTTGTGACCGTTACGAGCGCGACATCGAACCGCACCGAAGCATATTCAGTCCCGCAGGCTTCGAGATACTGCTGTGCGGCACGGATCACCGCTTTGCGCTTATCCCCGTCAACAGCGGTCATTCCGTCTCCGTCAAGGCTCCCGAATTTCCGGGTCTTTACTTCGACAAATGCGATAGTACCGCTCTTTACGGCGATTATATCTATCTCGCCGCCCTTTACGCGGTAGTTTCTTCCTGCTATCCGCCAGCCGTTCTCTTCAAGATACCTGCTGACGTGCAGTTCGCCGGCTTTTCCGCGTTCGCTCTTAACGCTCATACTTTATGCTTCCTGAAGAAGCTTTTTCTGTGCTCCGGACAAAGCCCGTACTTTGCAACCATTTCATAGTGAAGCTTTGTTCCGTAGCCCTTGTGCTTTGCGAAAAGGTACTGCGGGTATTTAAGGTCAAGCTCCTTCATATAGCGGTCACGGGACACTTTTGCGAGTATCGAAGCCGCAGCTATGCTTGCGGAGATACTGTCTCCCTTTACGACGGTCTTTACCGGGATCCCGAGATCCGGTGCCTTGTTTCCGTCCACCAGCGCAAGCGCAGGCTTTACCGAAAGCCCGTCGAATGCCCGTTTCATCGCCAGCAGAGCCGCGTTGAGAATGTTGATCTCGTCTATCTCGGCTGCCGTTGCCGTGGCAATGCAGTACGCTTCCGCTTTCGAGACTATCTCGTCAAAAAGCGCTTCCCTCTTCTTTTCAGAGAGCTTCTTGCTGTCGTCGAGACCTTCTATTATCAGTCCCTCCGGCAATACCACCGCGGCAGCGTAAACATCTCCCGCAAGCGGTCCCCGCCCTGCCTCATCTATGCCGCATATTAGTCCTGCCGCCGCACGCTCCGCGCTGTCAAAGGCGAAACGCTCACGAAGCAGAAGGTCTTTCGAGTGTGATACGTCCAATTTTACCGCTCCTGTATTCGTCGAGCAAAGCCGCGGCGGAACGCTCTGTATCGGGAACTCCTCCGGAAAGCATCATTCCGCGCTTCTTTGCGATAAGCTCCGTTATGATGCCGTCGAGCGAGTCAAGCTTATACCGCTCTTTAAGCCGCTCCGGGTAATTCTCCGCGAGGTACTTTCCAAGCTCATACGCCAGCTCCTCGATATCGGTCACGCCGTCCTTGATCGCGCCGGTGAACGCGAGCTTAAGAGCCGCCTGCTTATCATCGAACTTCGGCCAGAGTATTCCCGGCATATCGAGCAGCTCGACTTCCTTATCTATCGTCACCCACTGTTTGCCGCGGGTAACGCCGGGTCTGTCCTCGACCTTTGTTTTTCTGGAATTCGCCATTCTGTTGATGAACGACGATTTGCCTACATTCGGTATCCCCACGACCATTACGCGCAGAGCCTTTCCGATAGTTCCTTTTGAGCGCCTGCGTTCGAGCAGCTCCGAAAGCTCCTCTTTGAGCACCGGCAGAAACCGGTTTATGCCCTTTCCGCTGCGGCAGTCGCAGACTATCGTGCGTATTCCCGAACTCTCGTAGAACCGCTGCCACTCGGCAGTAAGATTCTCGTCGGCATAGTCGCACTTGTTGAGCAGCATTATCCTCGGCTTATCCGAGACGATCTCGTTTATCATCGGGTTTCTGCTCGATTCGGGGATCCTGCAGTCAACGATCTCCGCCACTGCGTCAACCAGTTTCAGATCCGCTTCTATCATGCGGCGGGTCTTGGTCATGTGTCCCGGAAACCATTGTATATCGCGTTCGTATGCCATTTAAATCTACCTGTAAGCCTTATCAGTAAAGTCCGCCGAACTTGTCGAACGGGAACACGCGGAACAGTGCCTTGCCGACAATGAACCGCTTGTCAACGTCGCCAACCATCCAGCTTCTGCTGTCGGTGGAGCCGTTTCTGTTGTCGCCCATAACGAATATCGAACCCTCCGGGATCGTGAATTCGTCTCCGCGCCCCTCGCTCAGGTTCGTATAGCTGTTCAGCATGTGACCGTCCTCGTACAGCACGTTATCCTTTACCTGGAGCGGGAGCTGTTCGCCGTTGCGGTAAACATAGCCGTTGGCGAAATCTATCCGTATGTTGTCTCCGGGAAGTCCGATAACACGCTTTACTATCGCCTTTCCGAGTCCGTCCTCGTCATTCGGGATACCCTCTGCCCATACAACGACTATGTCATTGTAGGCAGGCTCATAAAAGCAGTTGGATATCATCAGCTGCTGCTTGTCTTCAAGAGTCGGCAGCATTGATTCCCCGTCAACCGTTGACATTCTTATAAAGAATGTGAACAGTACTATTATAACAAGAAACGAACCTATGAGCGTATCGAACCAGCTGTAGATGTCGGCTGCGGCGCCGTAAGGCTTCACAGACGGATCTTCAGTGGGAGCGGGCACAACTTCGTTTATAAAATCTAACTCATTTTCTTCCATAAGATCACTCTTTGTCAGTCATAAAAACAGCGAATCAAGGCAATAACGGGTCTCCCCGCTATTACCCTTTCTCGACTGCTCCTGCAAGGAAAAGATCAATACTTTGCCTTTACCTTTGCTGCCTTACCTACTCTGTCTCTCAGATAGTAAAGCTTAGCTCTGCGAACAACACCGGTTCTTACTACCTCGATTTTGTCAACGGACGGGGAATGAACGGGGAAAACCCTCTCGATCCCGCAGCCGTGTGCAACACGTCTTACCGTAAATGTCTCGTTGATACCGCCGTGCTTCTTTGCGATAACAGTACCCTCGAAGATCTGAATACGGGACTTGTCGCCCTCGGAGATCCTTACGTGAACCTTTACGGTATCACCTACGCCGAAAGCGGGGATCTCCTGCTTCATGCTGTCCTGAGCAATTGTCTTAAGTGCATCCATTTTTCTTTCCTCCTGTTTTAGGCATTCTTGCATCTAAACGATAAGTGCGGCAATACTGCACGCGCACCGGAACTCCGATCGGAGCTCCCGACGCAGCGGAATACCCGTTTCAATGTCGGCTTATGCCGTGCATTGACCCTCACGGATAAAAACATCCGCGGTAACAAATGCTTTTATATTATAGCACTTTTTCCCGCGGATTGCAAGAGTTTTTTGCAATTTTCACAAATTTTATCTGAAAATTTCTCCATCCGAGCATTTCACAGCCGTTCTTGTAACGTGAAGCGAGTATATCTCGGTGCCGGAGATCTTCTCGAACGCGTCAAACATCAGCCCGGCATTGATGTTGAGCTCCGTTCCGGAGGGGAGCGTGAACCGCAGATATCCGGGTCTGCGTTCAAGCACGGTGAGGTGCTGTTTAAGGTCAAGCTCAGCAATACCGCGCTTCGTCTTTTTCTCGGCAGGGATATGCTCCGCCGCAAGGAACGCGTCGAATGCGGCATCGTCGCACTCAAAATCCGCTTCGTACTCCGAAACTGCGATCTCTGTCGGCTTTCTTACCGGCTCTGCCGCGTCAAGCACGCGTATATCCCTCGGCAGAGCCTCGTTGAACCTGCGGATCAGCTCTTCCCTGCTTATATCTTCCGTAAGCTTCGTGTCCATACTCTCGCAGACACCTGCGGTCCCGAGGGCAAGAGGAAGCGCGAATGTCAGATACAGGTGCGGATTGAACCCCTCTGTCTCCCAGACCGGCAGCTTTGCCCGTTTGATCGAGCGCTGGAACAGCCTGTACAGATCGAGGTGGGAGATGTATATCGCCCTGCCTGTCTTGCTGAAAAATATTCGTATATTCTTATTCACCGTTTCCGCCATTTTCTTCAGTTTCTTCCTTGTCTTTGATTTCGTCAGTCTCCGTCCGGTCTTTGCCCAATTCCTTTATCAACGAGTACACGATCAAAAATATGCACGGATCGGTAAGACCGACCAGCGCCCACCAGCCTCCGCCGGCAAGCAGTATCCCCACCGCTATCAGCAGTCCTCCGAGGGGCGGTACCATTGATGACCATTTGTTTCTGGGCTTCATATTGTTAAACAGTATCACCCAATTCATGATGTACAGGAACAGCCCTGCCCCGAACAGCAAGGCGAAGCCTGCAAAGGTATCCAGCTCCTCCGAATTGAATATCCTGTCAAACCATTCACTCATAATATCTCCATTCGCTTTCGCTTCCTTTCGCGTCCGAAAGGAAGCGGGGTAAGAGCACGAGATAGGGGCAGAGCCCCTGTCTCGTCAGCGCAAGCGGCTAAAAGCACGACTTCCCTGTGCAAGCGCTCACTCCGCAGCCGCTGCACTTTTCACGGCAGTTCGGCGTTGTCTTTGCTTCATGCGCAAGCTTGTTCTCGCGAACGAAGAAGCTCTTGTTCACCAGCAGATCCATGTGATCCCACGGCAGGATCTCGTCATAGTCACGCTGTCTGTTCGCGTAGAACGCAGGGTCAATGCCGCACTCCTTAAATGCCTCTATCCACCTGTCATAGTGGTAATACTCCGTCCAGCCGTCCAGCTTGCAGCCTTTCTTCCATGCCGCGTATATAACGGCGGAAAGCCGCCTGTCGCCCCTTGCGAGTGCAGCTTCAAGATGCGTAACATCGAAATGGGAACGGCTGACCTGCACCTTCTTGGTGTTGATAACTTCCATTAAATGCTTCTGACGCTCGATTATAACGCTTTCTTCCGGCTGAGGCTCAAACTGGAACGGCGTAAAGGGCTTCGGAATGAATGTCGAGAGCGAAACCGATATCTTTATGCCCTTTCCCTTCGGGCGCGACGGCAGCGAGTAGTACATATCTATTATGCGCTGACAGAGCTCCGCGATACCCTCTATATCCTCCGTCGTCTCCGTCGGCAGACCGAGCATAAAGTACAGCTTCACCGCCGTGTAGCCGCCCTCGAACGC
>JAFVBZ010000205.1 GCA_017479645.1 Ruminiclostridium sp. | reverse complement strand
TATGCAGCTTATTGACGCACTCGGCACGATGATGTAACGGAGGTGCAATTTGAAGAAAATAACAAATGTATTGCGGAGCAAGCGCGGCGAAGGCTACATAGATGTGTGCATCATCGTGCTTGTGTTCGTGATGATAATGGCGCTGATGCTGGCGGCTGTTCCCGTGTTCGTGGCAAAGATACAGCTCGACAACTTTGCGGACGAGCTTGTCCGTGAAGCGGAGATAGCCGGTCAGATCGGCTCGGAGACTACCGCGAGAGCGGCTGTGCTTTCCGAAAAGACCGGTCTGCACCCGACAATAACATGGTCGCGTTCGGGCAAGGTGCAGCTCAACCAGGAGTTCACGGTAACGCTGACCACCACAAAAGACATCGGCTTCGGTCCTTTCGGCAGCTTCCCCGTGGGGCTGAAAGCGGCGGCTTCGGGCAAAAGCGAGGTGTACTGGAAATGAGGAAATTCCTGCATCGCTTAAAGAGCAAGAAAGGCTTCTCCGGTCCGTGGGTAGTCGTGGTGGCGCTGATCGGCGTTATGCTGTTTGTGGTCATCAGTCAGTACATACGGCTGATGACCATAGCCTCCGGTGTCAAGGACGCGGTGCAGTCCGCCGTGATCTCCGCCTCGGTCAGCAATTGGGCGAATGTTTACCCGTGTATCCGGGAGGGGTATGCGGGCGGGTACAAATACACAAAAGGCGCTTGGAATGAGCGCATGACGAGCGGAAACATATACGGCAGACTGTCAAACCTGCTCGGACTTGAATACAAGAACGGAAAATACTGCTCGGTAACGGGAGACGGTGTGGAATATGCTGTTTACGGTCTGAACGTCCACATAGACAACTCGCCGTTTGCACCGAGCAGCACCGACGGCATACAGGAGTTTCAAGCGACATCGAGGATAACGCTTGAAGTCCCGCTGTCCTTCGGCGGTGATATACTCCCGCCGATGAAAGTGGATTTGTTGGTTAAGTCCAGATATATGCCGAAATTTTAGTCCAAAAGGTAGATTTTTCGGTTTTCCGCTGGACTTGCAGACACCGTATATGGTAATGTGGACGATAAGAAAACAGGCAAAACGACCAAGAGAAAGAGGTGTTATAACTATGACAAAGAACGGAAAAAGAAATGCCCTCATAGGCACTGTATCAGCAGCTTGCATAGCGATGATATGTGTGATCGGCTCACAGTTCATCGACAAGGACGGCAGCAAGATCGTATCTCATGACGCTCCCGGCTCCGATAAGGTCAGCGCAGCGATAAGCACGACTGCTCCGATAATTGCTGAAGAAGGAAATGCGGAAACCACATCTCCCGCAGATTCAGCTGATACAACAAGACCTGCCGAGGGCAGCGGTACAGATGATACAACAGCCGAAAACGATGAGATCATCGTTGTGGCAGTAACGACTACGACTGCCGGAAACTATACCTATCCGAGCGGTGGTATGGTGACAGATACAGCAGCCGCCACAGCGGCATACACCACCAAGAGCATGGTGGTGGTAGATCAGAGCTTCAAGGAAGCAACCAAGCCGGTGACCGAACCTCCCGCTCCCGAAATAACCGACGAGGCTATGCTCACAAACGCTGAAACGGAGCCGACATACGAGGCAGAGCAGACTACGGTGGCGGTAACGACAACTCCCCCAACTACTCCCAAAAACGGCGAAACAAGCGGTAATATGATATATGCCATAGGCTTTGGCTGGGTAGTCAACGAGGGCGGCGGCGGTGAAGGCTCCACCAACGAGGAAATGTACTGCAACGGCAACAAGATAGGCTACTTCGGATAAGGAAGAATACAGAACGCCCGCAGGCTCGGAGCTTGCGGGTGTTCCTATGTGAGGTATATTTATGTATTGTGAATACTGTTACAAGGAAACATCAGACGGCGAGAGCTGCATAAGATACTCAACTAACGAAATGTGTTTATAAATCAAGAGTCAATAATACCTTGCTGCTTTTGTCAATTCCTATTGCTCCGAGCGGAGCAGTTATCAATATCGCCATTACTGCAACAGACAGCACGATATTTCCGCATGGCAGTCCTGCTGCGAGAGGAACGGAACCGATAGCAGCCTGTACCGTAGCTTTCGGGAGATATGCTATAACGCAGAAAAGCCGTTCTCTTGCATTAAGCTCAGTCCCGATAAGGCAGATAAGAACGCCGACTGCGCGGAATATGAGTGCCGTGAATATCATTGCAATTGCGGAAAGACCGGCTCCGAGAGCATAACGGATATCGACTGCTGCGCCTACGAGCACAAACAATATGAGCTCTGCGGCTATCCACAGCTTGCCGAATTTTGCCGACAGGCTTTGTGAAACTGTTCTGTCAGCTTTTATCTTTATGACACACGCCATAGCAACTACCGCAAGCAGTCCGGACACAGCAACACAGCTTTTTACAAGTGTTTCGACTGACATCAGCAGAAATGCCGATGCAAGGAGTATAACGACTTTAGTGCTGTTTCCAATCGTGTGAGCGTGCTTGTGTGATGTTTCAAACAATGCGAAAAGAGCAAAGCCCGATGCTGCGCCGAGCAGCACCCCAAGTATTATTGACACCGGAATGTTGGCAAAGCTGATGATGTTTACTTCTCCGCCCTGTGCCATTGTCAGGAATGTCGAGAACAGGACGATAACGAAAATATCATCGCAAGAAGCTCCTGCGAGTATCATCTGAGGAATGCTCTTATCAGTTCCGCGCTTATCTTCGATCAGCTTTACCATTCTCGGAACAACGACGGCAGGAGAAACAGCGCTCAGAACTGCACCCATAACTGCGGCTTCAATAAGATCAATTCCAAAGAACATCGGCGCGAAGCAGACATATCCGACTATTTCAAAGCAAGCAGGCAGAAAAGACATAAGCACAGCTGGTCTGCCGACTTTTTTCAGGTCGGACAGATTCAATGAAAGCCCGGCTTTTATAAGAATGATTATGAGTGCGATCTGCCGGAGTTCCGAGGAAATACCGAGTATAGACGGGTCGAGCAGATCAAGCACATAGGGACCGACTACAATTCCCGTCAGAAGCATACCAATAATCCGTGGCAGCTTCAAGGTATTGAATATTGCCGCAGCCGACAGACCAACAAGAAATATTATCGCAAGTGAAAGTAACATTATAACCTCCAAAAATCAAAAAAGCCGACAGTATCTGCGTGATTTGCAGATGCCATCAGCTTAAAAGCGGTTCCGGATAATCCGAGGGAGAGCGTCATTCCCTTTATTGATGATTATTATATCACATGTCAAGGGGAATGTCAATACATTATTTGAAAGGAGTCCCATGAAAAACATCAAAAAACTCATAGCATCCGCTCTGCTTGCCCTGTTCATAGGCTTGCAGAGCGTTCCTGTTTATGCAGACGGCTCGGTCGGCGACCCGAACATCGAAAACGGCGGTGGCGGTCTGCAAAGCGGTACATCATCAAACTTTTGGTATCAGACCGATGACGGTGTTCGTGTCACGATAGTCGATTCCAAGACCGGAGAAGAAAAATCTTCGTCTATCGACTACACTAACCAGCACCCGAACGACATACAATTTCATTTCGGAAAAAACAGCAAGCGTGACTATACCGGCGGCACTGCGCTCTCTCTGAGCACCGGTTCATACACATACAAGAATCCTGCTCAATCTCTGCCGAAGATCGTCGGTGACGGCGAGTACTATGTTTCAAACATAGATGAGATACGCAGCTATTTCACAGATGAGCAGGTGGTCAGGGCGATAGCTTCTGACCTCGGTTTTAAATTCGATGATCTCATAAACGGAGATTACAAACTAATGATAGAACCTGTAGTATATATCACTTTCAATGGCGTAAGATACGCAATGACAGCTACCGAGGCGGCTCTGCTGAATATACAGACCGGCGGTGACCTCATAAACAAGTTCGGTCCGCTGTCGCACAAGAATCTGCCGCTGGCGATGTTCCTTGAAGATGACGATCTCGGATATACCGCGTGGGCAGGCTCGACAACATCGAGAGCCACGGACAGCGATATAATCAACTATCTCGGTGTCGGCATCGTTTCTTTCAAAGAGCCGGACGAAGAAGTCGAGGTAGAAACGAGCGACTACGATTACCGTGTGGATACCGACGTTTACACCTCGGTCACTGTTTCGGGCGGCAAGCATACTCCCGACAACCCCGTGACCGTCATATTCGACATCAAAAACACATCATACACGGTAAGCAACATAGTCTATCCTGACGGTGCTTCACAGCTTGTATGGGTGCGCTGGCACACTCCCACAACTCCGCAGAAAGTCACGATAAATGTAACCGTTCTCGGTGGTGCAGCTTCAAGCAAAAGCACCATAATAGCAAACATAGTCGATCTTGACGAGAATCCTCCTCCCGATCCTAAAGCCACCGACCGCAACGACAAATTCTCTCCCGTGAACCCGCCTAACAAGGCACAGCGCACTGTTGCAGCATGGTCAGTGTACTACGCATATTGGGTGCCGGATTGGGTGTGGATATCCAATTGGGTATGGATCCCGCATATATCAAACGGAAAGGTTGTGGGCGGTCACTGGGAGGATCACGGACATTGGGAAGATCAGGGCGATTGGGAGTTCGATCAGAATATGTTCTCCGCTTCTCTTTCGGCTAACATGACAATAACTCCCGATGAAAAGAACCCCACCAAGACCGGCAGGACAATGAAATCCGGCTACGGCATAAACGAGCGTGTGACAGCGACCGTCAGCGGCTCCGGTGAGCATACCGACATTCAGAATGCTGTGACTTACTTCCCGGAGTTCAAGTACAAGAAATACTGGCGGCTGCTCGAAAAGGTGTCCGGAGGGTATGAATTCAAAAAGAACGAGTACAGCACATACGAGAACCGGACGCACTTCACTCCCGTTTGGTATCCCGACGGCAGCTACACACCATACACATGGGTGCTTGACTGCTGGACACCGGCGGGAATGCTGTCTGTGAACCTCACCGACAGCGTAACGATCAAGGGCAATGTGTACGATGACTGGCATATTGCCAAAACATACTGAGAAAGGACGATTATATGACGAAGAAAAAAAGAATCATCAAAACCGCAGTTCTCCTGCTTGTGATGACCGTTTTCATGGCGGCATTTTCAGTCACAGCATTCGCGGACGGCGGCAGCGTATCACAAGCGATCGAGGGGACATGGAATACTGCGTCCGGACAGATCAAGGACGTTGTAAACAATGTCGTGTTCCCGATAATTGACGTTATTCTTGCGGTATTCTTCTTTGCAAAGCTGGGGCTCGCGTATTTTGATTACCGCAAGAGCGGACACTTTGAGTGGACAGGTCCCGCAATACTGTTCGCGTGTCTCATCTTTACTCTGACAGCTCCCACCTACGTCTGGACGGTCGCGGGGGTATAACGGTCATGATGACATTTTTTGCACAGGAATTAAAAAAGATCGCCGACCGCTGTGAATTTGTCGGTGATTCGAAGTATGTCGGGAGAGCCTGCGTGTTCAGGCTCTCCGATGATGTTACGGGTAAAATGGAGTTCGTGACAGGTATCGTTGCGGATAATTATTGCGACCTCAAACTTACCCTGTTCAACCGCAAAGAAGGCGTAATCGACACGCAGCGGATAAAGCTCGAAGATGTTATCGGTAAGATAAGAATAGGTGACAGCATGGCATCTCCCCATATCTGGACTTATGGCAAACCCGAATGGTACGGTTTCAAGCCTACAGATGCGCACTACAATGCACTTGCACAGGCAGCGGACGATTATCTCGAAATGTTTGCGGAACCGCAGATGAATGAGGACATGGGAATGGGTATGTGATCACTGCGTGACCTCAAGGGTGTCGGAATCTATGTATATTATCGGTCGGTTCTTGCTATGTGCATAACCGACCGCGTCCGGCACCTCTTCCCCCGCGGTGACCGCTATGACAATATCGCAGTTATCGACCATGTAACGGTCGGCGGCATCGTACAAGTCTTCGTCCGTTTCGCAAAGATCGGTGTATTCAAGCGGGAGCGCGGGCGCGGAATCGGCTTTCTCTATGACCTTATAGTATCGGTCACGCCAGTCCTCCGCCCAGCCTTCGTCCTGCAGATCGCACGGAACAACGACACTGATCCTGACAGACTGACCGAGACCCCGAACTGCAAGAGCGATCTCAAGGCTCCAGAGCGGAACGCCGAAGTCACCGTTGGATATGACGGTAAAATCAGTATCACGGGCGACCTCTTGAAATATGGTCGAGAGCTTCTGTTTAAGCCCGATAACAATATCCTCGGCTTCGTTGTACTTGTAGCGGAGCTGCTCGACAGGAACCGACACTATAGCGGCAGTATATTCTTTTTTCATAGATTTTTCCTCCGGTTTTATGTGTTTCTGTTATTATAGCATATTTTCGATATATACGCAAGTGCGTATATGCTATTGCGTAAATTTTGTTATACTATATTCAGGAAAAGCCACAGAGAAGCCGGAGGAAACACTATGTCAGCAGTAAAAGATGCCGTTGTCAAGCGGGTCTATCAGCTGTGTCAGGAACAGCAAATAAAGATAAACACGCTTGCAAACCGTTCGGGATTAACGCCGTCATCGGTGTATAGCCTACTTGACCCAAAGAGATCGAATGTCTCGATTGTTCTCATAAAAGAGATATGTGACGGATTGGATATAACGCTGGGCGAGTTCTTCTCGTGCGAACTGTTCGATGATCTCGAACAAGAGATAAAATAACAAAAACAAACCAAGCCCTCGGAGTAAAACCGAGGACTTTTTCATTTTAAGGCAGGTGAAACATTGTTTTTACTTGATTTCTCGGTCGATCAGCTGATGAATATGCTGCTCGACTGGATATACCAACAGATCGTAAAGGTCATCGGCGATTTCTTCGGAACGATAAACCAAATGGGCGTTGACCTGTTCAGCCAACCGTGGATACAGCAGATAGTGGCGCTTTTCTCGAAACTCGGCTGGGCGCTGTTTGCGGTCGGATTCGTGGTGGCGATATTCGAGTTCGCTATCGAATGGCAGAACGGACGCGGCGACCCGAAAAGCCTTGCTCTGAACACGCTGAAAGGCTTCTTTGCCGTCAGCCTGTTCACTGTGGTTCCGATAAAGCTGTATGAGCTGTCGATATCAATGCAGCTCGGCATGAATGCGGATATGACCGGCTACATACAGGTCGATGCAGTCAAAAGCTATGTGGATATAGCTCTCGATGTCATAAATGTGAAGCTGTTCGGTCCGCTGCTTGCAATAATTATTATCATAATGATGGCTTATGCGGTGGTAAAGGTATTCCTTGCTTCGCTCAAACGCGGAGGAATACTGCTGATACAGATAGCGATAGGCTCATTATATATGTTCAGCGTTCCGAGGGGTTATACAGACGGGCTCATAATGTGGATGAAACAGGTAATTGCGCTGTGCCTCACATCATTCCTGCAATCGACGATGCTGATAGCAGGATTGATACTGTTCAAGGACACTTGGCTGCTCGGTCTCGGCATAATGCTTGCAGCCGGAGAAATACCGAGGATAGCGGGTAATTTCGGACTTGAAACGGCGGCAAGACCCAACGTGAACATGGTGATAAACACGGCACAGTCGGCAGTGCATCTTGTAAAAATGGTCGCAAAGTAAGGAGAGACAGCATGACAAATTACATTTACCCCGACAATCTGAAAAGCGCACCTATGCTGTTTCTCTGGCGGCTTCAGGATCTTGTCAAGATCGGCATCGGTGCAATAATATCGGTAGTGGCGCTTGCGGAAACAGGCTTCACGATACCGCTGGTAATAACGATAGCTTACGCATTCCTTGCCATACGGTTCGATGATACATCTATTCTCGATTTCCTGCGGTACGCGGTAAACTACTTCTTTATCGAACAGCAGGAATACCGTTGGCAAATGCGGAAAGGAGAAGAATAATTGCAGACGAAAAAACAACAGCAGCTCGCCGAGCGCAAAAAGCTGGCGACCCGGCAGCTCATCGGCATTGAGGGCATAACCGAATATTCATTAAAGACAGGCTTGAACAACGAGCTTGTCTTTTTCAGTATCAAGCCGAGCAATCTATCGGTGCTGTCCGAAGAAGCCCTCGGAGCAAAGATATATGCGCTGATGTCCGTCCTCAAGGGCGTGACCGAGGTGGAGCTTGTGTGCATGAACAGCCGCGAGAGCTTCGAGAGCAACAAGGCTTTCATCAAGAAACGGATCGCCGCGGAGGAAAATCCGGCTGTTCGTGAACTGCTCGAAAGAGATGCCGTGAATCTCGACCACATACAGGCGC
>JAFVBZ010000204.1 GCA_017479645.1 Ruminiclostridium sp. | reverse complement strand
TTCAGCGCCCATACACAGTGTACGGAACAATAGTCGAACTCAATTCCCTGCCCTATTCTGATAGGACCGGAACCGAATACGATTACTTTCTTCTTGCCGGTAGAATGTTCTTTGATGAACTCCTCAGCCTCGTTCTCGTCATCGTATGTGCTGTAAAAATACGGAGTTTCAGCGGAAAATTCGGCTGCACAGGTATCAACCATTTTATATACGGCTTTTCTGCGCTTTATGCCGAGTTCGTCTATCGACTGACCTGAGATCTTTTCTATGGACTTGTCAAGGTAGCAGTATTTCTTTGCAGTATCATACTTTTCCTGAGTAAGAGTACCGTCCGCAAGCCATTTTTCAAGATCAGCAAGGTTTTTGAGTTTGCAGATGAACCATTTGTCTATCTTTGTAATATCGTGGATAGTATTGACATCTATACCGCGTTTGAGAGCCTCGAAAACACAGAACGATCTGTCAGTATCTATGTCAGACAGTTTCTGCCCGATCTCGCTGTCGCTCAGCTTCTCGAAATCCGGTTTTGTCATTGTATCGAGACCAAGCTCGATAGAACGCACAGCCTTCATCATAGCCGCTTCAAAGCTTGTTCCGATAGCCATTATCTCACCGGTAGCCTTCATCTGTGTACCGAGAGTTTTTTTTGCGTAAACAAACTTGTCAAACGGCCATTTAGGGAACTTTACAACTATATAGTCAAGTGCCGGTTCAAAGCATGCATACGTCTTACCGGTGACCTGATTCACTATCTCATCAAGAGAATAACCTATCGCTATGCGTGTTGCAACCTTTGCGATCGGATATCCCGTAGCCTTTGATGCAAGCGCGGAAGAACGTGATACACGCGGGTTTACCTCTATAACGGCATATTCAAATGTATCTGGATTGAGCGCGAACTGACAGTTGCAGCCGCCTTCTACTTTAAGCGCCTGTATTATGTTGAGCGCAGCGGTACGGAGCATCTGGTATTCCTTGTCCGCAAGCGTCACCGCAGGAGCTACTACTATACTGTCTCCGGTATGAACACCGACGGGATCAAAGTTCTCCATTGAGCAGACTGTAATAACATTGCCCTTTGCGTCGCGGATAACCTCAAACTCTATCTCTTTCCAGCCGGAAATACATTTTTCAACAAGTATCTGATGTATCGGAGAAAGTCTTAGACCGTTAGTTGCTATCTCGTGCAGTTCATCTCGGTCATTTGCAATACCTCCGCCGGTTCCGCCGAGAGTAAATGCGGGACGGACTATTACCGGATATCCGATAACGTTGTCGGCAAAATCAAGCGCGTCATCAAGAGATTCGACGACTTTAGACGGAATGACCGGCTCGCCGATCTCCTCCATTGTATCCTTGAATGCCTGTCTGTCCTCCGCCTTATGAATGGTCTCGGGAACTACTCCGAGAAGCTTTACGCCGTTCTCTTCAAGGAATCCTTCCTCGGCGAGCTGCATCGACAGCGTAAGACCGGTCTGACCGCCGAGAGTTGAGAGAAGGCTGTCCGGCTTTTCGATCTTTATTATGCGCTTTACACAGTCAAGCGTAAGCGGTTCGATATAGATATGATCCGCCATGTGCTTATCAGTCATTATCGTAGCAGGATTTGAGTTTATAAGAACTACCTCAAGTCCCTCCTGTTTAAGCGCACGGCATGCCTGAGCGCCGGCATAGTCAAACTCGGCAGCCTGTCCGATAACGATAGGACCGGAACCTATTACAAGAACTTTCTTTATATCACTTCTGAGCGGCATTACCGGTCACCACCTTTCTTTTCCATAAGCTGAATGAATTCATCGAAAAGATAAGCGGTATCATGCGGACCGCCGCAGGCTTCGGGGTGGAACTGTACCGTAAATGCAGGGGCGTTTGTATATCTTACTCCCTCACAGGTCTTGTCATTTGCGTTGATATGACTTACTTTACCGGCATTTTCCGGAATACTGTCCGCTACTACCGCATAACCGTGGTTCTGTGAGGTTATAAACGTTCTGTCAAGCTCTAAATCGGTAACAGGCTGATTTCCGCCGCGGTGACCGTATTTCATCTTGACCGTTTTTGCTCCGTTCGCAAGTGCGAGAAGCTGGTGACCGAGACAGATGCCGAATGTGGGTATCTGCTCGGGAATAAGTTTTTTCAGAGTTTCAATGGAAACCGTATTGTCTGCCGGGTCTCCGGGACCGTTGGAAAGCATTATGCCGTCCGGTGCAAATGCCTTTATCTCTTCGGGAGTAACATTGTACGGGAATACCGTCACATCACAGCCGCGTTTAAGAAGTTCACGGCGGATATTGTATTTATATCCGTAATCTATCAGTGCAACTTTGTATCTGGACTTTTCAGCTTTATATGCCTCCGGAGCAGAAACACTAACTTTCGGAACTACACTTCCGACGGTATAAGCGCGTATCTTTTCAAGAAGAGCGTCCTTATCAGCTATCGGTTCATTGGTTATCATACCGTTCATTACGCCGCTTTCACGGATAATACGGGTAAGACGGCGGGTGTCGATATCATACAGACCAATAATCCCGTACTTTTTCAGAAAACTGTCTATGCTGTATCTGCATCTGAAATTCGACGGTTCCTCGCAGTATTCACGGACTATGTAGCCGCTCACAACACTTCCGCCGGATTCGTAATCCTCGTCGTTAAGCCCGTAATTGCCGATAAGCGGAAATGTCTGTGTTACGATCTGTCCGCAGTAGCTCGGATCTGTAAGCGTTTCCTGATAGCCTACCATAGCCGTTGTAAAGACTATCTCTCCTATGACCGGGCCTTCCGCGCCGAAGGACTTGCCTTCAAAGACAGTCCCGTCTGCAAGTATGAGGTACGCTTTTTTATAGTCTGTAAGCACTGATATGACCTCCTGTTTTTTTGTTCTTCACATTTATGATTTGTTAAAATCTTTCTTCATTCTTTCCGTACTCGTATATCAGCACGTTTCTGCACGGCAGTCCTTCAAGTATGAACCGCGCAAGTGATGCTGTCTGCGGCGGTGTCTTTGCCTTGATATCGTCGAAATGCAGGACACCGTTAATGTAAAAATTCCATATAACGCCGTCCTTATCGAACTTTCTGCCGCCTGCGCCGTTGATATTGGGGTAAAGCTGTATCACAGCTCCATAAGGCTTGTTGAAATAGTGATAATAGTATTCGTACTCCCACGGTATCGCGTCTTCTCGGTATGATTTTCCGCCGTCGTACTTCATCTTGCATAACGAATGGCTTTTATAAATGTCATACTTCGGCTTTCCCGTAAAAAATTTCGCAAGTCTCGCATTAATTGCCGAAACGAGCTCTTTTTCTTTCATATCACCGGTCATCAGACCGTATTCGAGCGCCATATCACTCTGCCTTTTTTCTCGGAGCTCTCGGCTTCGGGAGCTTTATATCTCCAACATATCCCATTATCTCGTCTCTCATGCGGACGGCTTCTCTGTATGCTGCACCGGCATAATCTGTCTCGTCACAGCCTTCCTTCTTGTATGCGCACATGATTCCGCGTGAGCTGTTCACTATCCCGCCGAGACCATTTTTGTCGAACGCTGCGGATATATCCTGCGCAGAAGCTCCCTGCGCACCGTAACCGGGGATAAGGAAGAACAGCTTCGGAAACTTTTTGCGGAGCTCTGCGATCTGTTCGGGATATGTCGCACCTGCAACGATACCTACTCCGCAGTAGCCGTATTTGCCGGTGAGCTGCTTGCCCCAGATAGTACACATTTTCGCCATTTGTTCATATACCGGAACACCGTTAATCTTCTTATCCTGAAGTTCTCCGGATGAGGGGTTCGAGGTCTTTGCAAGAACGAATATTCCCTTATCGTAAGTGTTGCAGATGTCAACGAGCGGCTTGATACCGTCAGTACCGAGGTATCCGTTCACAGTAAGAGCATCGCCGAGAAAAGGCTCAAACTCTTCGCTGCCGACTTTGACTTTTCCGAGGTGTGCGGCTGCGTAAGCTTCCATAGTTGAACCTATATCATTGCGCTTACCGTCTGTAATAACGAACATACCTTTTGAGCGGGCATATTCCTGAGTCTTGTACAGAGTCTTCATTCCCTGATATCCATACATCTCATAGTAAGCAGCCTGCGGCTTAACTGCGGGAACAATACCGCATAATGCGTCGATAAGACCCTTGTTGTATTCAAGGATAGCCTTTGCCGCACCTTTCAGAGTCTCGCCGTGTTTCTCGAATGCCTTGCACTTGATGAAGTCCGGTACATATTCAAGTTTCGGATCAAGTCCGGCTACTGTAGGGTTCTGTTTTGCCGCGATCGCGGTGATAAGTCTGTCAAGTGACATAATTGATTCCTCCGTTTATTCGTAATCGTCTTCGTAAACCACATTTCCGTTTACGATCGTGTATTTGGTCTTTCCCTTGAACATCATACCCTTGAAGCAGGTATTCTTTGATTTTGAGTGCAGTTTTTCCGGTTCTACAACCCATTCCTTGTCAAGATCTACAACCGCTATATCCGCAACTGCACCTACTTCTATAAGTCCGCCTTCTATACCAAGAATAAGTCTCGGCGTTTCGCACATCATACGGACTATCTTCATAAGCGGCATTCTGCCTGTATGATAGAATTTTGTAAGTGTTGCGGCAAGTGATGTCTCAAGTCCGACAACACCGTTCGGCGCTTTGAGGAAATCCGCTTTTTCTTCGGCTGTATGAGGTGCATGATCGGTAACGATGCAGTCGATCGTCCCGTCAGCAACAGCTTCACTTATTGCCTTAAGATCTTCTTCGGTTCGAAGCGGCGGATTCATTCTGTAATCCGCGTCGCGTGTGAGCAGTCTGTCTTCGGTAAGCGTGAAGTAGTGCGGAGCAGTCTCGCTTGTTACCATAACTCCCCTTCTTGTCGCAAATCTCAGCAGATCGACAACTTCCTTTGTGGAAACATGGGCAATATGGATCGGTACTTCAAGATCGTTTGCAAGCTGGATCTCACGTCCGGTGATTATATTTTCACTCGTACGGCTCATTCCCTTTACGCCGAGCTCCATTGATACGATACCTGCGTTTATTATACCGCCGCGGATTATATCGAGATCTTCACAGTGTGAGATGACACGCAGACCTGCATAATGCGCATCTATCATAGCTCTTCCCATTGTGTGAGCGTTCTTTACCGGTCTTCCGTCATCTGATACCGCAACGCAGCCCGCCGCTTTCAACGCCTTGAAATCACAGAGTTCTTCGCCGTTCAGCCCTTTGGTTATAGCGCCTACGGGATAAACCTTGATTTTTGCGCTTTTAGCCTTATCTATGATATACTTTACCGTTTCCGGATTGTCAACTGCAGGAGATGTATTCGGCATACAAGCAACAGCGGTAACTCCGCCTGCCGCAGCCGCTTCGGAACCGGTTATTATATCCTCTTTGTGAGTCTGTCCAGGATCGCGGAAGTGAACGTGCATATCGCACAGACCGGGTAACACAGCCAGCCCGGTGCAGTCGATGATCTTATCAGCCTTGTTTCTTATGCCCTTGGCGACTTTTTTTATGACATTATCCTCGATGAGAATGTCCATATCGCCTTCGAGTCTGTTGAAGCTGCTGACAACGTGACCGTTTTTAAGTAAAAGTTTCATAATTCGCTCCGATCTGTTAAGATTTTATAAAACTACCCTAAAATATTATTATACTATACTTTCAGTGATTTTTCAACCGAAAATCCGATTTATGCTTCATTTCGTTATTTTGCACAAATTATTGAACTGCAATAAAAAACGAGTGACAAAAATCACTCGTTCATAATTATTGGGACAACTCATAAGCGCGTCTTGTACACGCTGCACAAGCTGCGCTGACATCATCTGTAAGCTTGCCCTCATAGAGCTTGTCAAGTCCGGCGATAGTTGTACCTCCGGGAGAAGATACCTGCTTTATGAGCTGATCTGCCGTCATTCCGGAACTTGTGAGCATTTCAGCTGAGCCTTTAAGCGTAGCGGCAAAAAGTCTCAGAGCAGCGTCCGCATCGATACCGTTAGCGGCAGCATAGTCAACAAAGCCTTTCGCAAAAAGATAGATAAATGCAGGAGAACTTCCGTTGATACAGATTATCTCTTTCATCTTGTCAATCGGGACAACTTCTGCGATACCACAGCTCTCTATAACAGACTTCGCAAAAGCAAATTCTTCGTCAGACGTTCTTTCGTCTGTTGCCATTGCACTTGCGCCCATACCCAGCATCATAGGAGTATTCGGCATTACAAGCACTACTTTTGCATCGGGGATCGTGCGGCTTCGGATAAACTGTTCGGAGATACCGGCGCAAATCGAGATAAATACGGTATCCGGAGTAACAGCCGGTCTAAGCGCATCAAGAACCTCTCCCAGAACCTGCGGCTTTACGGCAAGAAGAACGTACTTGCACATTGATACAAGTTCTGCTTCACTGTTACAGGGTTTAGCGGGAACGGCAGCAAGCTTTGCGGCATCTTTATCGTAAGCATATACTTCCGCTTCAAGAGAACCGGCAGCAATGCCCTTCATGATAGCCGAGCCCATGTTGCCTGCACCTATAAAACCAAGCTTTGTCATCAGTTTCGCTTCCTTTGAATTATATTAATCATGCAGCTGTTTTCTTAACGCCGATCCTGCTGAAATGACGTTTGTATGCCAGAAGCACCGGCGGCAGTATGATCAGCATAATAACACAGTCAACCGGACACTGTACTGCATTCTTTATTAGTCTGAGAGGATATCCTGCTATCGTTGAATCCAACGTCGTATATCCGGAAAGAATCATTGCAGCAGGTGTCATTATAAGATTGCATAAAACAACAATACACACTTTGCACAAGATAATTCGCAGCGAATTTCTGAATTCACTGCCGTTTCCGCATCTTGACCTGATAATAAAAGTGAAGATCGCACCGTACAGGAAACCGATTATTGCAGCAACATACACTATCACCGAATCTGCAAATACTTTTGCGATCTTTCCGGTCATGCCCTCGGCTTCGGTCAGAACCGAAAAATTAACCCAGACTGCCCAGAATATGATTCCGATAACAGCACCCGCTGCGATCCCGACACAGACGGAAACAAGAATATCTTTCAGCAGCTTGCTTTTTCCTTCTTCTTTATTCTTACCGCTGAAAAGGTCAGTCGGCTTCATATCATAGAGAAACAGTCCGTAGATCATTGCACCGATCGCCTCTATAAAAGTAAACAACGGGCTGAAACCTCCGTCCGGACTCAGCATAAAGCCTATAACATCTGTTATAATGCCGGAAAGAAAACCTACGGTAGGACCAAAAAGCATTCCAATCGCCGCAAGTGCGAGATAAGCAAATGTTATTTTCAGATCAGCAGTTATCTTGATCGAAAACATCTTTAGAACAATATCAAGTGCTATAAGTATTCCGGTAAGAACAATACAGCGAATATTCTTAAGCTCAAGTGCCGAACTTTTGAATTTTCCTAAAATAGACATACATTATCCTCCTTATTATCAGACTATACATAAAGAAGGATAATTGTGAACATATTTTATCCGATTATGTACAGCGAGATGCGAAAACCGTACCGCAAGCGCTTTAACGCTTTTCGTCGCAGTGCCAACTCTCCGTACACTGCGCACTTAACGCACGGTTTTCTACTCTGTAATATCCGATTTATATAGCTATTTCGTTAGCTATCTGGTAGAGATCCTTCGGGAATTCTTTCGTCATCTGAAGCGCTTCCTGAATATCAACATCTATGACATCTCCGTGCTGGAGACCTACAACTCTGTTACCGATGCCCTTCTGGAGGAGCTCAACAGCGTAGTAACCCATTCTGCTGGCTTCAACTCTGTCACGAAGTGTAGGCGAACCGCCTCTCTGAACATGACCGAGGATAGTAGCGCGGCTGTCTATATGTAAATGCTCCTGGATATCTTCCGCGATCTTCTGAGAATTGCCGATGCCCTCGGAAACGACAATTATAAAGTGGTTCTTTCCGAGCTTCTTGGACTCGGCTATTTTCTTTTCGATATCAGTGAGATCATAAGGCATTTCGGTAGTAATGATCGCAGTAGCTCCGCACGCAATACCTGTATTGAGAGCAATATATCCTGCTCTTCTTCCCATAACCTCGACAACAGAACATCTGTCGTGCGAGCAAGCAGTGTCGATAAGCTTGTCTATAAGCTCCATAGCAGTATTCATAGCTGTGTCGTATCCGATAGTGTATTCGGTCATAGCTATATCGTTGTCTATCGTTCCGGGAAGTCCTATACAGGGTATGCCCTCAGCCGAAAGGTCAGCTGCACCTCTGAACGAACCGTCGCCTCCGATAACAACAATTCCGTCAATGCCGTTCTTGATACAAGTCTCCTTCGCTTTAAGAACGCCTTCATGTTCTTTGAATTCAAGGCATCTTGCGGTATAAAGCACTGTACCTCCGCGCTGGATTATATCGGAAACGCTTGTAGCATCAAGAGGACGGATATCACCGTTGATAAGACCGTTATAGCCTCTGTAGATACCTACGACCTCCATACCCTTCTGCAAAGCTGCTCTGACCACCGATCTGATGGCAGCATTCATTCCGGGCGCATCTCCGCCGCTTGTCAATACACCGATTTTCTTCATCATCATCCAAATCCTCCGTTTTAAAATAAAAAGCATCAGCTTCTTACACACATAATATATTTTACATTAATAACACAAAATAGTCAAGTGAATTTTTCTTAAAACAAGTATTTTTAAAAAATATGACTTTTTTCACAAAAATAAGACAATTTTAAAGCTTGTTTTTAATAAAATTAAGACAGGTACACTTATGCAGGTTTTATGAACACTGGTGGTTTCTGATCTCTTCAGCAAGTTTTGCTATACGCTCAAACCTGTGATTCACACCGCTTCTGCTTATCACAGGATTTGCAAGCTTTCCGAGATCACGAAGCGACATATCGGGATTGTTCATACGGAGCAATGCTATCTCCCTGAGGTCATCACTGAGTTCTCCCGGTTCTGCGTTTTCCAGTATCAGCTTTATATCATCAAGCTGTTTTGATGAAGCACGGACAGTTCGCTCTATATTTGCGGTTTCGCAGTTTACGGAACGGTTGATACCGCTTCTGACTTCCTTTATTATCTTTATGTTCATAATTTTCATAGCACACTGAACAGCTCCCATGAAAGTAAGGATATCCGAGATGTCCTCGCTGTTCTTGCTGTATAGAAAATATGAAGAGCCCCTGTGAGAAATGCTGATGTTCATACCCTGCTCATTTATGAGCTGATGAAGCTGCTCACATTTTTCTTCAGTTCCGGCAGACAATTCGAGATGATACCCAGCTTTCTGAACGTACACATTGCCGCACGATACGAACGTTCCTCTCAGAAATGCACCGACTTCTGCGTCATTTCCTCCTATGAGAGAACGTGATATCACCGGCGTGCTGTACTTCATAAAAAACAGCCTGTCCGCCGCAGTAACCTGATAGCTTGTCCCGGTTTTTCCGGTATGCTGTTCATAAGAGACTGTATTTTTCGGGAAAAGCCTTCTTGCATAGCCTGCGGCAGTTTTATCGTGGCTTATAAAATAGTGCTCATCGTTTCCCCGAAATCCATAAAACAAGCCATATCTGATCTTTTCTCTGAGCTCGTCCGGAACATCGCATGCACAAAGCTCATGCTTTACTTCGTTGGTAAAAGACATAATAACCCCGTTTACTTCTGTGAATCACGGTGCAGAACATGTGAGTTGTACCCTTTTTTGTTGAGGAAATCATTGGTCATTTCAGCGAAAGTAACGCTTCTGTGTCGGCCTCCGGTACAGCCGAATGCTATTACAAGCTGGCTTTTACCTTCGGATATGTACTGCGGAACAAGAAATTCTATCATATCGAACAGCTTGTCCTTAAACTGCACAGAGATCTCGGAATCCATAACATAGTCCCTTACTTCCTGTTCCTCACCTGTTTTGTGCTTGAGATCGGCTATATAGAACGGGTTAGGCAGGAATCTGACATCAAACACAAGATCAGCTTCATCCGGAACGCCATATTTAAATCCGAAGGAAAGGCAGCTTATTATCATGCTCTTTGAGACATTCTCAAGGAACATCTTCATCATATTTTCCTTGAATTTTGCTGTGGTTGTAAGGCTTGAATCTATATAATAGTCGGAATTTGCACGGATAGGCATAAGGATTTCAAATTCTTCGTCTATCGCTTTATCAAGATCACCGCCTGCAACATCATACAGAGGGTGTTTTCTTCTCGTTTCCTTGTATCTTCTGCGGATAACGTCCTTATCTGCGTAGATGAACAGGATCTTGACATCAAGTCCGCTCTCCCGCATCTCCTTTACATTCTCCCAGAATTGAAGGAAAAGCTCTCCGCCGCGGATATCGACTACTATTGCTACCTTATCTATAGCGGAGTTGTCACCGCACAGCTCGGCAAACTTCGGTATAAGCTGCGGCGGCATATTATCTATGCAGAAGTATCCGATATCCTCAAGAACGTTCATAGCACTTGATTTTCCCGATCCGGATACTCCGGTAACTATAATAAACTGCATTCTATCACTCCACTATCAGTATCTCACGTTCGAGCAAAACTCCGGAATCGGCAAAAACCTTTTCCTTTATATCCTCGGTTATCTTTATCACATCATCAAAAGACGCGTTTCCTTTATTTATCACAAATCCGCTGTGCTTTTCGCTTACCTGCGCACCACCGACTGTATAGCCTTTCAGTCCGCTGTCCTCAATCAGCTTTGCGGCAAAATATCCGTCAGGACGCTTGAATGTGCTGCCCGCACTCGGATATTCAAGCGGCTGTTTATCACGGCGCTTCTTCATTGTCTCGTTCATAAGCTCCGCGATCTTGTTTTCGTCTCCCGGTGTAAGCCGGAAGCATACAGACAGGATAACTTTATCCGAACCGGTAAAAGCGCTATGACGGTACGAAAGCTTCATATTTTCCGCATTCATTCGCCTTATTTCACCGGATCCGGCGAGGTAATCACACCAGGAAACAACGTCCTTCATCTCTCCTCCGTAAGCGCCGGCATTCATATATAAAGCGCCGCCTGCACTTCCGGGGATACCGTATGCGAATTCAAGTCCGGAAAGCGATTCCTTTCTGGCTTCATTGCAGATCTTAGCAAGTGAAGCTCCTGCATCGCAGATAAGATCGTTTCCGTCACGCCGTACGGACGAATAATCGCCGTCAATGAGGATAACAACGCCGCGCAGACCTTCCCCGCTTATAAGCACATTTGTGCATTTTCCGAAGATATAGTACCTTATCCCGCTTTTTCTGCATTCCGAAACAAGTTCAGCGATACATTCCGCGCTGTTCGGCATAACAATGACATCACATTTGCCGCCTATGCGAAAAGACGTAAATTCGGCAATGCTCTCATCGTACAGTATTTTTGCGCCGTATTTTCCGGCGATACCGGATATAGTATCGTATTTCAAGCTGTTTCCTCCGCGGCATTTACAAAATCAGTCATTTAAAGTATATAACGAAGCCGCGCCTATTATACCTGCATCGTTCCCGAGTTTGCAGATACCAAGCTTTGTTGAGCTGTTGGGGTCGATACAATAGCATTCCTCTGCAACATACTTGATAAGCGGATCAGTAAGGTTCTTGCCCTCCTTGCAGATACCGCCTCCTATCAGAAGGAGCTCGGGCTGGAAGATATTCACCATGTTAGTAAGACCGCAGCCGAGGTAGTTGATGTATGTATTTACAACATCAGTTGCTTTCTTATCGCCGGAGCGCATTCCGTCAAACGCAGTCTTACCGTCAACTGCGTCTAAGCTTCCGGCAATTTCCCACATCTTTGTATTCTTGTCTTCCTGCATAGCTTCTTTTGTGAAGGTTATAAGTGCAGTAGCGGAAGAAGATGCTTCAAAACAGCCCTTTCTGACGCATGAACAAGGTCTTCCGTTGTATTCAATAACTGTATGTCCTACTTCACCGCCGCAGAAGTTGAAGCCGGTATAGATCTTTCCGTCGATTATTATACCGCCGCCGACACCGGTTCCGAGAGTGATGACAACAACGTTCTTATAGCCTTTTCCCGCTCCGTTCACAACCTCACCGAATGCAGCAGCGTTCGCGTCGTTCTCAACATAGATATGAGTTCCGAGCTTATTGCTGAGATACTCGCCGAGAGCAAAGTTCTCGAATCCGAGATTGCTTGAATGGAGCACTATGCCGGTCTTTCGGTTTGCAACGCCGGGAGTTCCGATGCCTATGCTGTTTACATCAGAAACAGCTATTCCGGCAGCTTTACAAGCCTGCTCAACGCCCTCAACAATGCTGTCAGCTATAGCTTCCGAGGGTCTTGGCAGATTTGTCTTTATGTTGGACTTTCCGATGATATTGTAGTTTTCATCTACAACACCCACTTTTATATTTGTTCCTCCGAGATCAATTCCGATATTAAACATTTCTTCCGATCCTTTCGTTTCTTTCTTTTATATATCCGAGGAACCGCGCCTCGGAAGCATTTATTACAAGCTTCTCCGGAAAGCCGATTTCTTCAAGAAGCTTTTTTGCCGGTTCAAATGCACCGATGTGAGTATAGAAGTGAGCGTCGGAATTCACGATTATTCGAGTCCCGTGCTTTTCACAGCATTCAAGTATTCTCTTGTAACGCTCGGTCTGTACAGCGCCGCGTTCCACACGGCACACGTTTACTTCGATAAGGCGTCCGAATTCTGCACAGGCTTTTGCAACTTCGTCGAAGTCATAATCGAACTTCGGACTTTCTGAATGAGAGATCACATCAACAAACTTATTTTTAAGCACATTAAGATATGCTTTCGTATGGTCAGCCTTTGATGACGGTCTGAATGTCTGGACATGCATTGACACGTTCACCCATTCAAGGATCCCATAGTAGATATGTTCAAGTTCGCGCGGTATGTCAACATCTCCGGCAGTGTTCATTATATCTGCCTCAATGCCCTTGAAAACGCGTACTCCCTCAAGATGATCCGGGAGGATTCGCAGGTTTTCAAAATGCCAGGTATCCGGCGAATCCTGCATAGCAATGCCGTGATCGGTCATACCGAGATACTTGATGCCGTTTTTTGAGCACCAGACCGCATTTTCCGTTATAGTGCTGTAAGCATGAGTGGAGGCGAGTGTGTGGGTGTGCATATCCGCTATAAAGCACATTCCCGTTTCTTTATTCAATTCTGTACCTTCTTCTGTTCTATTTATGTTCAGACATCGTATTTTGTTACGGTATCGGCGCCTTCCATACTGAGACCGAGATTATCAAGCAGATCCTGTGCCGCATTATATCCCATTTTCTTCTGTCTGTTGTTCATTGCGGCAACTTCAAGGATAACCGCAAGGTTTCTTCCGGGCTTTACCGGAATTGTAAGGTACGGTACCTTTACGCCGAGTATTGACATATAATGGTTGTCCATACCCATTCTGTCGTAAACCTTTTCGGGATTCCAAGGCTCGATCTCAACTACCATATCTATCTTCTCGGTGACCTTGACCGAACCTATACCGTAAAGCTGGCGGACATTTATGATACCGATTCCGCGGAGCTCCAAAAAGTGTCTGATATTATCCGGCGAGCTGCCTACAAGAGTTATGTTTGAGGTCTTGCGGATCTCGACCGCATCATCCGCCACAAGTCTGTGACCGCGCTTAACAAGCTCGATAGCCGTCTCGCTCTTGCCGACACCGCTGTCACCGAGGATCAGCATACCTTCGCCGTAAACCTCGATAAGAACGCCGTGTCGCGTGATACGCGGAGCAAGGTTAAGGTTTAAGAACGCTATAAGCCTTGCCATAAAAGCGGAAGTGCTGTCATGGCTGCGAAGAACAGAAACTTCATGCTTTTCAGCAAGCGGAAGCATCTCAGGAAACGGATCAAGTCCTCTTGCGATCACTATTGCCGGCGGCTTCTGCGAAATAAGCGTTTCAAGAGAAGCGCGGCGTTCATCTTCGGACTTCTGATTCATAAATGCGTACTCGCTCTTTCCAAGTATCTGAATACGCGAATTGTCAAAATATTCATAAAAACCCCCGAGCTGAAGACCCGGACGGTTTACATCATTGCTGCTTACCGTTATCTCTTCCGGATTTTTAGGGCAATACAGTGTCTCAAGCTCATTTTCCCGGATTATTCTGTCGAGTGAAACCGAAAACTCCTGTGGCATAAGATTATTTTCCTTTCAGATTTGTGACCGATAAGCGCAAAAGAAGCTCTCGGCATACGCTGTTTGTGCATACATTGATATTATACTATATTCCGGTAAATTTTGCAAGGATTTTCGGTCAATTTTCGTGAAATATTTTTGTTCAGATATGCACGGTAACAGAACTGCCGTTATGCAGAGTATAAGGTATTACATAAAACTATCCCCGACAGCACCGACTGTCGGGGATAGGCTCACTTTTCAAATCTGAACCAGTCGAAATCGAATCTGCTTCCGGGCATGAATACGAATGAAACATCGTTCTTTCCGGCGATCCTGTCAAGTCTGAACCTCTGTTCGGTATATAGTTCGGACTGCATAAATTCAAGAAGCTGTGTATGCTGGATCCCGTCCTCGCCGGTATATCTCAGCTGTATGGAATTCAGAACATTCGGTGTCTTTCCGCAGACTACGACAGACTCTGTTCCTTCACCGAAATCAAGCCCTTTAAAGCTGATATTAACATTGTTTCCGATATCTGTCACCTGGAGTCCGGATACAACGTAATCATCACCGTAAATATCATCATTGGTTGCAGCATAGAGCTTATCATAAGCTCGGTTTACAGGAATGAACTCAAATCCGCCGAAAATCAGAGAATTGCTGATAACAAACGATATCGTATGTTTTCCGCGGATCCGTTTTGAAAGCCGGTACTCCTGGGGTGCGTAGTTATCCCACAGGTTATTGGCTTCAAATTCAAACGAATCTGTCATTTCCGCATCGGGATTATCGGCATTTCCGGACCACAGCTCGATGCGCACCGGTTCGCTTCCGCCGCTGTACCCGCAGTATATACGGACTATATCGGTTCCGTTTTCTCCAAAATCAACATCGTCAAAGCAGAATACAGTACGTACATTTTCCGTACTTATTGCCGAGCGTTCGATAAGATTATACGGACGGCTGCAGCTGCTGACCAGAGCCGCTGATACGAATGAATACGGGTCAACAGCCAGACTTCCGAAACCGCTGTTCATCATATTGACTTCCGAATAAACCTGCGTGATATCAGAGCCGTTGCGGCATGAAGCTCTGATAATATACGCTCCGTCGCTTTTTGCTGTAAGTTTTGCGCCGTAATCGGTCCTCTCTATCTCACACAGCCCGGCAGGTGTTCCGTTCGGAAGCAGGCAGGCGAATTCAATATCACTGTAATCTGCATCTTCGGGACATATCTTCATTGTTATTCCGGCTGTTGCAGTATCCGGTTCGAGCATATTTCTTGTGGGGAAAAGCTCGATCTTGCGTACAGGCTTTTCCGGTCTGTATTCTTCTGTCTTTTTCGGGTAATATTCCGAAGCAACCGATATACCCTCAACCGGTTCATCACATTCAAAAGATGTAAATACAAGCTCTTTTCCCCAGAGTCCGTCGCTCTTGATACCGACAGTAACTTCTCCCGGTTCAAGCGTGGACTGTATTATCGCGAGGAGCTTACCGCTGAACAGACGTCTGTTGTCGCCCTTATAGCTGTCATAGTCGGTGCTGTCGCCGTTATCGAGACCGACAAGTCTTGCAGCGCCTTCAACTGTAACCCTCACACGGTTTCTTGCATTTGCAACAACAATACCGTTCTTATCTACCACATTTATCTCAATGAACAGAAGATCTCGTCCGTCGGCGTGCATTATGTACTTATCCGGGATCGCGTCAATGCTTTCCGGTTCTCCGAATGAGCATACCGTATCTGCTGCAACAGCATTATCATTATCGTCGTATGCAACAGCTTCAACAGTTCCCTTTCTGTAGCGAACCTTCCATTCGCAGTAATACTTGTCGCCGTTCTCAAAATCAACCTGCTGTCTGCCGAGGCTTCTGCCGTTGTATTTAAGTTCGACGCTTTTCATATTCGAGTAGGTTCTGACTGTGATCTCTTCGCCGATATTGAAATCCCAGTAGGGAAAGATATGAACGAAAGGTTCAGCTTTCTTCCCTGCCCATACCGCCTTGTAAAGATAGTATGAATCTTTCGGGAAACCTGCAGTATCTACGATGCCGAAGTACGAGTTCTTTGTATTATAGGGCGTGGGTTCTCCGATGTAGTCAAATCCTGTCCATACAAACTGTCCTCCGCAGAACGGACGGTCACGGTCATCAATGATAGCCTGTTCGGAAGTCTTTCCCCAGCCAACAACGCTATTTCCGTAATCCGAGCACTGCTTATCTTCATGCGTGAGAATGGACATATCTGCCGGGAAGTGGTAGATACCGCGTGACCTTACGGTTGAAGCGGTCTCACTGCCGTATATGAACCAATCCGGATATGCTTCGTGATGCCCGTCGTAGAGATCCTCGGCGTAATTGTAGCCGGCTACTTTGAGGAAATCCGCTACCTTCTGCGCATTTGACCATCTCATATAATTGGAGCCGATAGTGCAGACAGCATTGTTATATCCGTCGTGTTTATTGACTTCCTTAACAAGCATTTTTGCAACTTCAAGTCCGCGCTCGCTTTCATGAGTATCGTGTATCTCATTTCCGATGCTCCACATTATAACACATGGCGCATTCCGGTCACGGGTCACCCAGCTCTTCACCTCATCGGCATAGTGCTCATCAAAGAATCTTGCGTAATCATATTCAGTCTTGGGTTCTTCCCACATATCGAAGCATTCGCTGTCAACGAGGATACCCATTTCGGTACAAAGATCTATAAGCTCTTTTGCCGGCATATTGTGAGAAGTTCTTACCGCGTTCACTCCGAAGCTTTTCAGTGTTTTCAGCTGTCGTCTTAAAGCATTCACATTCACTGCCGCTCCGAGAGCACCGAGATCGTGATGCATACAAACGCCGTGCAGCTTCATTCTTCTGCCGTTGAACAGAAATCCTCCGTCCGGATCAAATTCCGCTGTACGGAAGCCGAACACATTTGTGACGCTGTCCTTCACTTCGCCGTTTTGTAAAAGCTCGGTTACCATTTTGTATGAAACCGGCTTATCTAAATCCCAGCTCTCCGGATTTGCAGCGTAAAAAGCAGAGCGGGAGAATCCGTCAGTCTGTGCTGTTCTGACTTCAGCACACTTTCTGCCGAGACTGTCAAGAACCCGGTGACAGACAACACAGTCATCGCCTATGGTCTCGGTTTCTATTATGACGATCCACTTATTGTTATCATCATATTTTCTTGCGGAGATATAGACCCCGCGTTCTTTTATATGAGAATGGTATGTTTTCCGCAAATAAACATTTCTGAAAATACCGGCGCCGGAATACCAGCGGGAATTCGGCGACTGGTAGCGCACTCTGACATGTATCTCGTTTTCGCCGCTTTTCAGGCTTTCGGTAATATCAATCGAGAAGCAGGAATAGCCGTATTCTCTTCCGCCGACTTTTACGCCGTTCACATAGACAGTGCTGTCCATATAAACTCCGTCAAACCGCAGAATATATACGTCATCGGGTGACAGCTCATCTATAGTGAACGTTTTCCTGTACCAGCCGTCATTGGATCTGTACAGATTGTGAGTATCACCGATAAGCCAGTCATGCGGTACTTCCACATCATGCCATTCCTGTTCGGCAAGAGCGTCCGAGAGCTCAGAGCCGACTTCCTTGAGCATAAAGCTCCAGTTATCGTTAAAAAGCCTTTCTGACATAAGAAAATCCCTTTCCTTCTGTATTGATTTAGCTTAATATGTACGTTTTTCCGGGTGTTGTCTGAAATACAGCCACACCGCCCTGTTTTGTATATTCCACCTTGTTTCCGGTGTCATCTGTCAGGTTTTCAAGTTCTGTTCTCACAAGCGCCCATTCACCCTGCAATGATTTTACTCTGATCTCTTTTGGTTTGCAGTCTGTCCACTTTGCAGAAACTTCAAATCCACCGCGTGCGCATAGACCGCTGAACTCTCCGCTTGACCACTTTTCCGGAACAGCGGGAAGAACGTCTATGATATACTCGCCTTCGGTATTAAGTATCTCATGGCTTTGCAGCAGCATTTCCGCAATTCCAGCACTTCCGCCGAAGTTTCCGTCTATCTGGAACGGCGGGTGGAAATCCCACAGGTTCGGATATGTGCAGTCGGTCAGCAGACCGTGCAGCAGCTTATATGCCCGTTCTCCGTCCCCGGTCCTTGCCCAGAGGTTCACCTTGTATGCTCTCGCCCAGCCGGTAGATTCGTCTCCGCGGTCATTCATCGTCGCTATCGCAGCCTGCATAAGCTCGGGAGTGTATTTATTAATAAGACTTCCGGGATAAAGGCTCATAAGGTGTGAAATATGACGGTGGTTCTTCTGTATCTTGGAGCGGTCAAAGTCCGTCTCGTCCTCCTCATACCACTCTTTCAGCAATCCGGTCTTACTAACAGCGAACGGTTTAAGCTGTTTCAGCTGTTCTTCTACCTTTTCACGCAGACCGTCATCTGTTTCGTCATAAAAGTCATGGGACAGCATCAGGAACCGCTCATAAAACTCGGATATGAGCGACTGCTCGTAAGTATTGCCTATTGTTACGGGACCATGTTCCGGAGAATAAGTAGGCGAAGAGACAAGGCGCTGCTGTTTCTCGTCCCATATCAGCCACTGTGTATAGAACCTCGCCGATTCGCGCATTATCGGATATATCTCATTCATCATGTATTCCACATCTCTGGTATAGTCGTAGAAATCCGCGATATTGAGCATAAGCCACGCCACTGCCGCCGTTGACCAGCCCCAGTAAAAATCCCAGCCCGGCGAAGTCCAGCCGAATGGGGTTGACTGGGTATGCGCTATCCAGCCGTTTTCCGGATGTTCATCATCACTTGCGATATTGTAATACTCCTTTGCCGTTATACGTCCGGGAGCGCGGAGACTGTCAAGAAAACGCACCAGCGGTTTTGCGGTCTCGGCAAGGTTCGTGTTGAACGCACCCCAGTAGTTCATCTGCAAATTAACGTTGATGTGATAATCACAGCACCACGGCGGCATATTGCTCTCGTTCCATACTCCCTGTAAGTTCGCGGGCAGCGAACCCTCGCGGGACGAGGATATCAGCAGATAGCGCCCGTACTGGAAATAGAGCGGTTCGAGCTGCGCGGCGGCAGTTTCCGAGCCGTTTTTATACTCAGAAAGAAGGGTTTCGATATCCGGTATATAATAACCGTTCACACCATTGAAATTCAGTTCAACGCGTCTGTAAAGTGCGCCGTAGTCATCATAATGCTCGTCAAAAAGCTTTTCCTCCCCCTTTGGTACACAGTTTTCGAGTATTTCATCGACGATCTCACGCGGATCTGTTCCGCTTCTGTATGTCGGGTATTCATCGGAATAATCCGTTGCCGCAGTAAAATATATGACAACATAGGTTGCGTCAGTGACAGTTATACTATCATCTGAGCCGGTCACCGAGCCGCCTTCGTTTTCAATATAAAACGCCGCATGATATCTAAGCCCGTTATCTGCGAGTGCGCCGTAATAATCAAGTCTGTTTCCTTCAGCTTTGACGGTACAGCCTTCCTGTACCTTGTCGAGCGTCAGCTTAAAGCTGATGCTGTTGTCCCGGTTGCTGTCGAACTCAATGCAGACAACTCTTGCAGGATATGACGCAAAAGCGTGTCGGAAATATTTACGACCGTTATATTCAAAGCTATTACAATATTCGGCAGTTTCAAGGTCGAGCCTGCGTATATATTCCGTCACATTGCTCTTGTCGATATCCGGAAAGTCGAGTACCGCTTCACAAAGGCACTGATACGCACCGAAACCGTCCCCTGTCTCACAGGTGAGATCGGGCAGCAGAGCGAGCGCTTCGTCGTACTTCCCTGCCGCAAGCAGCTCCTGCACTTTTCTGACGGACTTGTATGCGCCTTTTCGGTTGCCGCCGTCATAGTCCGGTCGGTTCGGTGACGGACCGCCTATCCAGAGGGTCTTTTCGTTGAGAACAACCCTTTCCTGCGTAATGCCGCCGTAGAAAGTCGCTCCCATATAACCGTTGCCTATCGGAAGGCAGGTGCTTTCCCACTTTGACGGGTCGCCCTCTGCTGTGAACTTTATCTCATTATATATTGTGTCCATAAATAACTCCGAATTCTGTCTCAGTCACCGGTAGTCTCGCGGAGAATAAGACTATGAGGAAGCATATAAAGCGATTTGTCGGGTTCGTCTGATTTCATATTCTCTATCAGCTTTTCGACTACCATTTTTCCCTGCAGAAAGCACGGTTGACGCACGGTTGAAAGGTGCGGAACAAAGATATGAGAATACTGTATATCGTCAAATCCGAAAAACAGGACTTCTTTTCCTATATCAATACCGGACGAGAGAGCATAGTTCATTGCTCCTATCGCTATCATATCCGAAATAGAGAAGATTGCGTCCGGTCTGTTCGGAAGATTCATAAGAGCTTCACAGCCCTTTGTTCCCGATTCGGCTTCATAGCTTCCATAAAATATAAGGCTTTCGTCATAAGGAATGCCGTTTTCTTCAAGTGCCTGTCTGTAACCGATCTCGCGGTCAATAGATGACTGACTGCGGAGTTTTGTGGTTATTAGTCCTATACGGCGCCGCCCTTTATTGATAAGATAGTTTACTGCATCTTTTCCGGCTTTTACATTATCAATGGTCACTGTAAGGACTTTGCAGTTTTCAAGCCTTTCAAGGCACATAGCTATATTGTGATTCTCGGCAAGCTGTGATATGGTTGCTGCGTCAAGCTTTGGTCCGAGAAGAACAGCTCCGTCAACCGATCTTGAGAACAGCATTCCGAGAAGATGCATTTCATGGTTAGGATCGTCGCGTGTGGTTGCGATAATAACGTCATACCCTTTTGCTGATGCAGCTTCTTCCATACCGCGTAAGACTTCGGAATAGAAGCTCTGTTCGGTGGATGCGATGATAGCGAGAATACGTCTTGTTTCACTCTTTCTGAGGTCTCTTCCGAGGAAGTTAGGGCTGTATCCGAGCTCCTTGACAGCACGATTGACTGCCTCTGCAGCATCGTCAGAAACATTGGATTTCTTGTTTAGAACTCTGGAAACTGTTGCAACTGAAACATTGGCAGCTCTTGCCACATCTTTGATCGTGATACTCACTTTTATTTCCTCCGCCGATTTCTTTTTGCCGGAATGAAAACGATTCAACAAATAGTTGAAAGCATAACATCTGCATTATACTTTTTAAATTATATCATATAATACATTCTCTTATCAATATGCACAATCAACAAATTTATTTGTGCTTTTTTTCACAGCAAAATAACATATAAACCATTTTTTTAGCTTTTATAATGTCTCTCTCTTCTTTACAATTGACACATCATACAATCATAGGCGCGAATAATTGTGCATTTTGTTAATTTACAAACTTGTTAATTTAACTTAAAATAAATATAATACATTATTTCAGGAGGGCTTCTATGATAAAGAAAGCAGTCACAATGAGCGATATTGCAAAAGAGATCGGCGTAAGCACCGTGACGGTATCAAAAGCCCTCGGTGATAAAGACGGTGTCGGAAGCGAACTTCGCGAAAAGATTAAGAACAAGGCCAACGAAATGGGATACCGTTTCAGCGGAAGCTCCAAAGCAAACAAAGAAAACCTCACTTACAGCATCAGCATTATTGTCGCAAAGCACTTTATCCAGGATGCAAGCGCTTTCTACTGGGTCGTTTACAGATACATCGTTGAACTTCTTCAGAAGCAGAGCTACTATGGCATACTCGATGTTGTGCCGGAAGATGACGAAGCTACCTGCGAAGTACCGAAATCAGTGCTCGAAAAGAAAGTTGACGGCGTTATCGTGCTTGGTCAGCTTTCCAACAGCTATGTGAATGCACTGATCTCAATGAACATTCCAATGGTATTTCTCGATTTCTACAGCTCCCGCAACGATATAGACACCGTAGTTGCGGACAACTTCTTCGGATCATATATGATCACCAATTACCTTATCGGTCTCGGTCACAGACGGCTTGGATTTATCGGCTCGATCGGCTCTACATCAAGCATTCAGGACAGATATCTCGGTTTTTACAAAGCTCACATAGAAAACAGGATCCGTATCAATCAGGCTTGGATCATCGAAGACCGAAAAAGTGACGGTACGGGATTCCGTGAATATTCACTTCCCTCCGAGCTTCCTACCGCATTCGTATGCAACTGCGATGAAGCTGCATATATTCTGATGAACCAGCTTAAATCAAGAAATCTTCGTATTCCCGAAGATATCTCGATAGTCGGATATGACAATCACATCTACTCAACTATCTCAAATCCGCGTATCACAACTGTTGATGTCAACAGCTACGAGATGTCAAATCACGCTGTGGATATAATTATCCGCAAGATACAGGACAAGGATTTCAAGCGCGGCAGAGTTCTTGTTACCGGAAATCTCATCGAAAGGGACAGTGTAAAGATTCTGAAATGATAAAGATAACCGATACCCATTCGCATTATGACGACGAAGCATTTGACAGCGACAGATATGAGCTGCTCGATAAGCTGCTTGCAGAAAAATGCGAAAAAATTGTAACTCTCGGCTGTGATATCGAAAAAAGCAGGACTTCCCTTCATATCGCCGAGAAATATGAAAACGTATATGCCGCCGTTGGCGTTCACCCGGAAAACTGCAATGATGTCGATGAATCAGCTTATCTTGACGAACTGAAAAAACTCGCTTCCCACCCGAAAGCTGCTGCGATCGGCGAGATCGGACTCGACTTTCACTGGGAGCCTTACGACAGAGAGCGTCAGCTCCGTTTTTTCAGAGCCCAGCTTGAACTTGCGCGTGAGCTTGATCTGCCTGTCTGCATTCACAGCCGTGACAGCACCAAAAATATGCTCGATATTCTCCGGGAATACAAGCCGAACGGCGTTATGCACTGCTTTTCCGGAAGCACGGAAGTTGCGCGTGAGATACTTTCTTTCGGCATGATGATAAGCTTCACCGGACTGCTTACATTCAAAAACGCTAAGAAAGCCATAGAAGCCTGCCGAATTATACCGATAGACCGGATAATGCTGGAGACCGACAGTCCATATATGGCGCCGGTTCCCCACAGGGGAGAACGTAATGACAGCGGATTTCTTATCCACACAGCGGAGAAACTTGCAGAAATAAAGGGTCTGTCGGTTGAAGAGACTGTCAGGATCTGCAACGAAAATGCGGAACGCTTTTTCAGATTTGAAAAAAGCAGATGAAAGGAAACGATATGGAAACAGACGGGCGAAAACGAAAGATAAAACCCGCGGAGATACTGCTATTTCCGCTTATTCTGATCAATAAAGGACTTACATTTATACTCAAGAAAGCCATAGGTGACAACTACGGCGATGATGTCACCGAAGACGACATCATTTCAATGCTTGATGCCGGAACCGAAAGCGGTGCGATAGAGGACGATTCTGCTGAGATCATAAGCAACGTTTTTGAATACGACGATCTGAACGTCGGAGATGTTATGACGCACAGAGTAAATATTACAGCTGTCGGCATCGACTCTTCTCTGGACGATATCATCTACCTCGCTCTTGATGAGGGATTTTCAAGGCTTCCAGTATATGAAAAAAATATAGACAAGATCATAGGTGTTATCATAGTAAAAGACCTTCTATGCCTTATCGGCGACGAGCATCTCGATGATTTCGATCTGAAAAAGTTTGTACGCGAAACTGTATATGTTCCGGAAAGCTGTACCTGCAGTGACGCATTCAAGATAATGACAGGGGCAAAAGCCGGACTTGCGGTAGTTGTGGACGAATACGGCGGAACAGCCGGTATAGTTACTCTTGAGGATATAATCGAGTCTGTAATGGGCAATATCCAGGACGAATACGACTCGGAAAGCGCAGAAATAAGGAAAATAAGCAAGGACAAATATGAGATCAGCGGAGAAGCGGATCCCGATGAGGTAATGGAGCTTTTCGGCTATTCCCTGCCGGAAGACCACGAATACGATACTATTTCCGGATTTGTGATAGACCTGCTTGAATACGTTCCCGATGATCTTCCGGAAGATTCAGACAAGAAACCGCATGTTGATTACAAGGATCTTCGGTTTGTGATACTTTCGGTAAATGACAAATATATCGAAAGAATGATCGTGTTCAGAAACACCCCTAAAGAAAGCGAAAAATAGCACAAACCGCCGGAGAACAGCTCTCCGGCGGTATCTTATTTGTATTTATAGAGCGATATCTGCTCAAATCCGTCAAGAAGCTCGTCCGAAAGCTTGAACGCGGCAGCAACTCCTCTTGCCACACATTCAAGCGGATCGTCTGCGACACGGCACTTGACCTTTGTAAGTTCTGCCACCGACTCCGGCAGCCCTTTCAGAAGCGCTCCGCCTCCTGTAAGAATAATTCCGTTCTCGTGAATATCGCCGATCAGTTCCGGCGGCGTGACCTCAAGAACAGACTTGATTCCGTCGATTATTTCCATTACGCCTTCCGCAACTGCTTCAGCGGCATCGAGATCGGTGATTTCCATGGTCACCGGCAGACCTTTGATAAGATGTCTGCCTTTGACTTTCATTTTTTTGTCTCCCGTCGGGTCATAGACATTCGCCATTGTTTTCTTGATATTTTCCGCAGTTTTTTCTCCGATAAGCAGCTTATATTTCTGCGAAACATAACGGACTATCGCCTCATCAAGCTTATTGCCTGCGGACTTTATAGACTCGGATTTGACTATACCGTTGAATGACACGACAGCTACATCAGCCGTACCGCCGCCGATATCAACTACCATATAACCGTTGGGTTTTGAGATATCAACTCCGGCACCGAGAAGAGCGGCGATAGGCTCTTCTATGATATAGACTTTGCGTGCTCCGGCAGAAAGAGCAGCTTCAATTACCGCCCTCGTTTCAACATCGGTCACAGATGACGGAACGCAGATGATTATACGCGGCTTTAACAGCATACTTCCGCTGACCTTCCGGATAAACTCGGATATCATAGCTTCTGCCATTATATTGTCCGAGATAACGCCGTCAGCAAGAGGCTTTACTGCCACAATATACTCCGGCGTCCTGCCGATCATCTTATACGCTTCTTCCCCGACAGCAAGCACCTGTTTCTTTTTCTTATCGTATGCGACAACGCTCGGTTCGTTTATTACGATCCCTTTTCCGCCGATAGTGATGATCGTATTCGCAGTACCGAGGTCTATCCCTATATCTATCGCACTCATTCTCTACTTACCTCCAAGCCCCTCTTCCGCTATTCCGAGGAGCGCATCCCTGCTGTTTTCACATTGTCCTTCGGTAACGAGCTCAAGCAGATGTTCAAGCATATTCCCTATCTCCGCTCCGTTAAAACCGAGAGCCTTTAAATCATTTCCGTTCACAGCAAGCTGTTTCAGCGAAAAGCACTGATCTTCAGCTATTATCCGGCGTGCGGTTTCAGCTGCCGATCTGTATGTTTTTATCCTTCCGCTGAATT
>JAFVBZ010000203.1 GCA_017479645.1 Ruminiclostridium sp. | reverse complement strand
TTTACCTGAGGCGGGTTATTTTTCTGCCTCGCTGTCCGGAGTTTTCAAAATATCTAAAGAGTTCAGTACAGACAGCGGGGAACGCCCCGCCGCGAAACCGTATGGTAATTATCTGCCATACGGTTTTTTTCTGCCTCGCAGTCCGGAGTTTTCAGAATATCTAAAGCGTTCGGCAGGGACAGCCCGCGACGGCGGGCGGCGAATCCCGTCTCGGGTTTACCTGAGGCGG
Organism: Ruminiclostridium sp.; assembly: GCA_017479645.1. GTDB lineage: Bacteria > Bacillota > Clostridia > Oscillospirales > Ruminococcaceae > Ruminiclostridium_E. The sequence goes on along the minus strand of JAFVBZ010000203.1, from coordinate 17,567 downwards.
GTTATTTTTCTGCCTCGCTGTCCGGAGTTTTCAAAATATCTAAAGCGTTCAGTACAGACAAGCGCGGAGTCCGCGCTGACAATCCGCCTATGGTTTATCCATAGGCGGATTCGCCGCGGAGCGTACCCGCACAAGAGTTTCAAATCTTCTGCGAAAGTTTGTGATACGACACAATAATCCGCCCACAGATGAATCTGTGGGCGGATTGTCAGCGCGGACTCCGCGCCTGGTGGAGGCGAGGGGAGTCGAACCCCTGTCCGAAAGCCGATCCGTCCGTCTTTCTACACGCTTAGTCGGTCTTTTAAATCTCCCGCGGGACTCTCCGACAGACAGGATAGCCCTTTGGCAGCTCTTTGAAAGCGCGTCGGGTTACAGAGCGCTCACCCGAGGCGTTGGCTGCAGTGTCACGCCCAGACCGAAGCCGCAGCACTCATCGGCAGGACGAGCTGCACTCAGGCAGCTAATGCAAGTTCGTTAGAATCTGCGTTTAATTTTAAATTGCCCGTTATTAAAGAGTTCAGGCGGACTCTGCGTGCTTAACGAAGTTCATGACCCCCGTCGAAACCTTTACGCCCCCTTATAGGAGTTCAGATGATATTATACTATAAAAATCCCCGTTTGTCAATCGCTGTACGATTTTCACCTGCTTTTTATGCGAATATGTGTCATAAAATGACGAATTTACTGCCGCTATACTGTTGATTTTTCATAAAAATATCAGAAATGTATTAACATACGCTCAAAAAAGTGTTATAATATTTATATGTATCTTCACCGCAGAAATGCTGCGGCAGGAGATTGTTATATCCGCGCTGCAATACACATTTTATATGCAGCGTCGTTAAAAAGGAAATACTTATGGGCGGAAAAAAGATCAAATACGTTAAAATAAAAGATGAAGACTATATGCCGAAGTCCAGAAGCAAAATGAACAAGGACGAGCAGGCAGTAGAAAGCTACTACCATACACACAAGCTGTCGGTATGGCAGAAGATACACGGCGTTCTCTCTTTCTTCGGAACAACGCTGCTCAGCGTCTTCCTCATTCTTATCATCACCTTCTGCATCGTGGCCGCGGCACTTACCGTGTATATCATGCAGTTCGCGGAAAGCAGCTTCGATGTCGATCTTACCAACGTTGAGCTGTCTTATTCAAGCTTCATCTACGCAAAGGACGAAAAGAACGAGGACGTTCTCTTAAAGCAGATAAGCGGTGAGACAAGCCGTATCTGGGTGGATATCGAGGATATCCCCCAGCACGTCATCGACTGCTTCGTGGCAACCGAAGATCAGCGTTTCTTCGAGCATAACGGCGTTGACTGGAAACGTACCCTCTCGGTAACTGTCAAGGCTATATTCGGCGGTACGGACGGCGGTTCGACTATAACCCAGCAGCTTGTCCGCGATATCACAAAGGATAACGAGACTACCATAGGACGTAAGCTCCGTGAGATATTCCGAGCGCTGTCCCTCGAAAACAAGTACACAAAGTATGATATCCTCGAAAGCTACCTCAACCGTATCGGTTTCGGTGGTACTGCATACGGTATCGGCTCTGCCGCATACCACTACTTCGGCAAGGACGTCAAAGACCTTACTATCGCAGAGGCGGCTATCCTTGCGGGAGTTGTCCGTTCGCCTACAAACTACAATCCCTACGCTAATTTAAGGCAGTCAAAGATCCGTCAGGAATATGTGCTTAAGGACTGTCTTTATGCACAGGGTTATATCACCACAGATGAGCTTGAGGACGCACTCGCGGAAAAGGTGAAGTTCCGCCGTCCCGTCAAAGGCACTTATTACGGCTACACCGATATGCGCTACAACGACTACTACGGCATTATCACCGAGGATAACAAGAACGAGGGCGATCTTTACTACCAGGACGTTCCGTGGGACGAGATACTCGGTGAGGACAGCTCACTTGCCTACCAGTGGAACGGCTCCTACACCGTTTCCCAGGACTGGTATCTCGATGCCGCTATAGATCAGATAGTCAACGATCTCGCAGCTAAACTCGGTATATCTTACAACGAGGCATGGGACGAGTTCAGAAGCGGAGGCTATACCGCTTATCTGAACGTGGATATGGCAATGCAGAAGAAGCTCGGCGAGCTTTTCGAGAACCCCTACACCTGCCTTAAAGAGTACAACGCTTCCCTGCCCGCAGACAGTAAGAACCTTATTCAGGGCGCATTCGTTATAATGGATTACCGCGGAGATGTGCTTGCCTGCGCGGGCGGTATCGGCGAAAAGCCGGGTGACAACTGCTTCAACAGAGCTACACAGGCAGTAAGCGCTATCGGTTCGACGATCAAGCCCATAGGAAACTACTCAGTTGCGATCGACAATAATCTTATAACATATTCCACTATGCTACAGGACCTCTCCGGCAAGATCCATGCCGAGCACGCCGGCGGCGGTTCCCATGCGGCAGAGAGCGGTTACAACGAAGCAGACCAGACTGTACGCTGGCCGCATAACTACCAGGAGACCGGATTCGGCTCCGGCGCTTACTGGCCGGCATGGTACGCTGTGCAGAAGTCTATGAACACTATCGCCGCAAGAGTTATGCAGAAGGTTGGCCTTGTCAACTCCTACAACCACCTTGTTCACAACCTCGGCTTCGAGCATCTCGACAGCGTAAACGATATCGCTTACGCTCCTCTTGCAACAGGAGCGCTCACCAACGGCGCTACTCTCACCGAGCTTACCGCAGCTTATCAGGTAATGGGCAACGGCGGTATGTATTACAAGCCGTCGTACTACTCAAGAGTTTACGACAACAAGGGCGTTGTCGTACTCGAACAGGATACAAACGGCAAGCGCGCTATCGGCGAGGATTCCGCATGGATCACCAACAGAATGATGCTCAAAGTCGTTCAGGACGACTACGGAACCGGTAAGAACGCAAAGCTCGGCAAGGTAGAAGTTGTCGGCAAGACCGGTACGGCAAACGATATGTCGAACCTGCTGTTTGCGGGACTTACTCCCGAATATGTGGCTTGCTACCGTATAGCTTACGACGACAACCATGAGATTAAGTCAACAGACGGCTGGAGAACAATGGCTCTCGTATGGCACGACGTTATGGTGAATTTCGTCGATACCGAGACAGAGCAGACTTTCACGCCCGATCCTTCCACGCTGGAGCTAAGATACTGCACCGACACCGGACTTCTTGCAACATCAAAATGCCCCAGCACCATGATAGGTTATTACAGAAAGAGTAATATCCCGCCGAGCTGCGATTCCCGCCACGACGGACTTTACTGGTCGGAGCACGGAGATACGACAATACCGCTCTATGAGTGAGAAGAGAGATTAAGAGATATCAAGAGGGGGGGCTGCCCCCGACCCCGCCAGCCCCCTTTGAAAAAGGGGGCTGGACACCCTAAACCATTGCAGTATTTCAGAGATTGTTCAATGGGCAGGTCTGTAAGAAATGCAGTGGATCGGCAATATTTCAAAAAGATATCGCAGACTCTGCGCCGCAGGAGGTGATATACCGTTGTCAAAAAAGCACAGTTCCAGAAAAAAACGCAATAGCAATGCGGCTGCGGATAAGAAAGCCGAACAGAGTATAAACTCCGGCGCCGTGCAGAAAAAGACGCCGGCTGTATCCCCCCCCGCCGATGAAAATATAAGCGCTGTCTCACAAGTTAAAGAAGAACTTGCGGCAAAAAAAGCTGCTGCCGCAGAAAAGAGAGCACAGAAAAAGGCAGAGTTCAACGCAAAACTGAACAGTCTTGCGATCTATCTGTCCCGATTCGGACGGTATATCATTCTTATGTTCGCCGGACTCGCAATAAAAGCCGGTTCCGGTATCGCAAGGCTCGCAAAGTACCTTTGGAAGCGCTCCGGCAACTTTACGGCTTTCATTTTGAAGAAGCTCGGATATCTTCTTATTCTGATAATGTCGCCGTTTGTTAAGGTTGTACACGCTTTCAGACGTGCGGTGAGCGATATAAAAAAGAACAGCAAGTCCAAAGGAACAGGTGCCGCAGTAAAGATCGCATTTTCTCACCTCGGCGAGTTCATTTTCGGCAGCACGGGTGTTGCAGTCACTGTATTCAACATTGCCGCTCCGATAATCTGCGTTGCGTTCCTGTTCAATATAGTTGCCTATGCTTCAAACCTCAGATACTGCGTAAAGCTCACGGTCAACGATAAATTCCTCGGTTACGTCGAAAACGAACAGGTCTATTTCGATGCGGACGAGATACTTAAAGAACGTATAAACTACCTCGGAAGCGATGAGAGTATCAGGCTCGTACCATCATTCTCTATCGAAGTTGTGAATGAGGGTGAAATGCTTTCAAAATACCAGGTAGCGGATATGATACTCGAATATTCGGATATCAGCGTTGAATATGCCTACGGCGTTTATCTCAACGGCGTTTTCCAGGGCGCTATCCCCGATAATACTCCCGTAAATGAAGCGCTGGAAGGTATTCTCGACAAGTACAGACGCCTTTATCCCGACGCGGATATCTCTTTCCGGGACAGCGTTGACTGCAGTACAGCAGGTCTTTACCTCTCCGGAAGTATCATCGAGACCGACTGGCTCATCTCACAGCTTACCGGTATCAAGGCTAATGCAGGTTACTACATAGTCGAGGAGAATGACACATTCGAGATGATCTGCGGAAAGACAAGTCTTACCGCACAGCAGATCAAGCTCCTCAATCCCGGCATAGATACATCTGACCTGCACCCGAACCAGCGCATAAAGATAAGAGAGGAAATACCTTTTCTTTCCGTAAATGTGTCGTTGGTGGAAGAGTACGATACCGAAGTGCCGTACACGACCGAATACCACAACGACGATACCCTTTACAGCGGCGTTACAAGAGTTACCACAGAGGGCTCAAACGGCAAAAACCATGTAACCGCTTCGGTAACTTATGTCAACAATATGGAAACGAGCCGCAAAGTAACGGCTGTAAGAGTTATCTCAAACCCCGTTACGGAACATATAGCTATCGGCACCAAAATACCGCCGGAGCAGTACTCTTCCGATGATGCAGGCTACGGAAAGTTCATCTGGCCCATGGAGATCGGCAAGAGCCATATAAGCGAATATACCCAGTGGGACGGCGGTTATGCCGGTCATCTCGGTATCGATATCGTGGCTTACTACGGCGCACCTATCTTCGCCGGTGCAAGCGGAACCGTTATTCACGCAGGAAGCAACTACGGATACGGAAACTGCGTCATTATAGACCACGGAAACGGTCTTCAGACGCTCTACGGTCACTGCAGTGAAGTGCTCGTTTCCGTCGGCGAAGAGGTTATCCAGGGTCAGCCTATCGCAAAGGAGGGCGCTACCGGTATTGTTGTGGGAGCTCACATGCACTTTGAAGTGCGCAGAGGCTCGGAAAAGCTCAACCCGGTAGATTACCTCGAAGTCCTTTATTGATCAACTATATGAACGGAAGGTGATGATCGTGTCCAGACAAGGCTCTGAATTCTACAACAATTTCACAAAGGATATCTTCAATACTATCAAAGAGATAAGCGATGACGAGCGCGGCGACTTTATTATCCACACCTACGAGAACCTGTACAACAGGCTCAGCGAAGAAGATGCGCAGTCCAAACCCGCACCTTCCGTCGATATGGCAAAACTGCGCGAGGATCTCGGTCAGATTCGCGGCATCGGCGGTCAGCGCCTTGACGAGATAATGGCTGTCATCGAGAAACATCTCTTCCCCGAGCCGAAAATTCAGGAAAATGCCGGATCTCCGGAAGTCTCCCCCGCTGACAGCGGAGATAATGCATGATCGTTTGCACAGAACATACTATCGAAATATTGCCAAATGCACAATTCACAATTCAAAATGCACAATTGTGGAGCGCGCTCTGCGCGCATATCTGAATCGTGACGAAATTACTTGGTTTTGTTTACAGATAGATACTAATTTAGTATAAAGCAGCATTTCCGGTCTTTCTTCCGGAAATGCTGCTTTTTTATTGCTCCCAGTGTCACATTCAGAAATAATTTAAAAAATTTTCAAAAAACTATTGACAAACTCAATTTGATTTGATATAATCTATTTGTAAGCAAAATAATAAAGCGCGAATATTTGTATATAATAATATTACGAGCTTTATCTTAATTCAACAGGAGGTAACTGCTATGTCCGTTTATGATTTCACAGTAAAAACAAGAAAAGGTGAAGAGCTCGATCTTCATACACTCGAAGGAAAGGTTTTCCTCGTAGTCAATACCGCTACAGGCTGCGGCTTCACTCCCCAGTACGAAGGCATTGAGAACCTTTACGAGACATACCACGACAAAGGTTTTGAAGTTCTCGACTTCCCCTGCAATCAGTTCGGAAGCCAGGCTCCCGGAAGCGATGAAGAGATCCATGAATTCTGCACAGCAAGATACAAGACCAAGTTTGAGCAGATGTCAAAGATCGACGTTAACGGCGAGAATGAGCTCCCGCTCTACACTTACCTCAAAGAGAAGATGCCCGACGAGGAAATAAAAGGTCTCAAGAATAAGGCTGCCATGAATATGATAAAGCCGCTCAGCACCACATGCAAGAAGCCCGGCGATATCAAGTGGAATTTCACAAAGTTCCTCGTTGACAGAAACGGTAATGTTGTAAAGCGCTTTGACCCCACCTTCAAGCCCGAGGATATGGAAGCCGATATCGCGGCTCTGATGTGAAATGCAGGAGACCAAAGATAAACTCAGACTTAAAGATCAGCTTTGCTTTCCTATCTACCTTTGCGCGAAAGAGCTGACAAGGAAATACTCCGAGCTGCTCGAAGAGTATAACCTCACATACACGCAGTATATCGTGATGATGTATTTCTGGGAGATCAGATCGTCCAATGTCAAGGAAGTCAGTGAGACACTTATGCTTGATCCCAGTACCCTTACACCGCTTCTGAAAAAGCTCGAAGCCAAAGGCTACCTTCGCAGGACAAGATCATCTGCCGACGAACGTAATCTCTCGATCACTCTCACGGAAGAAGGTACTGCACTCGAAGAAAAAGTGCTCTGCATACACGATAAGATGTGCGAGAGCACAGGGATCGGCAGCGATGAGAGAAAACAGCTCTATGAGCTCATCTACAGGATCCTTACTAATTTAAACAGGTCACAGGAGGAATGAGAAATGAAAGTTATAGAAGTTACCACAGCAACTTTTGAGAATGAAGTATTAAAGAGCGACAAGCCGGTTCTTGTTGATTTCAACGCGGACTGGTGCGGTCCCTGCCAGATGCTCAAACCTACTATCGAACAGCTCGCAGAAGAGCGTGACGATATCAAGATCGTTTCTGTAAATATCGACGAGAACGATGATCTCGCATACGATTACGACGTTTCTTCTATCCCCTGTCTCGTAATTTTCAAGGACGGCAAGGAAGCAAAGCGCAGCGTAGGTCTCAAACCCAAATCCGAGATAATCAAGCTTTTCTGATGAGGTATCGCCATGTATGACATCATAATCATTGGTGCGGGTCCGGCAGGTCTTACTGCCGCGATCTATGCCCGCCGTGCATCAAAAACCGTTCTCGTTCTCGAAGCATTAAGCTACGGCGGTCAGATAATCAACACTCCCGACATCGAGAACTATCCCGCCGCTATGCATATTTCCGGATATGACTTTGCGACAAAGGTTTATGAACAGGCGCAGGAACTCGGTGCGGAATTTGTTTTCGAGAAGGCTGTGGGGATCAAGGATAACGGCGACACGAAGGAAGTTATCACAGATGACAACACCTACACCGCAAAGGCAGTAATAATTGCCACAGGTTCGGAAAACCGCAAGCTCGGAGTTGAGAACGAGGACAAACTTGTGGGCAGAGGTATTTCCTACTGTGCTACCTGCGACGGCGCATTCTACCGCGGAAAGAAAGTAGCAGTGGTAGGCGGCGGCAACACTGCACTGGAAGATGCACTTTACCTTGCGGATCTTGCTGAGACGGTATATCTCATACACCGCCGTGATGCGTTCCGCGGAGACGAAGCAACGGTCAATGCACTAAAAGAGCGCGATAACGTGAAGTTTATCTACAACAGCAACGTTACAAAGCTTATCGCGGAAAAACGCCTTACAGCGATCGAAGTGACTGACAAGAACACCCAGGAAGTCACGACTATCGAACTGAACGGCTTGTTCGTTGCGGTCGGACGCATACCCGAAAACCAGAACTTTGCGCAGCTCATAAAACTCGATGACTCCGGTTATGTTTCAGCCGGCGAGGACTGCATCACCAATGTTCCCGGCATCTATGCCGCAGGCGACAACCGCACCAAGTCTGTCCGCCAGCTCGTAACTGCCGCAGCAGACGGAGCTGTCGCTGCTACAGAAGCAGTCAGATTCGTTCAGGAGCATTAAGCCAGCCCCCTTTAAAAAAGGGGGCTGGACCCCCTAAACAGATCCGCCGCACAAGTGAGTATTTATTTCACATTTTGCATAGGCGGCGACTCATTGACACCATTCTTCTGATCGTAAGTGATTTTTCTACTATTCAAGATTTATCAATCGGAAAACAGATTCAATACTTTCGGTTCATTGTTTTCCCGAAAGATAATATTCGCTTCAACAGTAACATCAAAGTACACAAAAGCGCCCATTGCCGTCGGCAATGGGCGCTTCTCTGCGATTTATAAATCTTTCAATTAAAGAAGAGATCATATATATGCCCTGCACAAAATGACCGAATCTGTCTCCCCATTACTGTGATGTGAATAGTAGAATCCGGACTATTTGGTCTCTGCTCAGCGGTCAATGAGTCGCCGCCTATGCAAATCTTGTCTCTTAATACTCACTTGTGCGGCGGATCGACAGCGCGGGCTACCGCGCCGCCGCCCGCATAGGGCAAAAATCTCTAAAAAAATCTCTTAAAGTCTTTTCATTCTCTCTCACTCGTTCTCTTCGCTGTCCGAAGCAAACTGCGACGGGTGGCGGGTAAAGAAGTCAACGCGGGGTTCGAGGAACTTGAGCTTGTGGTCAGAGCCGCCGGTAAATGCAGAGATAGGATCGAATATCTTGTCCCAGCTCCAGAAATCTTCGCCGAGCCGGAGATATTCAAGTATCATCTCCGTGCCTTTAGGTGCCATGGGGTGAAGAAGAACCGCAGCTGTGCGTATCATGTGGAATACATTTATCAGCGTCTTTCTGCGCAGTTCTTCGTCCCCGTTCTTGTCCGCATCACCGAGATTCTTTACCATGTACTTGCTCGCCTTGCGGATATAGCTGTCAAGTACATAAGTTGCCTGGTGGAACTCAAATCTGTACATGAAGCGCTCATAGTCGAGTATCGCTTTCTTCGCGTCGGCAAGCACCTGCTCCTCGATCTCACCGACAGGCATTACCCCGTCATAGTATTTCTGCGTTGTGTAAATGCAGGTGCGGATAATGCGGTTGAACACGTTCGACAGCAGAAATCCGTCCTTAACTACCGGATCCGGCTGCTCAGCTTCGGGACTGCCGGGTACGATCGTGGGATCAAGCGGCTTCGGGTTGAAGCTTACACTGCGCTGTCCCAGTCCCAGTCCGAGAAAGTGCATACGAAGCTGCTCCGGAGTGTAGTAATCAAGAAGCTCGTCTGCCATCGGAGGCTTTATGCTGCCGGAACTCGATGCTTTCGCGTTAAGAAACAGGATATGATTGTTTGCGCAGAGAATAGGAAGCTGCATCTCACCGTCCGGCGGATCGGAAACATTTCCGTCCCTGCCCTGCAGCGCCATGAACATTCCCATTTCCGCCACACCGTAGAAGTATATATTATCCGCTCCGATGAACTGGTAAACCTGGGCTTCCTTGCTGCACCAGAAATCCTTCCACTCGTCCATGCTGCGTCCCTTGCGCTCAAGTGCCGCTTTCGTGAAGGAGATCGGCGCCCACAGCGATTCCGGCCAGACCCAGACGGTAAGCGGATCCTCGCCCTCAAGCACCGGCGCGGGAACGCCCCACTCGATGTTTCCGGTAAGACGGAACGGCACAAGCGTTTTTCCCGTGCGGAAACGGATACCGTTCGCGGAAAGAACTTCACAAGCCTTGTTCATTTCGTCAAGCTCACTGAACTTTATTGTGAACGACGGCTTCTTGGGCTCCTCGATAAACTCGTGAGCCGGCATCTGCCCTTTTACTGCGTTGTAATTGTCAAGCAGCTCGTTCTTGATGTGGATCACCGGGTCTGCAAGAAACTCGGAGATCGTCTTGTGAACAAGCGGACGGACATTCTTCTGCTTCTGAATGCGCGCTACATACTCTTTCAGCAGTGCGTTGTATGCAGGAAGATCGAAATACCAGTTGTCAACGTTCTTCATTATCGGAGTTTCACCGGTAAGCGAGCTCTTCGGATCAATAAGGTTCTCCGGCATATACTGATGCCCGAGATCGCACTCATCAGCGTATGCTTTTTCGGAACGGCAGCCGTCAACCGGGCATTTACCGATGACCTGCCTTCCGTTCAGAAAACAGCCCGCTTTCTCATCAAAGAACTGCTTTGTGCTGATCTTGCGGAGATGACCGTTTTCGTAAAGCCGGCGGATAAACTTGTCAGATTCCTCGTTGTGTATCTCCGCTGTGCGGTCAAGTCCGGAAGCGCCGAAAATGTCAAGGCTTATCATATAATCGTCAAGCGTTTTCTTCTGCGAATTGTGGTTGCGGCGCACAAAGTCACGGATATCACCCTCGAACTCGCCTGCCTCAACAAGCTTGCGGTAACCCTCGGCAATAGGTGAACCGTAGCAGTCGGTTCCCGATACGAAAATAACGTTATCCTTGCCGATACGGTCACGCAGAAAACGCGCGTAAACATCGGCGAATACGAATACTCCGCCGACGTGACCGAAATGCAGTGTTTTGTTGCCGTAAGGCATTCCTCCCGTGATTATCGCGCGTTTCGGAAACTCCGGACGCGGTATCTCGTGCGGGACGAAATTGTTGTTGTCTTTACCCATTTTGTTCCTCCGATTTTTGTTTTTTATTATCTCGAATTGCAAATAATATCATATGTACAGTGTAGCCTGTGGCGGCAACGATCACGGCTGCCAGCACAAGACACATCAGAAAATTCTTATAGAATATGGTTTCCGGCAAAGCGCATATCATCAGTATATACATCGGCAGCTTGCATAGATAACCGATAACTGCCAGTATCGCCGCGGCAAGAGGGTGCGCGTTCCTGTGTACTATGAACGATATTATGGTAATGATCATTCCGGCTATCAATACCATACAAAAACAGCCAAAGAGCATAATGTTGGCGGAAGCTTCATGTCCGTAAACCATTTTAGCACCTCCTGTCTGCGACAGATACATATATACGGCGGGTAAGTGATGTCTGAACTTTCAGTCGTTCTTTTGTTCCTCGGTAGATTTATTTTTCTTTTGATTTATAAACATTATTGAGACAAGGATGCTGTAAATGACCGAAAGTGCGGTCAGCACCATATCAGCCGCAATTATCATCTCCATGGCAAATTTCCCGCCGCCTGTCAATACTTTAACAGTGGTATCGAAAAGTGCTGTCGGGCTGCCGCCTGTGAAATTGAAAAAAACAAATAACAGGTCGGTGACGACAAATATTACCGGCGCGAGAAGAGCAGTTATAAGCGCCGGGAGCTTGCTGTGCCTGTATGCAAAAAGCAGAATGACGGACACTATCATAAGCACGAGACCTTCTGCGGATACAAACCATATCATCTCAAACCCGATCAATACAGGAACTACTTCTCCCATTAACACCACCGGTGCTCACCTCCCAACTTTCAGCTGTTCTTTTGTTCCTCGGTAAATCCGTTTTTCTTTTGTCTTATATATTTTGCGATGACAAGAATATCATAGAATACTACAAGAGCTGCCAGCGCTGTAAAGATAATACCTGTAACAACGCTGAGCGCAAGGAACGCTGCTCCGAACATAAGACCCGCAGGCATAAGCAATAATGTGCCGAGAACGGCCAATATCGGAACAGAAAGTCTCACGCGTTTTTCAGAGAAAAACAAAACAAGCGAAACAGATATCGCTATTATTCCGGCAACACCGGCAGCAAGCCCTGTAAAAACCTGCCACATTCCGGTTACAAACGCCGAGACTCCGTCCATAGGATCATATTCCTCTCTATATCAAGTAATCACTTTATCCTCGCGAAGCTCGTTTCAAGACGCCTGATGCTCTCGTCCTTTCCCAGTATCTCCATAAGCTCCGTAGCACCGCCGGGTGTTACCGCAAGACCGGAAACGCCTATGCGTATCGCCCACATAACTGCACCGGCTTTCACACCCTTTTCTTCGGCTATGCCCTTGAGCAGCTCAAACAGTGTGTCGTTGCTCCAGTCCGAAACTTCTTTCAGCTTCGGCAGAGAATATTCGATTATCTCAGCACACTGCTCCACAGTCGTCTTGTTCTTCTTGTTTACAAAGAGCTCCTTGTCATAGTCCGGCAAGCCTTTAACAAACTCCGCTTTCTCGTTTACCTCCGGGAATACCGAGATCCTGGTCTGTATCAGCTTTGCAAGCTTTTCGTTGCCGGCAAATGCAGCATATTCCTCACTGTAATACGGCTTCGCCTTCTCCATGAACTCGTCCAGCGGCATTTCCTTGATATAGTGGTTATTGAACCACAGCAGCTTTTCATAGTCGAATACCGCAGGAGACTTGCTTATCCCGTCTATCGAGAATACCTTTGTAAGCTCGTCTATGGTGAAGAATTCCTCGTTCGTGTCTTTCGGACACCAGCCTGTGAATGCCATGTAGTTGATGATAGCCTGCGGGAGATATCCGTTCTTCACAAGCTCCTGGAAACTTACGGAACCGTGACGCTTGGAAAGCTTGCTGATGTTGCCGTCAGCGTCCTTGCCCATAAGCAGCGGAAGATGGCAGTAAACCGGTCTTTCCCAGCCGAATGCATCATAGAGAAGAACATATTTCGGAGTGGAAGTAAGATACTCGCTTCCGCGTACAACATGGGTAACGCCCATAAGATGATCGTCTATAACATGGCAGAAATTGTATGTCGGGAATCCGTCAGCCTTTATCAGTATCTGATCCTGAAGCTCCGAGTTCTCTATCTCAATGTGACCGAATACGCTGTCATCATAGCCCGTACTGCCCTCAAGCGGCATCTTCTGGCGGATAACAAAAGGCTTGCCCTCCGCAAGATTCCTCTCAACTTCCTCTTTCGGCAGATCGCGGCAATGACGGTCATACCCTGCCCCGAGATCTCTGTCCTCGTGCAGCTTCTCAAGACGTTCCTTCGAGCAGAAGCAATAGTATGCCCCGCCCTTCTCCACAAGCTCCTTCGCATACTTCATATATATGTCCTTGCGCTCGCTCTGGATATACGGACCGTTCGGACCGCCGACATCCGGTCCCTCATCATGATCCATTCCCGTCATCTCAAGTGTACTGTATATTACGTCAACCGCGCCTTCCACAAGACGCTCCTGATCCGTGTCCTCTATTCTAAGTATGAACTTTCCGTTGTTTGCTCTTGCAAGCAAAAATGCATACAGCGCAGTACGAAGATTGCCTATGTGCATAAATCCCGTAGGACTCGGCGCAAATCTCGTTACAAATTCTTTTGACATGATCTTTCTGTTTCCTTTCTTTTCCAAGACATAATACTTTATTATATTATTATATTCCAAACAGTTGCTTTTGTCAAGAACTTTAACTTTAACTGCAATTTTAGCCGATAATAAAAAAATATCTGTTTTTTTCAAAAAAGTACTTGATTTTTTTGTAAGTATGTGCTATAATATCAGATACAGTCTTTGGAATACGCGGATGTGGCGGAATTGGCAGACGCGCTGGCTTCAGGTGCCAGTGGCAGCAATGCCGTGTGGGTTCAAGTCCCGTCATCCGCACCAGAGATACCGAGGTGTGGCTCAGTTTGGTAGAGCGCTGCGTTCGGGACGCAGAGGCCGTGGGTTCAAGTCCCGTCACCTCGACCACTCCAAAAGGCTTTGTTAAGCCAATCCTGTAAGATACTGCTTAACAAGCCTAATGAAATCCGTCTAATATCGTCTAATGGGATTTCAGTGAAAAGTCGCTTTAACCGGCGGCTTTTTCTTTTTCTGTATGAAAAAGTTCACCTGTATTACTTTCCTCCGAAATCGTTTCAGAACTGTCCGCCGAGTCATCGTTGAACGGTGAAACGAACGTACCATCCATATCCCCCGCAAGGAGTTTCTTGCGGTCTTTGGAGATGTGCATATAAATGTTGCTCGTCGTTTCAATGTCCGCGTGGCGAAGCCATGACTTTATCGCTTCAATATCCCAGCCCTTATCGAAAAGGATACTTGCCGTACTGTGCCTCAGATCATGGAACCGCATTTCGGGAAGATCGTGCCGTTTGAGCGCCCGCTGAAATGAACGCGTTATGCAGTCGGGACGATACAGCCGTCCGTCATCATGCGTAAAGACGTAATCCGATTCCGTGTAGAGCAAGCCGTATTCCTCACGGAACTTCTCTTTCTGCTCCTTTATCCTGAGAAGCAGCTCCTTGACATCGGGCATAAGTACGAAGGTGTTGTGACTGTTCTCGGTTTTGGTATCGTCCTGATACACGATGCTCCTGTGCTTTACAACGGTTGACTTTATCTCAAGCGTATCTTTCTCAAAGTCTATCGCGCTCCATTTAAGTCCCAGGACCTCACTTTTCCGTAAAGCGTAGTTTATTGCAACATATACAAGCGGATAAACTTCCTCGTCACGCAGCAGAACAAGCATTTTGTTCGCTTCTTCTGCCGTCATAAAGACATTCTTTGAAGCTGTATTTGACTTCGGCTTTTTGGGAACCGGTACATTGAGTGCGGGATTTCTCGGTATGTACTCCATTATCACCGCTTCATTCAGGACTGCCTTGATAAGCTGCGCGTGACTTCTCAGTGAACGGTTGCCAAGCCCGCCGTCTTTCTTGTCAAGTCTGCCGCCTGTCGCCTTGTACTGATAATACATTGCGATATGCTTCGGTCTGACTTCGCCAAGAGTAAGGTTCAGTCTTTTGAAATACGGTATGATATGACGGTTTGCATACACCTCATACCCCTCAAGCGTGATCTGACGTATCTCGCCCTCTTTACGCCGGAGCCAGTCTGCGATGTAGTCGGTAAAGAGCAAGCTGCTTGCCGCAAACGCCGGTGTGTCTGCAAGCTCAGCCTTTCGGGCAGCTTCTTCGCTTTCGTATTTCTTGATAGTCTCGAACATCATTCGGTTTGCGACGGCACGGTTTCTTGTCGTTGCGGGTAATCCTGTCGAGATCCATTTTTGAGACTTCTTTTCGGGATCTGCACTCTGCTTTCCGGGATTGAACGTTGCATATTCTCCGTACAGCACCATGACCCATCTGTCGTGTTTGATTGTTAAACTGCCTGTCATTATAACCTCCATTTCCGACATTAGGCAGTATTTTTAGTGATATACTCATTGTACCACATTAAAGCGCCACAGTCAATATTTTAAGAAAATTTTTTGCCGTTCCGGCAAAAGTTCATTCTGTCCGCGTATCGCGCGAAACAAAATCTATGACCGATGTTTTCAGGATACGGTACTTGTTGCCGATCATGAAATTCTTTATCTGATTGGACTGCAAGATCTCATAAGCCTTGTTCATACCGATACCGAGCATTTTGGTAAGCTCCTTTACCCCCACAACATCGGGATATTCAGTAAAGATAGTAGTTTCCACAGTATTCCTCCTTTGTAGATGTGTATAATATGTTTAAAAGAAATTTCATTGCATCGTAAGATGTTCGTTCAAGCAGACCGCGGGCAAAACGCTCCCGCGCATAGGTGTTCCAACCTCTGCCCATTCCTATGGTGCAGCCGTCACCGGAAGTATCATTATGACCGTAAACCAATAAAATCTTCTCGCTCGTTCCTTTATTACTTGACCTGCGTTTAAGTCGTTCAGCTCATCACCGATTCAGTTCATTACATAGAATTTCACCGATAACAGGAATGTCATCGCGTCTCTCGGCTTACGATCTTTTGTGCCTGCTTTTTCAATTGTCAAAGAACCTGTATAGATAAACATTACGTGCATCATAACAAAATGTACTGTAATGCTTGTCCCGAAATATTAATGTCGTTTCACATTTTTAAGTTTTTTATTGAATTGATAATTATGATTATGTATTTTTTGTTCTGTATATATTGTATCACACGTTATTAAAGATGTAAACCCAATAAAACTTCAATTTGCAATTTTAAATTGAAGTATTATTTCCGATTTTGAGTCGGAGTACGTTTTTGTATCTGCTTATATTCTATCACACGTTATCCAATATGAAATCCTAAAAAAAGTGCTTTTTTAAACTAAAAAAAAGGTGATATTTTACCTTTTTGGGGTATAGAATACTTGTTTTTTCATCATGAAACCTTGAATTTAAGCGTAACTTCGGTGTTAGATCAAGCACCAGGACATGGTGTCGAATAATAATCCCTTTTAGTGCTATATGTAGAACCGAAAGACGTGCTGTCTTTTTTATTTCCAATCGTTCCAATAGTACCATATTCGCTATAATGGAATGTTTATATATCGCTGTTTGTATATTATACTAATAGATAGAAAAAGATACTATTAGTAGGAGCTGATAATATGGATTTAACATCAATAGGCGAAAGGATTAAGCAATATAGAATGGCTGCCGGATTATCACAGAGTCAGCTTGCAGAAATGACCGGTATATCTACCAAATACGTCAGTGTACTCGAAAGATCAGCCAAGCCGCCCTCTTTGGAAACGTTGATAAATATTGCAAATGCATTAAATATCTCATCAGATTTGCTGTTATGTGATATTTTGAGTGTTCAATTTGACATCAAGCAGACAATTATAGGTGAAAGAATAAAGGAATTGCCCAAAAAGGAGCAGTCAAAAATACTTGCAGTGGTGGATGTTCTGATAGAACAGGCACATGAATGACACTACTCGATCAGGTCAGCGAGAAATCGCTGACTTTTTTTATTTCCCGCCACACTTCCCGTTTTTTCGACACGACGTTTGTGATATAATGGTACTGTAAGTAGTATAGTAGCACCAATAAAACGACAAAAGGAGTAATCTATTATGAAAAAACTTATCAAGCAGGTAGCAAAGCAGAACTGTGTATCAGTCAATGAAGTCCGCAGAGAGATCGCCGCAGCTATCAAAGAGGGAATGTCTTCAACAGAGCCGGAAGCGGTCTTGTTCTGGTCACAGTTCGGCGGGAAAGCTCCCACACCGGAACAGCTTATTACAGTTCTCTTGCAGTCGGTCAGCGAAAAGGTATAAGAAAACTCTCCGCATCGTATATCGCGGTGTGGAGAGTATCTTTTTGGGATTAGATTAACAGGAGTTTTTAACATAATATGGCTGCGACATTCACCGACCTGATACTTCGTGTTGTATTTGCTAAGATATTGTCCGTATTCTTCGGGACAACAGGTATATGGCTTGCCTGGCCGCTTGGCTGGACAGTCGCTATGGGAATATCTGTAATGTTCTATCATTACGGAGCGTGGAACAAAAAAATGTCGAGATCCCATTTTGGTCACCCTATGAAGGGTACTGTATGAGATGTGCAAAAATATCATTTTCGCTAAG
>JAFVBZ010000202.1 GCA_017479645.1 Ruminiclostridium sp. | reverse complement strand
CCGCAAGGATGCGGCGATAAGAGAAACCTTCGACGAACCCCCTTCCCTAAAAACTTTGATCGCTCCGCAGTTAAGGGAGAAGTCTTTCAGAACAGAATAAAGACTGCTGAAACTTAAAAATCTCAGCAGTCTTTTCTAGTATTCAGATGAATATAGCTAACCGTGGAGCTGCACCCGCCCATTGAAGAATGTCGCTACGCATTTCGCCGCGGCGCGTCCGCCGCCCCGCTTTCAAGCTAAGCGTATTTTGAAAGAATTGCAATTCTTTCCATAAATAAAAACTGCCGGAAAAGAAACAATAGCAGTGAAAACAAACGAAAGGACGGATAAAATGAAACTTACTGAAAGTGAATACGGAAAGCTTGCAAAACGGCGTTCTCCGAACACAAAGCTCTATAAGACAGTGCCGGCGGCATTCCTCGTCGGCGGTCTTATCTGCTGCATCGGACAAGCCGTTCTGAATATGTATAAAAATCTCGGGCTCCCGGAAGAACAGGCGGGCACTCTCACATCGGTCTCCCTCGTGTTCTTGAGCGCGGTACTGACGGGATTCGGACTTTACGACAAGATCGCAAAGCATGCCGGAGCCGGTACGCTTGTGCCGATAACCGGATTTGCGAACGCGGTGGTGTCTCCGGCAATGGAGTTCAAGACCGAAGGCTATGTGCTCGGTGTCGGCGCAAAGATATTCATTATCGCCGGACCGGTCATCGTGTACGGGCTTGCGGCTTCGGCAGTGTACGGCATCATTCTGTTTGCAATGCAGGCGGCATGAGAAAGGAGCGGAAATGAGCAGATATATCGGAAACGGCACGGTGCTGCTTGAAAGCACACCGTCCGTCGTGTCATACGGTTCGGCTGCCGGGAAAATGGAGGGCGAGGGTCCCCTCGGAAGCTGCTTCGATTATGTGAGCGAGGACTCGGCATTCGGCGAGAACACCTGGGAAAAGGCAGAGAGCCGGCTCCAGCAGCACGCCTTCGAGCAGGCGCTTATCCGCGGGAATATCGCCGAAAGCAGCATAAGCTTCGTGTTTGCGGGTGACCTGCTGAACCAGTGCACCGGCTCGGCATACAGTATGCGAAACAACGGCGCACGTTTCATAGGATTGTACGGAGCCTGCTCCACAATGGCGGAAAGCCTTGCGCTTGCATCGGTTTTCGCGGACAGCGGCATCGGGAGCCTTAACGCGGCTCTGACATCGTCGCACTTCTGCTCCGCGGAAAGGCAGTTCCGTTTCCCGGAGACATACGGCGGTCAGCGCACCCCCACAGCCCAGTGGACAGCTACCGCAAGCGGCTGCGCGATAGTCGGGGCGCACTCCGGACCTCCCTATGTAAAGGCGGTCACGATCGGCACAGTGAAGGATATGGGAATAAAGGACGCAAACAATATGGGCGCGGCTATGGCGCCTGCCGCATACGACTCGATAAAGACGCATCTCGACACTGCCGGAAAGGCTCCCGAGGACTTTGACCTTATCCTTACCGGCGATCTCGGATTTGTGGGAAGCGATCTGCTGAACGATCTTTTCCTGCAGGACGGAGTAAAGCTCGGAAACCGGCACAACGACTGCGGCATGATGATATTTGACCGGGAGAAGCAGGACGTTCATGCGGGCGGTTCGGGCTGCGGGTGCAGCGCATCTGTCCTCTGCGGGCATATACTCCCGATGATAAGGAGCGGCGAGCTTAAGAACGTTCTGTTCACAGCCACCGGTGCGCTTATGTCAACCACGCTCGTCCAGCAGGGGGAGAGCATTCCCGGGATAGCGCACTGCGTTCACCTGAGCTTTGATGATAGTTTATAAGGAGACGGGATATGGAATATTTATGGGCGTTCCTCGTGGGAGGAGCATTCTGTGCGATAGGTCAGCTTCTCATAGACCTTACCGCAATGACGCCGGCAAGGATACTCGTGACTTATGTGGTATCCGGGGTAGTGCTCGGCGCACTTGGAATATACGAGCCGATAGTTGATTTTGCGGGAGCCGGTGCGACAGTGCCGCTCACGGGTTTCGGATATAACCTTGCCAAAGGCGTGAGAAGAGCGGTAACGGAGGACGGGCTTATCGGCTCGCTTACCGGCGGACTTGAAGCCTGTGCAGGCGGTATAACTGCGGCGGTGGTGTTCGCACTGACGGCGGCGGTGGTATTCGGAAGAGGCGACAAGACCACAGGAACAGTCACAAACGGCTGATACTATATTTCTATCGAAATATAGACAAATGCACAATTCACAATGCACAATGCACAATTGTGGAGCGCGCTCTGCGCGCATATCTGAATCGTGACGAAATTACTTGGTTTTGTCTATGGATAGATACTATTTTAGTATGAAGAGAAACCGCGCCAGTCCCGGAAGAACCGGAAATGCCGCGGTTATTGATATTGCATAAAAACAAGTGTTTCTACCTCTTGTCACGGTCAATGAACTCCAGCGAGATGACAGAAAGCACCGAGAACAGGATCACATAAAGGGATATTGATATCCAGCAGTCTATTATGTTTTCGGCAGATGACTCGAACTGATCGTTCCGGCTCATCTCGCCGCACTTGAGCATGAACGAGTTTCTTGTTTCCTCGTCCTTCATCATCTCCCGCATATTGTCGATCATAAACATGTATTGCTCTGCATCGTCCGTCTCAATATTCTCCGGCATGCTCACATTCTCGGTATTCATTGAGTTCAGTGCGGAGAGCACCACTCCGTTGGGAAGGCTGTTATATTCGCCCTCTGCGCACAGTGCGCTAAGTGACCACTTGGAAATGGTGAAATTCGTGAGTACGAGCGCTTCGCCCTGGAGCGAGAAAAATCCGCCGGAGAAGATGAGCTGGAAGATCATCAGAAACGGCATGATCGTCATAGCCATTGTGGTATTGCGCACCAGCGCCGATACAAAAAGCGCGAGCATATCTGCGGCATAGGTGCTCAGGAAAAGCGTAATGCCGAAGTCTATCGTGGCGCTTCCGGTAACATAGCTTACTGTCGGAACAGCCACATCGGTGACTTTAAGAACCGCTATTACTATAATTGTCTGGCAAAGGCAGAGGAAAACCTGGTAGATCATGTGTGCCGCGATATAAGATGACATGTGAAGTCCGGAGCGGTGCTCACGTTTGATGATAGGTCTTTCACGGCATATTACCTGAATAGAGTTGAAGAAGCCGTTCCATATACAGATGCAGGAAAGGGCGAATGTGCCCTGAAGCGTCCCCTCCATTGTTTTGAACACAGTTCCGGAGATGACGTAAGATACGAGCGCGGCGATTATTGCCGCCATAGGAAGCACTTTCCAGTCATTTCTGAAAATGAACATTCTGAAAAGCTTGCCGACATAAATGAATGTCTGGGCAATTCTTCCGGAGTGCTTTTTACTCATTACGCCTCACCTCCTGCTGCTTTAAGACGGGATACATATTTGGAGACAAATTCCTCGGCGCGTCCTTCGCCGCCCTCGTCCTTCTGGTTTATTGCAAGGAGTATGTTCTCCATTGACTCCTTGCCGAAGAAGTCATACACTTCATCTACCGGTCCGTAGTACGCAAGTCTTCCGGTGCGTTCCGCGTCCTTTGCAAGCACTATCACATCGTCGAACAGGTCTATTACTCTGTCCGGGGTATGGGTTATTACGATCACTATCTTGCCTGTATCGGCTATCTCACGGAGCTTTTCAAACAGGTTTCTTGCAACTACGCCGTCAAGTCCGGAATCCGGTTCGTCAAGAATGAACAGCGTCGGGAAGGAAATGTACTCCATTGCGATTGAAAGTCTCTTGCGCTGACCGCCGGAAAGCTTTGAAACAAGGCTGCTCTTGAGGGGCAGAAGTCCGAATATATCCAGCACATCTTCCACGCGCTTTCTTTTCTCCGCCGGCTTCATATCAGTTGTGAGCCGGAGCGATGCGGCATCGGCAATGGTACGGTAAACGGTATCGTTGTCGCGCATAAGATCGCCCTGCGGCACGAACCCGATATCATACTTCATTCTGCTGTATTCCTTGTAAACATCGAGCTTGCCGATCTTTATCTCCGCGTCCGCCTTCTCATAGCCGGTGACTGCGTTGAGAAAAGTGGTCTTGCCTGCACCGGAACCGCCGAGCAGAAGCACCATGTGTCCTGTCGGGATAGTAAGGTGAATATCGCGCAGAAGCGTCAGTTTCTTGAAGAAATTGACGGTTGTTCTTTTATTGAGGTTCACGGAAAGACCGCTTCCGTCTCCGAGAAGGCTGATATTGCTGAGCTCGGTGTCCGAATGCTTGTCACCCACATAGTCATCAAGGGGCATGAACTTCTTTGAAAAGCCGAACAGCATCAGCATAAACCAGTCAAAGAAGAAGAAAAGTATTGCCCAGCGCTTCTTCCTGCCGAATGCTTCAACCAGTCCTATATAGATACGAACGGATAATACCCACATCGGTATCGCAAAAATTACCTGAGCGATCAACAGCATATCGTACTGAAGAGATTCGGTATCGACGAAGGACGATATAACGGTCAGCCCTTTTATTATGAGAGTGAACAGGAGCATGTAGAAGCCGTCCCTCTCTCTTCTGACACATTCACCGAGCTTGTAGCCGTTTACCAGCGGTATCAATGAAAGCCAGCCCTTTTTGCCGAACTTTTTGAAGACCTTCCACATACCGATCATTGAAAACAAAGATGTAATAATAGTAAGAATTTCTATCAAAACCGTAACCTCCCGATAATTGTTAAGCGCCGTGAAAAACCGTAGAAAGTATTATAGCATTATTTTGGTACAAAGTCAATCATTGCAGTTATAAATCTTTACAAATGCCGCAGTTTATGGTATAATCAGCAGCGGAAGATAAAGCAAAGGAGCAGCGTAAAATGAGCTTTGAAAACATAAGACCCGCAGATATAGAGAAGCGCAGTATGGAGATAATCGAAAGCGAGATCGGCGATACGTCGATGTTCTCGCCGCAGGAAAAGCTGATAGTAAAGCGGTGCATACACACCACAGCGGATTTTGATTACAAGAAGAACCTCCGCTTTTCGGAAGGCGCTGCCGACAAAGGTATAGCTGCGCTGCGCTCCGGTGCAGTCATAGTCACCGATACGCAGATGGCGCTCTCCGGCATAAGCAAGCCTGCGTGCAAGGCTCTCGGCTGCGAAGTGCATTGTTTCATGTCCGATGCGGACGTCGCCGGAAAAGCGAAGGAACTCGGTGTTACCCGCGCAGTCGTCTCCGTTGACAAGGCGGCGGAGCTGTTCGCGGACAGAACGATGATATACGCGGTAGGAAATGCGCCGACAGCTCTGATAAGGCTGCACGGGCTCATAGCGGAGAAGAAGATCTCCCCTGCGCTGATAATAGGCGTTCCCGTGGGATTCGTGAATGTCGTGGAAGCAAAAGAACTGATAATGACAGCAGGCGTGCCGTATATTGTCGCAGCCGGCAGAAAAGGCGGCAGCAATGTCGCCGCCGCCATAGTCAATGCTATGCTGTACACGATTTATGAGAGAAGTTGAGAGAGATTTTAAGACGGGGCGCTGCCCCGGACCCCGCCAGCCCCCTTTAAAAAGGGGGCTGGACACCCTAAACCGATGACCGTTAAAACGGAACTTTAAAAGATCGCAAACAGGAAGATGTTATCTTCTGTCCAGGATCTTATATACAAGCTCCATATCAAGTGCGCTGCGCACCTCGTCAGCAAGAATGTCGAACTGGCGCTCCTTGTAGGCTTTCCGGTCTATGCCCTCACCGCCGAAACGCAGTCCTTTCCGTTCATAAAGAGTGCGGACGACTGCCGCGGATACTTCCGGTTCGTCAAAAATGCCGTGGATATAGCAGCCGTAAACACTGCCGGAAAACGTACCGCCGCAGTCTGTAAGCGCACTGCCCCCGCAGCTCGTCTCCCCCATGTGTATCTCATACCCGGAAAAGCGCAGCCCCGAAAGTGCCGACAGCACCCCGCCGATCTGCGCAAATTTCCCGCTCGTCTGCGTCTGGTGCTTCTCCGCGGAAAATACGGTTTCGCAGTCCAGCAGACCCATACATCCGATCTCACCGCCGCCCTCGGAATTTCCGGGGTCGGCGGTTTTTTTGCCGAGTATCTGGAACCCGCCGCAGATCCCGAATACCGGCATTCCCTTTGCCGCCGCCCTTTTCACCGCAGTTTCAAGTCCGCTCTCCCGAAGCCACCGCATATCCGCGATAGTGCTTTTTGTGCCGGGTATCACGATCATATCCGGTTCGCCGAGCTCACGATACCCGCTCACATACCGCACCGAAACCCCGTCGTACTGCAAAAACGCATCGAAGTCGGTGTAATTTGAGATGTGTGGAAGCCGGATAACGGCGATGTCGATGATGCCGCCGGACGTCCGGTTGCCGAGCTTGTCGGAAAGGCTGTCCTCGTCCTCGATATCGCACTTTATATACGGAACGACTCCCGCTACCGGCACCCCTCCGCGCTCTTCGAGGATATCCACGCCGCTCTGAAAGATAGACCTGTCGCCGCGGAACTTGTTTACAACAAGGGCTTTTATGCGCGCGCGTTCCTCTTCCTCAATGAGCATGAGCGTGCCGAGAAGCTGGGCGAAGATGCCGCCCCGGTCAATATCCCCCACGAGCAGCACCGGCGCGTCAGCAAGCCTTGCCATGCCCATATTCACAATGTCATCTGCTTTGAGATTTAGCTCCGCAGCACTTCCCGCCCCCTCGATAACAATGATGTCGTGCTGCGACGCAAGGGTGTTGTAGGCGGTCATAATATCGGGTATCAGTTCTTTCTTGTGCCGGAAATACTCCGCCGCCCGCATATTCCCGCGCACCTTTCCGTTTACTATGACCTGTGAACCGACATCGGTGGTAGGCTTCAGCAGTATCGGATTCATCAGCACCGACGGTTCGAGCCCCGCCGCCTCCGCCTGCATCGCCTGTGCTCTTCCGATCTCGGAACCGTCAGCGGTAATGAATGAGTTCAGCGCCATATTCTGGGATTTGAACGGTGCGGCGGAATATCCGTCCTGCCGGAAAATTCGGCACAGCGCCGCTGTCAGCAGACTTTTCCCGACATTCGACATCGTACCCTGGAGCATTATCACTTTTGCCAACTCTCAACACACCTTTCCGCCGCGCTTATGAGCGCTTCATTCTCGCTGTGCGGTCTTACCGCGATACGGAAATACCGCTCTCCGAGACCGGAGAAGTTCCAGCAGTTCCGGATAGCTATACCTTCCGCGCGAAGCCCGTTCTCAAGGCGAAGTGCCTTGTCCGCGTCATCGGCGCTGCACAGTATGAAGTTTGCGTCGGAAGGATATACCTTGAAGCCGAGGGCTCTGAATCCCGCGGACAGATACGCCCGTTCCTGCGCTATCAGCTTTCGTGCATTCTCCGTGTATTCACGTTCGCCGAGCGCGGCGATTCCCGCAGCCTGCGCAGGTACGGAAACGCTCCAGTGCTGACCCGCAAGCCGCACCGACACGGCAGTGTCCTTGCTGCCGAAAACAGCGTAGCCGAGCCGCAGCCCCGGCATTGCGTAAGTCTTTGTGAAAGCGCGGAGAACGATAGTGTAACTATTGAGTTCTTCCGCATTCAGACTGTGGGAAGCTCCGTTTTCCGCAAGCTCGATGAAGCATTCGTCGAGAACAAGGTATATCCCCCGTTCGCAGGCTTTCACTATACGCTCAAGCAGATAAGGATCGGCAAGCCGTCCGGTAGGGTTGTTGGGGCTGCACAGAAACAGCATATCAACATCGTCCGTAAGCTTGTCAAGGACAGTATCGTCAAGCATGAAGCCGTTCTCTTCGCTTAAACGGTGTTCAGTTATCTCACAGCCGATATTTCCGAGCGCCGCGGCGTATTCAGTGAAAGTCGGGGTGACGATAACAGCGCGCTTTGGCTTTAATGCATACACAATGCGGTAGATCAGATCGTCCGCACCGTTGCCGATAACGATCCTGTCTCCGCCGACTTTCAGCTGCCCGCTGAGACGCGCGGTAAGCTCCCTGCAGAACGGATCCGGGTAGCGGTCACTTCTGTCCGCAGCGTCTCTTGCCGCTTTACGGACGCTCTCCGGCATGCCGAGCGGATTAAGGTTCGCAGAGAAGTCGTATTTTACAGGGTTCCCGTAAACATACCCGCCGTGAAGATATTCAGATGTTCTGTTCATAAGATCACCCCGTAAATAAGCGCCCGGACTGCCGCGAATACCGCAAGGCACAGCACCGATGCAAGGTACATGAGCCTGTTTGCGCGGCGGATATCCTCGTTTTCTATCGGGCGGGTATCGTCACCGATATACGGCTTTTTGTGCAGCTCACCGAAATAGTACGCATCGCCCGCCAGCCGTACTCCGAGCGCCCCCGCGCACACCGACTCGGTCTGCGCGGAATTGGGGCTTGCGTGCTTTCGCCTGTCCCGCTTCCATATCCGAAGCGCGTTCTTTCCGTCCATGCCGGAAAGGCTTGCGGACAGTATCATAAACAGTGCGGACAGCCGGGAGGGGATAAAGTTCAGCACATCGTCGAACCTTGCCGCGAACCGCCCTATATCCCGGTATTTCTCGTTTTTATACCCTATCATGGAATCCATGGTGTTGACAGACTTGTAAACCACGCCGCCTGCCGCGCCGAACAGCGCCATATACATTATCGGCGCGGTAACTCCGTCGGAGGTATTCTCCGCCACAGTCTCCACTGCGGCGCGGATTATACCTTCCCGGTCAAGGACTGCGGTATCCCGTCCGACGATCATGGACACGGCTTTCCGTGCCTTTTCGGTATCGGCTTCATTTACCGCGCGGTACACCTTCATGCTCTCGTCACGCAGACACCTTGCCGCCAGCATATAATAGCAGAGTATGCTCTCGGCGGCCATGCCGAGCCACACATTCAGCCGATAGCACAAAAATAGCAGTCCCGCGGATATCCCGCCGGACAGGATAATCACAGTGAGCGCAAGAAATATCCCGCCTGCGCGCAGGTTCCTGAAATGCGCACGGACGAATTTTTCCAGTGCGGATATCAGCTTCCCGATAAGCCTTATCGGGTGGGGCAGGCTGTACGGGTCTCCAATCAGAGCGTCCAGCAGAAAGCCAATGACAAGCGGCATCAGCGGTATCAGATATCTCATATTACGCCCCTGATCTCAAGTTTTTCGCCGTCAAAAACGGTAATATAGCCGTGACCGTTTTCCGTGATATATTCGTAGAATTCCCTGTGCGGCACCGCAAGCCGCTCCATTACCGACATTATCGTTCCGCCGTGCGCTATAACAGCCAGTGTTCCGCAGTCCTCGTTCTCATGCACCGCGCGGAGGAATCCCCGCACACAGCGCTCACGGAATGCGTCCACATCTTCGCCCTCCGGAGGCGCTGTCATTCCGTTGTCCGCGATCCACTTCATATACTCCGGATCCCCGTCAAGCTCGGCATGGCACTTCCCCTCGAAAATGCCGAAATCGCATTCCCGCAGTTCGTCATAAACATTCGGTTCCTTGCCGGGGTAGATGATGCCGGCGGTCTGTATGCAGCGCAGCATGGGGCTTGATACTACCCTGTCGCAGACGGGATAGGCAATGGTTTTAAGTTCGGCTATACCCTCTTCGCAAAGCGGTTCGTCGGTACTTCCGATAAAGCGCTTTCCGATGTTTCCGGGTATTTTCCCGTGACGTATCAGATAAACTGTCAAATCTCTTCTCCTTTGATGATCTGTGCGATACCGCAGCACACGCGGTACACCGTTCCGGCACGGGAAGCGATGATGCACCCCGCGCGCCCGGTCATTTCCCGCCACTCGCGCTCGCTCTTTTCAAGCGGTATTATCCCGCTCCCGATCTCGTTCATCAGTATTATATCACATTTCAGCTTATCCGTAAAGGCAAGCGGGTCTTCTCCCCGCGCCATGACCCGCTTTACCGCGAGTTCGTAATTGCGGACGCACCTTGACTCCGGCACCGCGTCAAGTTCACAGCTCCCGCAGTCGATGATATCTTCGTCTTTCAGTGAAAACCGCGTTTTGGCAAATTCCGTCTTGCCCTGGAACGCTCCGCCCGTTATCATTATCATAGCAAAAGCCTGCCTTTCAGTACTTCCGGGATCCCGTAAACGCACTCCACAACACAGTCTGCCGCTTCCGCAAGTCTTGTGTTTATCCTGCCGAGCGCCCGGATATAGCCGTTCGTCTCCGCGCCGTAGTCAATGCCGTCGGAGCCTACGTTATTCGTAACTATCACAAGTTCCTCCGTAAGTGCGCGGAGATGCCCTATCCCCCGCATGATGCGCTCTTCCGGGTCGTTTATCCCGCTTTCGCCGAACATCTCGTTTGCGCAGAGATTCGCCATACATTCCAGCAGGACTCTGCTCCCGGACGGGATCTCAAGTTCCGCAAGACCGGTGTATCTCTCAATTGTCACAAAGCCTTTCCCGGCGCGAAGTTTCCGGTGCCGGTCAATGGCGGCAAGGGCTTCCTCTCCGAAAGGCTGCATTGCGGCGATGTAGTATTTGTTATCGCCGTACCTGTCCAGCAGCTTCTCCGCAAGGCTCGATTTCCCGCATTTCGAGCCGCCTGTTATAAGTGTCATCACAGCTTTCTGTACCTCTCAAGTCCCATTCCGTCAAAGGTGTGGGCTTCGTAATAAACGGCGCAGGCGCAGTCCAGGAGCGGAAGCAGCATAAGACCTCCCGTTCCCTCGCCAAGCCGCATTTCCGCAGTTATCAGCGGTCTCAGTCCCAGCGCGTCAAGGAGCAGCTTCCCCACAGGTTCCGCGGAAACGTGGCTTGCAAGCATATAGTCTTTGCAGCCCGGAACGAGCCGCTCCGCAATGAGTGCAGCCGCAGCCGATATGGCACCGTCGATGACAACTGGTATGCCGGTTTCCGCACCGCCGATGAACAGTCCCGCCATTCCCGCGATATCAAATCCGCCGACTTTTGCAAGAACATCGAGCGCGTCGTGCGGGTCGGGATCGTTGACAGCTATCGCGCGCTCTATCACCTTTATCTTGTGCGCAAGCCGTGTGTCGTCAAGTCCCGCGCCCCGCCCTGTCACTTTCCGGGGCGGAAGTCCCAGCATCACCGAGGTTATCGCCGCAGAAGCAGTCGTATTGCCTATCCCCATTTCGCCGGTCACGACTATGTCTGTCCCGGCGCGCTTCTGCTCCCGCATTATCCCGATCCCGGTCATTACGGCGCGCTTCGCTTCTTCGCGGGACATTGCCGCTCCGACAGCCATATTTCTCGTTCCCGCGGCTATCTTACGGTCAAGAGCGGAGGTCTTCCCGGCAACCCCGATATCCACCGTCAGAACGTCCGCATTCACACTTCTTGCAATGATGTTCACGCTCGAACAGCCCCGCACCATTTCGTCCGCGCACATGGCGGTAACACTGCTGTCCGACTGGGTCACGCCCTCGCAGACCACTCCGTTGTCCGCACACATAACGACTGCACAGCGCTTTGAGATATGCACATTTTCGGTGCGCTGTATCTTTGCTATCTTTACGACAGCGTCCTCCAGAAGCCCGAGACTTCCGAGAGGCTTCGCTATGCTGTCCCAGCGCTCTTTTGCACGCGCTCCCGCACTTTCGTCGGGCAGTGCGATCTCAGTTCTTATCATCTTTTCTCTCCATATATCCGCGGCAGGCGCTCACAAAGCGCTCCGCTATGCCGGTGTCCGCATAAAAGTAAAGGTGCGGGAATCCCGCGTACATCGTTCCGGTATGGTGAACGCATTCCCACTTTCTCCCGTCCGGCTTTTCCGCAGTCATATCACTGCCGCAGCTTGTACTGTCGAAGTAGTGGAATTCGTGGGCGGGGAAGCTGTTCCCGGCACCGCATAGAAGCCCGTCTTTCCCGGCTCTCATCGTCACATACCCGAACCGCGTCAGCTTCTCTGTCCTGTAAGCTTTCCCCGGTATCACTCCCGCTCCTTTATACGCGTTCCCGTTCATATCCTCAAAGGTCTCATGCAGGTACATAAACCCGCCGCATTCCGCGATCACCGGCATTCCCTGCCCGATAAGACGCTTTATTTCCGCAGACATTTCCGTATTCCCGGAAAGCTCCTGCGCGTGCAGTTCCGGATATCCCCCGCAGAGGATAAGCCCGTCCGCGTCTTCCGGGACCCGGCTGTCGGCAATTGGCGAGAAGTATCTTACCGTGCAGCCCATACGTTCCAGCAGTTCGATGTTGTCGGCATAGATAAAGCAGAACGCGCTGTCTTTCGCGGCGGCGATCACCGGAGGTCTGCCGGTGATCTTTGTCACAGCCGGAGCCGTGTATGCCGGTAGTCCGCTGTCCTTGATCTCCGGCAGAAGATAGGGGAGAATATACTTCTCCGCAAGCTCTCCGAGTGCAGCAAGCTTCTCCTTTATATCCGGTATCTCCTCCGCTGTCACAAGTCCGAGACTTCGGCTTTCGAGCACGATGCCGCTTTTCGGCATTGAGCCGAGATACCGCGTTCCGAGCTCGCCGCAAAGCCGTTCTGCAAGCGGGATAAGGCGCTCCGGCAGCCGGTTGAGGATAAATCCGGCAATACGGTTCGGACGCTTGTATTCAAGAAATCCGCGCATCACCGCGCCTATCGAATCGCTCATTCCCCGACAGTCGATCACTATCACGGCAGGAGTCTCCGTAATGCAGGAGACCGAGTGCGCGGAACCGCGTCCCTCCGCACCGTCATAGAACCCCATTACCCCCTCGATAACGGCAATGCCGCTGTCACGGGAGTTTTCGCAGAACAGATATCTCAGCGTGTCGTCGCCGCAGAAGAAGCTGTCAAGGTTGTGGGACGGGACGCCGATAACTTCACGGTGAAACATCGGGTCTATGTAGTCCGGTCCGCACTTGAACGCGCTTACCCGCATTCCCCGTGCTTTCAGCGCCGCAAGTACGGCGCAGGTAACGGTTGTCTTTCCGCAGCCGCTGTGTGTTCCGGCAATTATCAGTCGCTTCATTTCTTCCCCTCTATGATGAAAACCGGATTCAGCGCCGCAAGCATGGTGTGGCTGCCGGCTTTTCTTGTCCTTGTCACGGCTATCTGCGTCACTTCCGCGGTCATACCGCGGCTTTCAAGCGCGCTTACAGCCTCGTTCAGCGTTTCGAGCGTCACTGCCGTCACCACGAACCGCGGACTGTTCCCGCCGCGAAATGCCGCTTCCGCTATCTCCGCTGTCCTGCCGCTTGCACCGCCGACAAACACTGCGTCCGGCTTCGGAAGTTCCGGCAGCACACCGGAAATATCGCCCTCGCGCACATTTATGTTGTCACAGCGAAAAGCGATGCCGTTACGGCGGGTAAGGTCACAGGCTTCCGCCGACTTATCCACAGCCCACACCGTTCCGTCCGTGCATTGCAGTGCGCATTCCACGGATACCGAGCCTGTGCCGCAGCCGATATCCCAGACCGTATCGCGTTCCCCGATACCGAGCTTCGACATCACGACCGCGCGTACCTCCGATTTTGTCATCGGCACCTCGCCGCGTATAAACTCACTGTCCGGTATGCCGAACCGGACACCGCGCTCATATCCGGGGTTCTCAGTCACCATTACCGCCAGCTTTCCGAAGCTTACGGAAGCAAGATCATCTGCCGTGCCGGTGAGAATGCGCTCGTCCGGATAACCGAGATCTTCTCCGGTATGCACCGTGATACCGCCCATTCCGTATTCCCGGAGCCGGGCGCATACATCGGCGGGCGAGATGCCCCCGCCGAGCAGGAAAAAGCAGTATCCGGCTCGGCAGACGCTTCGCACTATGTTCGCGGTCTTTCCGTGAAGATCCACGAACCTCATATCCTTCCAGGGTTTCTTTATCTTTGCGCAGAAATACACCGGCGACGCTATCCCCGGTATTATGCTGACATCTCTCCCGCGGAGCATCTCCGAAAGCTTTTCGGCACCGCTGAAAAAACCGCAGTCCCCGGACATAAGCACCGCGGTATCACTGTCCCCGCAGTCATCTATAAAAGCGCAGATCTCTTCGTATCTCCAGCTCTCAAAGCATCTCTTCCCAAGCCCGGAAAACGGCTCCAGCATTCTCTTCGCGCCGATCAGCACCTCCGCGCTCATAACAGCCTCAAGAGCCTCGGCAGTAAGCGTTTTTCTGCCGTCCATGCCGGTCCCGACAATGTATATCTTCATAGCATCAGCTCCCCGATGATCTCACGCATCTTCTCCGGCGGATAACCGTCCTCTGTCGGTCTTGTGAGCGTTATCATCTCTATCCCGGCAAGCCGTGCGGCTTCCGCTTTTTCGGGATAGCCGCCGGCTTTCCCGCTCTCCTTTGTGACAAGTATCCGCGCACCGCTCCGCTTTATATGCAGCAGATTCTCTTCCGCCGTGAACGGACCTTTTCCGGTTATCACATGGTCACGTTCAAAGCCGAAAGACGCGCAGTATTCCTCTATTCCCTCCGCCGGAAGAACCCTGAGCCATATCCGCTCCCTGTCCGTTACTTTCGCAAGCACAGGCAGTTCCTTGCTTCCGAGGGTGCTCAGTACCGGGCAGCCGGTCCCGTTGAGCATAGCGACAAGTTCCTCCGCAGTTCCGGCTGTCTTTCCGCAGACCTCACATTTCTCCCGTATGAGCCGGTAATACGGCGCTCCTGTCACGGAACAGGCTTCCTTGATGTTCGCGGTGGCTTCCGCTGCATAAGGGTGTGTGGCATCTATCACCGCGGCATAGCTTTCCGAGCGTATCAGACCCGACATCTCCCCGCTGTCGAGCCGCCCGGTGAACACGTTCACACTGCCCTCGTTCCCAAGCAGCTCCGCGCCGTAACCGGTGGTAACGGAAACATCGGCGGGAATGCCGCGCTCACGGCAGAACTCCGCAAGCTCCCTGCCCTCGGAGGTACCGCCGAAGATCAGTATCTTCCTCATATCCGGTACCCTCTCGGAGTCACCAGCCTGCCGTTTATCACGCGGGTAAAGGAACTGCCCACAAAGACGGTGGAGAACATATCCGTCTGTGTACCGCGCAGCTCGCCGAGAGTGAGTATCCGGGTACATTCGCCCTCCCTGCCGATATTTGACGCTATCCCGCAGGGCGTGTCGGCAGACCGGTATTTCAGTATGATATCACACGCCCGGCGAAGGTTGTCCGTGCGTTTCTTCGACATGGGATTGTACAGCACGATCGCAAGATCCCCCGCGGCAGCGCCTTCAAGCCTTTTTTCGATGACATCGCCGGGGGTAAGCAGATCGGACAGGCTTATGACCGCGAAATCGTTCGTAAGGGGCGAACCGAGAAGCGCCGCTCCGGAAAGGGCGGCGGTAACTCCGGGGATAACCTTTATCCGCGTTCCCGGAAAGCCCTCCGAAAGCTCAAGCGCCAGCCCTGCCATTCCGTAAACTCCCGCGTCGCCGCTGCATACAAGAGCCGTGTCCCTGCCGGAAGCCTGCTCCAGCGCGTAGAGGACACGTTCCTTTTCCTGCCGCATTCCCGTGGACCAGAACTCCTTGCCGGGATAAAGCGGACGCAGAATATCGCAGTACACCGTATATCCCACAATAAGCCCGCAGCTGTCAAGCGCCGCCGATGCCTCGGCTGTCATTCCGTCCGCAGCACCGCTGCCGATACCGATCACATAAAGCAACTGTCCTCATTCCTTTCAAGCTCTATAAAAACCGGCAGTTCCGATACTGCCGCCGTTACTCCGTTTCCCGCGGTTTTGCGCACGGTAAGTGTGCCTCCCGCACAGACCGCCGCACGTTCGCAGACGTTGTCCGCGCCCGTCACCTTTTCCACGAAATCCGAGTGCGCGAACTCCCCGGGAGTGCTCATAAGCTCCTCCGCGCTGAATGTTCTCAGCGGAAGCGAGAAGCGTTCACAGAATTCCAGCAGACCCGGTTCATCAGCTGTTATGTCAGCCGTTGCGGCAGCCGCCAGCCGCCTTATATCCACACCGTTATCCGAAAACACCCGCATTATTTGGGTTGTGATATCGCTGCTGGAAGTCCCGCGCTTGCAGCCGATACCCACCGCGATATTTGCGGGCATAAGGTTCAGCGTCACGTCAAACGGTTTCTCGCCGGGATCGCCGGAAATGCGGATCCCGATGCTCCCGCTGTCCGCTTCTGTAAGCTCTTCCGGGAGCGGGGAGTGCGGATAAGCGCAGCTGAAACCGACAGTCCTGCCGTCCACGACCGCCGCCGCGACAGCCTTCGCCGCCTCCATGCTGCATATCACGAGTCCGTTCGCTTTTGCGAACATATCCGGCGAGAAAAGCCCCCGCGAGTCGGTGGCGGTAGTTATGACCGGAACGGCTCCCGTCTTGCCGGCAATCTGCCTTGCAAGCTCATTCGCGCCGCCTATATGCCCGGAGAGAAGCGGGATAACGAATCTTCCGCAGTCGTCCGCGGCTATCACAGCCGGATCGGTAAGCTTCGAGACGATGTGTGGCGCTATGGCGCGGACAGCGATACCCGACGCGCAGACGAACACGAGAGCATCATACTTCCCGAAAAGCCCGGCTGTAAGCTCACGGATATCCGCGAACGGCACCGCTTCCGGATCGCAGTGCTTTTCGTAGCAGTACCTGTCCCCGCCGATCTTTGCGGAAAGCGCCCTGCCCCTTTCGGTGAGCGAGATCACAGCTGTTTTCATATTTTTCTGTACCCCGTTTCAAAATCCTTGTCGTAAAGCTTCGACAGCTCATGCGCGCTGTCAAGAGCATTTCCCGCGATAATGAGGGCGGTCTTGCTGATACCGTTCTTCTCCGCGGCTTCGTGAAGCGTCCCGACTGTGCAGCGCACTGTCTTTTCATCTTCCCACGTTGCCCTGTAAACTATGGCGGCAGGCGTATCCGGCGAAAATCCTCCGCTTATCAGCTCTTTCGATACCTTATCCGTCATTCCCGCGCTCAGGAAAATCACCATTGTGCAGCCGTGCGCCGCAAGCGAGGAAATGCGTTCGGTTGCCGGTACAGCTGTCCGCCCTGCCATTCTCGTGACAATGACCGACTGGGAAACTCCCGGCAGCGTGTACTCGGCTTTAAGCGAGGAAGCTGCCCCGAACATCGAGCTTACCCCCGGTGTCACGCGGTACTCTATCCCAAGTTCCTCCAGCCTTTCCGCCTGTTCGCGCAATGACCCGTAGAGAGACAGGTCACCCGTCTGGAGCCGTACCGTGTGCAGTCCGGCACTCTCGGCTCTTTTTATTATATCAATTATACCGTCAAGCGTCAACCGTGCGCTGTCATAAAATGCACAGTCCTTTTTCGCGTAACCGAGCAGTTCCTTATTTATCAGCGAGCCGGCGTAGATTATCACATCCGCGCTCTCTATCAGCCTCATTCCGCGCACCGTTATAAGATCCGGCGCACCGCACCCCGCTCCCACAAAATCAACCATTGTATTCCTCCGCTATCCGCTTTATCAGTTCGTCCGCTTTCTCCGTCCTTACCCGTACCGCGTGCATGTCCGAGAACATCAGCGCTCCGATATCCGCAGCGCCTTTCACTTTCGCTTCAAGGTAATACCCCGCCCGCTCCGCAAGTATATCCAGAGTTTTCTCCGTAAATCCGGCTTCATCGAGGATATCCAGCGCCGCGTCCGTTGTCGCGCATTCCGGCAGTCTGCGCAGCGTTTCCGCGCCCGCTCCCGCAAGCAGCCCGCAGGTCACAAGTACGTCCATTCTCCCGTCAGCAAAAGAAGAGTGGGTGTTCATTATCCCCGCCCCGAGCTTCACGAGCTTTCCGATATGCCCGATTATGAGAATGCCGCTGAAGCCGTATTCAAGCGCGATGTCTGTTGCGTCACCGATGAAGTTGCTGATCTTTACGCTCTTTTCAAGATCAAGCGGCAGCTCACGCCGTATGAAGTTCTCGCCGTAGTTGCCAAGCGTGAACAGGAGCGTTTCATGCCCCTCGGCTTTCCTCATCTTTATCTCGGTGCGTATGGTGTCAACCAGTGCGGCATTGCTCATAGGCTCGATAATGCCGCTCGTGCCGATTATCGAGATGCCGCCCACGATACCGAGCCGCGGATTGAATGTCCGCTTTGCGAGAGCTTCACCCTCCGGCACGCTTATCTCAACCGTAAATCCGCCCTTATACCCGTATTTTCCGGCGATCTCCGTCACCGCTTCGGTTATCATTTGCCGCGGAACAGAGTTTATCGCCGCAGCACCGACAGGCTGGTCAAGACCGGGCTTTGTGACTGTTCCCACGCCTTTTCCCCCGGTTATGGCAACGCCCGTGTCCGCAGGTGAAACCTTCGCGCAGACAAGCGTTCCGTTCGTTATATCCGGGTCATCGCCGCTGTCCTTTTTTACCGCGCAGGACGCAAAACCCTCACCGATAAGCGGGTCAAGAATATCGACAGTAAGCGTTATCCCTTTCGGCGTAGGCAGCGTCACAACCTCCGTTTTTTTACCCGATAACAGCATTTCAGCGGCAGCCTTTGAGGCTGCCGCCGCACACGAACCGGTAGTATAACCGCAGCGGAGCATTTTTCCGCCGCGGTAAACATACTCGTTCAGCATATTATTCGATCCCCTCGGACTTGAAAACAAGCTCGCGGTCATACCATTCCGACTTCTTCGTGCTCCATGCCGCGCAGTTTACGGGCGTATCGAGCGCAGGAACGGGAACGGTGTATGTATATGCGCCATCCGCGTCCTCAACGAACGGAATGCAGTCGCTCTCCGCAGCGTTTGCCGCTTCTTCGGAAGTTCCCATGAACAGCTTGCCGTAGCCGGTACCGCTGAGTGTCATGACCGCGGTCATCTCACCGTTTGCGACTGTAAGCTCGCACTTTACTACCTTGAACATGGACGAGCTTGAATCAACGTCAATGCTGTATGTGCCGTCCGCAACAGTCTTTGCGGAAACGGAAGCGCCGGCTGCATCAAGAGCAGCCGCGTCCTTCACATGGTCAACGTAGATATCGCGGACAGCCGCGATCTCGCCGAGACCGCGCAGGACCGGAACTACCTCATATCCCTCGTTTGTGAGGATCGTTTTCCATGAATCGTCCTCATCGCCTGCCATATCGTTGTTCGCGTGATCGCCGGCAACTACCATGAGCGGTTCAAGGACAACGCGCTTGTAGCCGAAATTCTTCACAAATGCCTTTACATCTTCGATCGAAGGCTCGGCTTCGACAGTACCGATGCAGTAAGGCTTTTTGCCTGCATCTATAAGCTTTAACTGGAGGTTGGTGTATGTTGCGTTTGAGGGGTGCTCGGTGCCGTGACCCATGAATACGATAGCTGTTTCGCCGTCGTCGTATTCCGCGGTGGCATCGGTGATTGCCGCTATTACTCTGCTGTAGTCGTCATCGCTTGTAAGAAGCGGAGCGCCTACCTTTACGCTGTCGAACTTGTCAGCCTGCGCCTTTACGACTTCCATAAGATCATCGTACTCGTATCCGCTCATAACGTGTGTGGGCTGTACGATAAGCTCCTTTACTCCGTCCTTTTCAAGGCGCTCGAACGCTTCGTCAACATTGTCGATCTCGATACCGTCACGCTCTTTCAGCTTGTCGATGATGATCTGGCTGGTGAATGCGCGGCGCACTTCCTTATCGGGGTTCGCGTCGGCAATTGCCTTTTCGATAGCGCCGATAGTAGCTTCACGGCTGTCGTTGTAGCTTG
>JAFVBZ010000201.1 GCA_017479645.1 Ruminiclostridium sp. | reverse complement strand
CTGTGCGTGATATCGGTACTGCTGATCGCGGGCGGGGCTGTATGGCTTTGCTTCCTCTCGTACCGGTTCCTGCTCATCTTCCTTGCCGTGCTTCTGATAGCGGCGGGACTGCTGCTGAAAAATAACTGCAAATAGACGGAGGAACGATATGAAAGTGTTTGTTATGAAGAGCCCGAAGCCCCTCGCGTGGATCTTCAGACTGTTTTTCGGCGTGAAAAAACAGACAGTCTGAGCTACATACCCTTGCCGGACGCAGATTTCTGCGCCCGGCTCCTATTTCTCAAAAATAGCTTTACATTTAAAATCCTTTGTGGTATAATTATTCTATATCATATAAAGGGGTTGTTTGAATGTACGCAATGAAACTTATTGCTCCGTGCAAGGACTACATCTGGGGCGGAACAAGGCTCCGCGACGAATACGGCAAGAAGTCGGACGCAGACAAGGTTGCCGAGAGCTGGGAGCTTTCATGCCATAAAGACGGAAAAAGCGTGATCGAAAACGGCGAATATGCCGGCAGAACGCTTGATGAATATATCGAAAAAGAGGGTAAAAAGGTGCTCGGCAAGAACTGTGAGCGCTTCGAGTATTTCCCTATCCTCATAAAGCTCATCGACGCAAAGGACAATCTCTCCGTTCAGGTTCACCCGGACAACGAGTATGCACTGCGCGTCGAGGGCGAATACGGCAAGACCGAGATGTGGTATATCGTTGACTGTGAGGAGGGCGCCGAACTGCTCTACGGCTTTAAGCATGAGATATCCCGTGAGGAATTTGCAGACCGCATCAAGAACAACACCCTGCTCGAAGTGACCAACAATGTCCCTGTGCATAAGGGCGATGTGTTCTTTATAGAAAGCGGCACTCTCCATGCTATCGGAAAGGGTATCCTTATCGCCGAGATACAGCAGAACTCGAATACCACTTACCGCATCTACGACTACGGAAGAGTCGGAAAGGACGGCAAGCCCCGTGAGCTGCATATCGAAAAAGCCTGCGAGGTAACAAAGCTCGTTCCCCCTGCGCGCCCCACAAAGCCGCAGGGCGAAAAGCTGGACAAGGGCGGATATTCCGAGACCCTGCTTGCTTCAAGCGAGTATTTCAACGTGAACAAGCTGGACGTGCAGTCCGCGGCGCAGCTTGAAGCGACAGACGCATCGTTCAACTCGATCCTCGTCCTTTCCGGCAGCTTTAAGCTCGGAGATCTCACACTCGGCAAGGGTGACAGCTGTTTCATTTCCGCCGGATACGGGAAATATACCCTTGAAGGCAGCGGCGAAGCGATCCTTACCGATATAGTATAAACCGGCACCGCAATTCTTAATTTCCACGAATGGGGGAGTCTTATGAAGTATTATATAGGTATAGATATCGGCGGAACCAACTTATCTACCGGTGTTGTTGACGAGACATACAAGATCGTCGGAAGAAGCAAGATAAAGACCGATAAGGGACGTCCTTATGAGGAAGTGATAAAGGATATCATCGAGAGTGTGAAACTCGCGGCAGATGATGCGAAGATAGATATGGACGATGTTCGCTGGATAGGCGCGGGCTGTCCCGGAACCTGCAATTCGGACACCGGAATCGTCGAGTATTCCAACAATCTCGGCTGGAACAACGTACCTCTTCTCCCGGATATTGAAAATGCATTCGGGAAAAAGACATACATCGACAACGACGCGAATGCCGCGGCTTACGGCGAGTATCTCGCGGGAGCGGCAAAAGGCGCGAAGAATGCGGTTGTGATCACTCTCGGAACGGGAGTAGGCGCCGGCATCATAATCAACGGCAGGATCTTCTCCGGCACCAACTTTGCCGGCGGTGAGATCGGACATACTGTTATCGTGATCGACGGATATCAGTGTACCTGCGGAAGAAAGGGCTGCTTTGAGACCTATGCGTCGGCAACGGGACTTGCGAGAATGACGCAGGAAGCCCTTGAACAGCACCCGGAAAGCAAGCTGCATCAGCTTGTCGAGACAGACGGACGCGTTAGTGCAAGGACCGCGTTCAATGCGGCGAAGATGATGGACGATGTGGGACAGGCAGTTGTTGACCGCTATATCAAGGCGCTTGCCTGCGGTATTACGAACACTATCAACATCTTCCAGCCGGATATCCTCTGCATAGGCGGAGGTGTCTGCAATGAAGGCGACAATCTGCTGATACCGCTGAAAAAGCTGGTGGCGGAGCAGGTATATTCAAAGAACAGCGCCAAGAATACCGAGATCTGTATATGCAGTCTCGGCAACGATGCGGGCATTATCGGCGCGGCGATGCTGGGAAAATCGGCTGAAAGCGGCATTATCAGATCCGTTCTCGGCAAGATTAATTCGTAATATTTTAAGAGCTTGG
Source organism: Ruminiclostridium sp. (assembly GCA_017479645.1). Taxonomy (GTDB): domain Bacteria; phylum Bacillota; class Clostridia; order Oscillospirales; family Ruminococcaceae; genus Ruminiclostridium_E. The sequence goes on along the minus strand of JAFVBZ010000201.1, from coordinate 78 downwards.
AAGCGGGGCAGAGTTCCGCTCGCTTCCCGTGAGCTTATAACCGACAGCATCGAGGTCATGCTTACTGCTCACCCGCTT
>JAFVBZ010000200.1 GCA_017479645.1 Ruminiclostridium sp. | reverse complement strand
GCCGGCTGCGAGTGTGAGGGGAAGGTGCTTTGCGCTGTGTACGGCAATATCTATTTCACCGTCAAGCAGTGCTTTTTCCATGCGGTCTGTGTAGATGTTGCCTCCGCCCGACTTCTCGAACGAGCGCTCGATCATCTCATATCCGCGGGTATCTATGTACATTATCTCCGTTTCGATATCGGGATAATGCTCCACAATACCTGCGGCGACAGCTTTCGCCTCCCTTATGGCAAGCCTGCTGCCCTGTGTACCTATTCTGATCTTCATTTCTGATGACCTCCGTGTTCGTAAACTTTTTCGTGAACACTCCTGTTTGGCTGCTGTCCGCAATAGACAGCTTGTCATATTTTACTGCCGGCTGAATAGAATGTAACAAGTCAGGAGGTATGCCGACATGAATAAAAAACTTAATATAACAGATCTGCTGATCTTCATTCTTTCCGCCGAGCTTGGCGGAGCTCTTTCGGCCATTGCAGCCGGAGGGGATCTCGGCGGGTATTATGCGACGCTCACAAAACCGCCTTTGTCGCCGCCGGGCTGGCTTTTTCCTGTGGTATGGGGAGTGCTGTATGCTGTAATGGGCATAAGCGCGTATCTTATCAGCGAAAGCGGTGATATACATAAGAACTCTGCACTTACTCTGTATATCGTGCAGCTTTTCGCGAATCTGCTCTGGAGCCCGGTATTTTTCGGACTGCGTTCTTCCGGCGGCGCTGCTGCTGTCGTGATCGTCATGCTGATACTTGTGATCTGTATGACAGCTGTATTCGGCAGGATAAACCGCTGTGCGGCACTTATGAACATACCGTACATTCTGTGGACAGCTTACGCCGCATATCTTACCGCAGGCGTATTTGTGCTGAACGGCTGATCACATATAAAGCTCGCCGTTTTGTATCTTTTCACGGAGCGTTTCCATCGGCACAGGCTTGCTGAAATAGAAGCCCTGGACGCGTTCACAGCCGATAGAGCGCAGAAACTCGAACTGTTCGGCAGTCTCGACGCCTTCGGTGAGTGATACCATATTGAGCTGTTTGGTGAGATCAACGATGTTTTCGAGGATCGGCTTTGACTTGTCGTTATCGGTAAAGCCGGACAGGAACTTCATATCTATCTTGAGAACATCGAACTGGTAGTCCTTGAGAACGTTGAGAGAGGAATAACCGCTTCCGAAATCGTCCAGCCATACGCGGAAACCATGCTCCCGGAGCTGTCTTATTGCGGTGGGCAGAAATTCCTGCTGATCGTTGAGGGCGCTTTCTGTGATCTCAACGTCAATGTACTTCTTGTCTATGTCGTATTTCTTTACTGTATCGCAGAGGAAACCCACGATATCGCACAGTTCGAAATCGAGGCGGGAGAAGTTGAGTGAAACGGGAACGACGCCGGTGAAGCTGTCAAGAGCATCGCGCATATCCCTGCATACCTTATCGGTTATGTACTGATCGAGCTTGTAGATCTGGCGGTACTCTTCGAGTATCACGATAAAAACGGCAGGGGAGATCATGCCGTGGATCGGATCGTCCCAGCGGGCAAGTGCTTCAAGTCCGGTCACCGTGCTGCTGCCGGAGGAGATTATCGGCTGGTAGAAAACCTTTATGTAGCCGTTATCAATCGCCGTGTCGATGTTGTTTACTATGTACTGCTTCAGTCTGTACTTGTCATCGAGCTTCTTGTCGTAGAGCCGGAAAGTGCGGTGAGGATGCTTCTTTATGCTGTTGCAGGCAAATCTTGCCCTGTCGCAGACGATGCTCGGATCCTTCTCGTCCTTATCGGGCTTGTAACCTCCGCACTTTATCTGGAGATTAACATTGCCCTGTCTGCGTCTAACCTCTTCGGAAAGGCGTCTGATATTGTCTTCCGCGCCGTCGGTATGGGTAAGAACGACGAAGTGGTCGTCGGAGAAGCGGGAAACGAGGGAATCCCTGAAAGTATCGTTTATAATTCCGGCAAACTCTTTGAGGAAGCGGTTTCCTTCGCCGAAGCCGTATTTATCGTTATAGGATTTGAAATTTTCGATATCGAAGAACAGGAAGATGATATTTTCCTTGTCGGTGGTGACATACCGCAGCATCTTTTCTGCTTCACTGCGGAAATACACCATATTGTGAATGCCGGTCATCTCATCGTGCTGGGATATCTCGCTGAGGTGGGAGTTGAGCTGTTCAAGGTTCTCGTCTTTGAGTGCCTGCGACAATGTGCGGTTGTAGCTGCTGAGGCTGCACATTACGGTAGCGAGCCACATTGTCAGAAGGTTTATCTTCGTAGCCGGAGTTGTTCCGGGAAGACCGGTATTGAATGCGGGAAGCTGCTCAAGCATATAGTAGAACACCCCGTAAGAGAGGGAGATGATGCTTATGCCGATATACGGGTACCATGTGAGAAGGCATGCCGCGAAAAGCTCCATAGTGAGGAATGTGAGCACCTGTTCACCGATCTTGTAATCGGAGAGGGAGATCTGTACACCGAAGAACACGCAGATGAACATAAAGCTCCAGGTCAGTATATGACCGAGCCGGCGCGAGTATTTCTTACCGCGCACGAACCGCATTGCAAAAACAAGCATTGCAAGTCCGATAGCAAGCAGAAGCCCGTAGTTGAAGTAGTGCGTGACATAGTAGTCCGCGGTTCTCGGGTCAACTCCGCTCAGCTGACGGATAAGGAGTCGGATTATCATCCACAGCTCTATTGCGATGATGACAACAGACATATAGATGCTTGAGCGCATATTTGCAGCGTAGAAGAAGTCGCGGACATACCTGCTTTTTTTCTGCAGTCCGAGCTTTTCCAGTATAAATTGTTTCATGTGCATCACTCCGAGGGTACAACAAACCAATTATGTGTAAATTATACCATAAAATCGAAGAAAAGTCAATATATTTTGTTTAAGATGATATTAAACAGGAAAAAGGGAGCAAAACGCTTAAAACGTTCTGCTCCCATAAGAATTTTATTGATCTCTGATGATATAATACAACTGCTGTTATCTGCTCTTATTTCTGCTTTTTCTGACAAGTACGACTATAACGACAGTTATCACAGCGATAACCGCTATTCCTGCCGCTATGCAGATAAGCACGAGCCGGCGCACAGCGTCCTCGTCCGTGACCTCGACAGTCTTGGTGTATGAGTATGTATATTTCCTTACCGCGGAATCGACTTTTCCCGCAATGACCTCGTGACCCGATGCGTTAGGGTGTATATCGAATGAGTTTATGTTCGTCAGATCGGTGCAGCGTCCGTCAAATGCGCCGGCGACATCTACCGTCGTGTAGAGCTGCGTTTCACCGTCGTAAGCGCATTCCTCCACGATCTAGTTGAACGTGTCTATCTTATCGTCGGAGAAGTTCACGAGCACCTTGATCTTCTTGAAGTATTCGAGAGGGTTGTAGAGGGTCTGAATGAAGATCTTCCCGTCGGTCTTTTCGGACAAGCCTGCCGCGATCTCCCTGAGATTGTTTCTGAACCCGTCGAGAGCGCTGTCGATGTCACTGTCAAGCGACAGAAGATCGAGTGCGGCGGTGAGGATATCGGTCTCGGAGAATTCAATTTTACCGCTTTCATAGTTATATCCTGTGTCTCTGACGATGCCGAGCAGCACGGAAAGCAGATCGTTTCCGCCTATCGAGACAACTACCGCGTCACTTCCCGCAAGAGCATCGTCAAGATCACCGTTTTTTATGCTTTCGAGAAGATCGGAGGAAGTTGCACCGGACACTGCCTTGTTCACCATAACGCGTGAGCAGTCCTCAGGCAGTTCCTTATCGTACATCTCGCCGATGATATTGGCGTAAGAGCGGCAATTGTACAGATCGTCGCCGGTGTAGCCTTCAAGCCCGAATCCTGCGGCAATGGAGTCTCCGAGGAACACGATTTTCGGCGGGACTGCTGTTTCTTCGGTAACGTCAACGAACTTTGTAAGCTTTATCCCGGAGCATGATCCGCAGCACAGCAGTATGACCGCGATCATCAATAAAGACGTTATTCTCTTTGCCATTCAAGCTCCTCCTGTCAGATGAGAGTTATGATAAATCCCGCAAGATATGCCGTTCCTGCGGCTGCGATCGCAACGACAATGAGCGGCATTCCCGCATAAGCGAGTATAAGAGCGGCTGCCGTACCTATTGAAGCGGTGACAGTATTGCCGGTGCTGAAGAAGATCGCAGGAAATGTCATTGCGCTGAGTACAGTGTAGGGGATATAGTAAAGGAAGCTGTTCAGAAAGCGCGACTTTATACGCTTTCTGACGAGTGTGAGCGGTATCATTCGTATCAGATAGGTGACACCTGCCATAACTGCGATAAAAATTGCGATAGTCATGCCTGCTCACCGTCCTGTTCTTCCGGGATTTTAACCGGGAAGATAAGCGCACAGAGAGCGGCGGCTATAACGGCGCAGATTATCACAGCAAAACCGGAGGTGATGAACGGCGCGAGAAAGTACATCGCAACGCTCAGTGCGGCAGCTGTAAGGACTCCCACAAGTACGCTGTGTTCCTTTTTTGCCGGCGGAATGATTATTGCGATAAACATTCCGTAGAGCATTATTCCGAGTGCATCGGATATCTCGGCGGGAAGAATGGTGCCTGCCGCGGCGCCGAGTACCGTTCCGAGCACCCAGCCGAAGGCTGATATCAGTATTATACCGTACATATACCAGGGTGTGATCTTACCCGGCTGAACGGAGGCTAAAGCGAATATCTCGTCGGTGATGCCGTAAGATGCGGCGAGGCGGTGGGGCAGGGTAAAGCTTTTGTCGAGCTTCTGTGACAGAGAAAGCGACATCAGCGAATACCGCAGATTTATTACGATCTGTGCAAGTATCATCTCCGCGACAGAACCGTTTGCGGCGATAATGCCGACTCCGGCAGCCTGACCGGCGGAAGTGAGGTTGAAAAGCGATACGGCAGCCGCTTCTGTGACGGATAGCCCGGATTTTACAGCGAGAATGCCGAAGCCGAATGAAACGGAAAGATATCCGAGAAAGATAGGAATGCCGTGCAGCAGACCTTTCAGAAAATGCGAACGCTTCAATTCTTACTCCATTTTTCATATTTTTCACATATTATATCACATTTTTTTCAGAAATACAATACTTTAAATTCATTGACAAAAAACGCAGAATAATATATAATAAAAATTGAAAAAAGAACTGCCGCATTTTCTGTTTTTTCGTATAAATAAACAGAAAGTCAGATAATGAAAGGGGTAATACCGATGAAAGACGAAATTAAGGAAGAAATCATAAAGAATGATGAAATGGCTGAATTAGCCGATGATCAGCTTGATGAAGTAAACGTAGGAGCGGTATTTTTCTCTGATGCACCTAAGGGAAGTATTGTATCCGGCGGAAAAGCATCTACCGGTACAAGTATTGTCAATATTCTCGGCAGAAACAAGGTTGCGGCTGACGCTCCTTCAGGCAATTCAACAGTCAGGAGGAAATCTATTTATAAGAATACATGATCCCGGATCGCGTATAAGTCATGATATTGATATAGCCCGTGCATTTATATGTGCGGGCTTTCATTCTGTCGTTTCTATTCAATGCGACAAAATATGAGCCTTGATTTTATACAGTTTGCACAAATATGCGTTTTGACCTGATTGGCGATTGATTAAATCGGGATTTTATGATAAAATAAAAAGATAAGAAAAAGGAGACCAGATATGAAGAACAAAAGATTTTTTGCTGTTTTTGTCACCGCGGCAATGTTTTTAAGCTGCTGCTCATGTTCGGGAGCAGGTGAGAGTGTAACAAGCACCGCGGCCGATACTCCTGCCGCAAGCGTAATGGAAGTACAGCCGGAGACTTCCGCGCCGGAAACCAAGGCTGAAACTACAACCGTTACAACGTCTGCCGAAGAGACTGCCGAACCGGAGACTTCCGCTGAGATGCCTGCTGGTCCGGAATATCCGGTCATTATGGAGACAGACCGTCCCGATACATCGGATTACAGGCTGAAAGAAGTTGTTGTGATGAGCCGGCATAATATACGCTCGCCCCTGGTGAGCAACGGCGCAGCGAATGTCATCGCCACACCGCACGAATGGTTCAGGTGGACTGCGAATGCAAGCGAATTGTCACTTCGCGGAGGCGTACTTGAGACCGAAATGGGGCAGTATTTCAGAAAGTGGCTCGAATCGGAGGAGCTGATACCGGAAAACTACATCCCGGAGGAGGACGAGGTCCGCTTTTACGCTAACTCCAAGCAGCGTACGATCGCAACCGCGCAGTATTTTTCGAGCGGATTTCTTCCGGCAGCGAACGTAAAGATAGAGCATTACGGCGAATTAGGTTCCATGCAGCCGACTTTTGATCCCGCTATCACATTCTGCAGCGAATCCTATGCGGCTGCGGTACAGGAGCAGTTTGAACAGCTCGGCGGAGCAGAGATAGCAGCAGAGCTTGCGGAAAACTACAAGCTTCTTGCCGACACAGTCGATTACACCGAGTCGGAGGGCTATTTAAGCGGTGAGCTGAAAGACTTTGTTACCGACGACACGGCGATACTGCCGGAAGCAGGCAAGGAGCTTACCATCACCGGTACGCTCAAGACAGCCTCCTCGGTCAGTGATGCACTTATCCTCCAGTATTACGAGGAGCCGGATCCGGTAAAGGCGGCATTCGGAAAGACGCTTACATACGAACAGTGGGGAAAGATCGCCGATATTACCACAAAGTACACTAAAGTACGCTTCGGTATCCCTCTTATTGCGGTAAATTCCGCAAATCCGATGCTTAAAGAGATACGGAGTGAATTCACGGATAATGATCGAAAGTTCACTTTTCTCTGCGGTCACGATGCGAATATAATGAGTATATTGACTGCTATGGAAGCGGAGGATTATGAGCTTCCTTATACACTTGAAAAGAAGACTCCTATCGGAGTCAAGCTCGTTTTTGAAAAGTGGGAAGACAAGGACGGAAATGAATTTGCGGCTGTCGAGCTCGTATATCAGAGCACGGAACAGCTTCGCAGCAAGTCATTCCTCACTCTCGACACTCCGCCGGCGGTATATGCGCTGTCTTTTACGGGAATGGAGAAGAACGGGGACGGGCTCTATGCCTATGATGATGTTATAGCAAGGCTTGACAAGGCGATAAGCGCTTATGATGAGATCAAGGCTGAATATGGTGATGCACTTGATGATGCAGCGTAACTCTTACAGTCAGTGTATCGTGAATTATAACGGAATGATCAATAAGCAAAACGGAGATTCAGATGAGCAATAGCAGATCCGTAACCGTGAAAAAGAAGATCAAGCGGTCATTGACTTCACGGACGACACGCTCAACAGTTATAGGCTGTATTATCCTCGGACTTGTGGCTGAGATCATCGGACTTACACTGTATTTCATAGCCATAACCGGTCAGTATGTCCGGCAGGCGTCCGATACCTCACGCCACGCGGAAATGGCTGTGGTACAGACGATAGATACGATAGGTCTTTCCAATAAAGTTATGAGTATATACCGCGGTTTGACCGGTGATGAACTTGCGGAAAACGGGAGCGAGGAATACCGTTCGCGGTTTGACGAGGCTAAGAACAGTGAAGAATACAACGCTTTGCTGGAAATGCTGGATAAATATATACATACCGATAACGTTGACGATGTTTATGTAGCTATGTATGACCGGAAGACCTGTGCTATGGTCTATATCGCCGACCCGGACCCCGACGCGGGGAACAGGCTTATGCCGGGCGACTGGGAATCTGTTACGGAAGCGGGAATGAACAAATTTCTGGACTGGAACGGCGAAGGAATGCTTTACGATATAGATCAGACCGAGAAGTACGGCTGGCTCTGTACCGCGGGAACGCCGATAAGGGACGAAAGCGGTGAGATATGCGCATTCCTGCTGGTTGATGTAGCGCCGAGCAATATCGCAGGTTCGCTGATAATGTTTGCGCTCCAGACGGGTATTGCGATAGTGGTTGTGACCACGCTGATAGCGCTGTTTCAGGTAAAGCATATGAGAAAGACGATCGTCGAGCCGATAGACGCTATCGCCGAGTCCGCCGCAAGATATGCCGTTGACAAACAGTCCAGCGCCGATGTGAGCAGCCATTTCAGCTCGCTTGATATACATACCGGCGACGAGATCGAGAATCTTGTGCATATAATGTCGGATATGGAGCTTGATCTTGCGGAACATGAAGAGCGTATAACAAAGATCACCGCCGAGAAGGAACGCATAGGCGCGGAGCTCCACATGGCGACACTGATCCAGCGGAGCATACTTCCGCATAACTTCCCGGCATTTCCGGACAGAACGGAGTTTGATCTGTATGCGTCTATGTGTTCGGCAAGAGAGGTAGGCGGCGATTTCTACGACTTCTTCCTCATAGACGACGATCACCTCGGACTTGTAATGGCGGACGTAAGCGGAAAGGGCGTACCTGCCGCACTGTTTATGATGGTCTCTAAAGTAATACTTCAGAGCTGTGCTATGCTCGGTCAGTCCGTCGGCGAGACGCTTACAAAGACCAATGACGCAATATGCTCAAACAACCAGGTCGAGATGTTCGTTACCGTGTGGTTCGGCATACTTGAAATATCCACCGGCAAGCTGACTGCCGCAAATGCGGGGCATGAGTTCCCGGCATTGAGAAGAGCCGACGGTGAGTTCGAGCTTCTGGAAGACGAGCACGGATTTGTTATAGGCGGGATCGCGGGATTGAAGTACAGCGAGTATGAACTGTTCCTTAAACCCGGCGACAAGCTGTTTCTCTATACCGACGGGGTACCGGAGGCCACCGATGCCGGAGAAGAGCTTTTCGGGAACGAGCGCATGCTTGACGCGCTGAATAAAGATGTGTCGGCATCTCCGGAAAAGATACTTGAAGAAGTAACGCAATCTGTAAATGCGTTTGTAAATGACGCTGAGCAGTTTGATGATATGACAATGATGTGCCTTGAATATAAGGGCAGGTAAGAAAGGAAAATAATTATGACGATCAGCAAAACAGAAAACGGAAAAGAAGTAACAGTATCGGTTGAAGGAAGGATCGACTCGAAAACTGCACCGGAATTTGAAAAGGAAGTAAAAGACTGCTTTGAAAGCTTCGATTCTATGGTGATAGATCTTGCGCAGGTAAACTATGTTTCTTCCGCGGGATTAAGGATCCTTCTCACAGCGCATAAGGCGATGTCGGCAAAGGAAGGTCTCAAAGTCAGAAATGTCTGCAAGGAAGTAATGGCTATTTTTAATGTAACAGGATTTTCGGGTGTGCTGGATATTAAATAAAAGAGGACTTGTGTATGGAAATTATGATGAAGGAGCTTGAGATATCGGCTGCGGTTGACGAGCTTGATACCGTGATCAGATTTATCGATGAACAGCTTGAAGCTGCGGAATGCCCTATGAATATCCAGATGCAGATAGAGCTTTCTGTCGAGGAGATCTTTGTTAATATCGCAAGCTATGCCTATGCGCCCGGTACCGGAAATGCGACGATAAAGATGCGTATTTACGGAGAGCCTCTTACTGCCGAGATAGTCTTTGTGGACAGCGGCGTGCAGTATGATCCGCTTGCAAAAGAAGATCCCGATGTGAATAAACCTGCTGCCGAAAGAGAGATAGGCGGGCTCGGCATATTCCTTACGAAGAAGAATATGGACGAAGTCGCTTATGAGTACAGCGGGGGAAAGAATATTTTCAAGATGCGGAAGGTCATAGCGTAACTGATCTGACGGATATTCAACGATAAGAACAGACGGAGGTATGTAAATGGCAAAGATAATCGAAACGCTTGCCGGATATGCACGGGAGTGCGGCAGTACGGCGATACTGTTTGACGATGCGCACTCGAAGGGTATCACTTATTCGCAGCTTGATGATATCACCGCAAGAATTTACGGCTGGCTTACCGCAAAAGGCGTCGGAAAAGAAGATTTCGTGCTGATAGATCTTCCGAGAGGCGTTCTGCCGATCGCGGCTATGCTCGGAGTATGGAGAGCCGGAGCTGCTTTCGTGCTTGTGGAGGAAAACTATGCTCCCGAGCGTACCGAATATATCCGCCGTGACTGCGGCTGCAAGATATGTATAACCACTGCGGAATGGGACGGGATAATGCAGACAGAACCGCGTGAAGGATATGCCGTTACGGACGATCACGATGCCGCTTACGCTATTTATACTTCCGGTACTTCCGGAAAGCCGAAAGGCGTTCTGCATGAATACGGAAGCCTTCAGATGAGCGTTGATTCCATAAAGCTCAACGGAGAAGTGCCTTTCGGGAATGATGAACGGCTTGCTCTGCTGGTACCCCTTAACTTTGTGGCTTCCGTAATAATCCTGCTTGCGGCACTCAGCACAAAGAAAAGCAGGATATTCGTGGTGTCATATACAACGCTGAAGGATCCGGTGCTGCTGAGAAAGTTCTTCATGGAAAAACAGATCTCGGTAACATTCCTCACCCCGTCCTACGTACGCGCTTTTGGAGATAATACAGGCCCCTATCTTAAAACGCTGTTTGTAGGTTCGGAACCTGCTAATAACGTATTTGTTAAAAACGTAAGACTCATCAATGTTTATGCTATGAGCGAGAGCGGTTTCGGCATAAGCCTGTTTGAGATAGACAAGCCATATAAGATCTGCCCCATAGGAAAGCCGTCGGTAAAGACATCGCTCATCGACGAAGAGGGAGAACATGTCCCGGACGGCGAGATAGGCGAGCTGTGCTTTGAAGTACCGTTCGTGCGCGGATACATAAATCTTCCGGAAGAAACCGAAAAGACGTTCATAAACGGTATCTGCCATACCGGAGACCTTGCAAAAACAGATGAAAACGGCGATCTTCTGCTCCTCGGCAGAAGCACCGATATGATAAAGATAAACGGCAACCGCATTGAGCCGGCGGAGATCGAAGCCGCGCTGTGTGACGTGCTTCATATAGAATGGGCGGCGGCGAAATGCATCGAGGACGGCGATAAGGCATATATCTGCGCTTACTATACCGATAACATAAGGATAGACGCAAATGCTCTCCGTGAAGTGCTGCTTGAATACCTGCCGTACTATATGATCCCGTCGTACTATGTCCGCGTGGATCATATCCCGCTGCGCCCGAACGGAAAGCTTGACAGAAAGTCTCTGCCGCTTCCGGATCTCAGTGATGCGGCAAAAGCTTATGCCCCGCCGGCAAATGAGACGGAAGAAAAGCTCTGCGCTGCAATGGCAAAGGTGCTCGGTATCGAACAGGTGGGTGCGCATGACGATTTCTATGAACTCGGCGGAGACTCCCTCGGCTCGATACAGGTGATCGTGGAGAGCGGACTCCCCGGACTGAACGCCTCCGAGATTTTCAGAGGCCGCACGCCGAAGAAGATCGCAAAGCTCTATACAGCACTTCATACCGGCTCCGGCAGCGAATCGGACGAGGCAAAGAACGCAAGATCAATGAAAACACCGCACCCGCTCACTCCCGAACAGCTCTACATGGTCGATTATCAGCTGTACACGCCGGATTCCACGATGTACAACCTGTTCACCATGCTTAAATTTGACAAGAACGCTATGAGCGCCGAAAAAGTCGCGGCTGCGATACAGGCGGCTATACACAATCACCCGGCGCTGCTCACGACCCTTGAATTCAATGAAGACGGTGATATCGTTCAGAGATACACGCCCGGAAAGATGAAGAATATCGTGGTGGAGCAGATACACGACTGGGAATTCGACACGGTCAAGGATACGCTTGTGCAGCCGTTCAGGATCATCGGCGAGCTGCTTCACAGGTGCAGGGTATTTGAGACGGAGACTTCCGGATATCTGTTCTTTGATGTTCACCATACGGTTTTTGACGGCACTTCATTCAAGGTGTTCATGGAAAATGTAGTGCGGGCGATGACAGGCGCTGCCCTCGTTCCGGACAATTACTACCTTATGCTGCAGGATCGTGAGGACGTTATAAACAGCGGGTTCTATGAAGCGAGCAGACAGTATTTCGAGGAGAAGTACGGCAATACGGAATGGAGCACTTATCCTGTGACTGACCGCGATTCCCGCGAGAATGAAATGGGCGAGCTCGTGTGCAGTCTCGGTATCAGCTCTTCCGAGCTTATGTCGCCGGAGGAAAGACTGCGCATATCGAGAAACGAGTTCTTTATCACAGCTGCCGGTCTTGCGGTATCGATATACAACGGCACCGACAATATCCGCCTTTCGTGGATATATAACGGACGCGATGACATGCAGATGATGACTACGGTAGGACTTCTTTTCCGCGATCTGCCGGTAGGTTTCAGATTCAGCGACGATCTTACAGCTGCCGGGCTGTTTGAAGATGTGCATGAACAGGTGCGCGGAGGAATTGAGCACAGCTGTTACCCTTATGTCGATATGATATCGCAGGTAGGTGACGTTGAATCGGCTTATGTGCTGTATCAGCGCGATATCCGTGATATGTCGGAGATAAAGTCTCTCGGCATCGAGACAGTCGATATACGTCAGAATCAGGCGGCTTCACAGACAATACTCGATATGGAGATCCTCGACGGTGAGGGCGGTCTGGAGCTTATGATAGACTATGCTGCAAGCAGATACAACGATGAAAGCATACAGAAGTTCAGCAGACTGTTCGTGAATACCGCGAAAGCATTGGCGAAATGCGGCGGTGAGCCGGATATCACGGTAGGGGAACTTAAAAAGCGCATCGCAGACAGTGCGGAGAACAGCGGAAACGCTGCATTCTCCAGAAAGAAGTAAGGGGGTAATACATTATGTTATGCTGTAAATGTGACCGCCCGCTTCCTTCCGGAGCCGAATACTGTATTTACTGCGGAGCAAAACAGTTTTTATCGGGGGTATGCCCGAGATGCGGTTCAAAGCTTCTTGACGGCGCGTTTTTCTGCATGAAGTGCGGAACAGATGTCCGGAGTTCTGATAAACAGCAGCCGGATAATAAAGGGGAGCCGTTCTATAAGAAATGGATCGCAGCACACAGGCAGCTTGCCGAAGCAAAGCATATAACATGGATAAGCGAGTTCTGTGACGGATATGCGGTAGCGATAGATGACAATGCTCCCGGAAAAGAACTTCGCCCGTTCCTTGTCAAAGGCGAGGACAGAGCGGAACTGATCTGTTATATGAACTGGACAGGCGCAAATGTGGCAAACGGAGTTTTACAGCCGGAGGGAGACTGCTTCCGCAACGGAACGCGTTTCTTAAGCTTTATCCTGTTCAGAAGCAAAAGCGTGCTCGGTCCCGAGGAGTTCAGACATATCCTGAAAGCATTCACCGGTCTGACCATGCCTTTTTCCACTTCCGGTATAACAGTTCTCATTTCCCGCGACAGCCGTATTATATTTGCGGCGCAGTACCAGGAAAACATAACGGGTATCGCCGACATCTTCCCGCTTCGTGTAATAGGCAGTAGGTATTGCCTTCACACGCATCCGGAAGACTATAACAGAATGACCAATCATGTGCGTTATAACGCAGGTTCTGATGAGATAAACACTTCTCCGCAGAGAATAGTTGACTGCGACAGCGGTGCATGCACTCTTGACAACGTTTTTGTTCCGAAATATGAAGGCGATCCGAGCGGGTACTTTGTTGAGTTCTTCTTCTACAACAGGGATATAGCCGCCCTGCTGCGCAGCCGTCCGGAAATGGACAGACAGAGATGTATTCTGAACCGTAAGACAGGAAAGATCTATCTTCCCGAAAACAGTTTCAGATTCAAACCGATCGCTGTCAGCGGAGATAAAAGCCGCACAGGATATTTCCTGCTCAGGATCTCCGGTATAACCACCGGAACCGGTGCAAGAAGCCGATCCGAATACGGAAATATCGAGCTCATAGATGAGAATGACCGTGTCGTTGTCGATCTCGGCAAAAACGATCTGCGCTATATTCCGGAGATCGCTGCGATCGGCGGAAAGATCTTCGTAAGCATCCGCTCTTATTCTGCAAGCGGCGATACAGCCGAAATAGCAACAGATGTTTACTGCATCGTAAAAACGGCTGACGGAGAATATGTAAGCTCCGGACATATCAGTCTGTCATCGGACGGAAGCTTTTCCGACGGTCTTGTGTTCAATCATGCCCAGGATAAGAACGAACAGCTGAACAGCGTTTTCAGCGCAAACGGAAAAACATATATCGCGCTGCTCAGGGAACGTGAGGATTATTCGGAAGAGTATGACAAATGCCTGCTGCTTGACGAAGGACTCAATGAGATCTGCACGTTCGGATACAAACAGCACTACGGCGATCAGATGCCTTATGGCATACATATATTCGACGGCGTGATTTATTTCCTCACAAGTGAGGAAGATGAGTACGGCGAGGCAAAAGCTGTTCTGAAAAACGTACTTACAGGTGAAACGGCATTGACCGCAGAGCCAGCACAGCTCATATCCGGTGCAAATGCGGAATTCGGAAATAACCGTATCCGCACAAAGTACGAATTCGGCAGTTACAGAGCAGGCGGAAGGATACATTTCCTTGTGGGAAAGCAGGGAAGGGGAACCGGCATCATCGACTTCTGCGGAAAGACTGTCATACCGATCGACAGAGAGAACTGCTTCATTGTATCTTCCTCCGCGCTCGGCATGATCGGAGAACGTCAGACATACGCAAGACTTCCGGCTGATACATTCCTTGTCGTTCTCGGAAGCTTTGACAGCGACAGATACAGGGTGTGCGACATAAACGGCACCACCTTGTTTGAGGGAAATATGAAAGCACTTGCAGAACATTTCGCATGAACCTGAGCGGACAGATATATGGAGTGTATCAAAGCAATGGATAATAATGAGACAGCTTTAAAGGTACTGACGACAGAGGTCATGGAAGCTCTTGCGCGCACCATAGATGCCAAGGATAAATACACAAACGGCCATTCCGAACGTGTTGCGATCTATTCAAGAATGCTTGCGTACAGAATGGGGCTATCCGATGAAGACCAGGAAAAAGCTTATTATATGGGGCTTCTGCATGATATCGGAAAAATCGGTATCCCGAACGAGATCATAAATAAGACCACCAAGCTTACCGACGAGGAATTTGAACTGATGCAGTCCCACCCTCTGCTCGGATACAACATACTCAAGGATATCCACAGTATGCCGGAACTTGCGCAGGGAGCACGCTGGCACCATGAATTCTATAACGGAAACGGCTATCCCGAGGGAATACCCGGAAGCGAACTCCCTGTTCTTGTGAGAATAATCTCTGTGGCGGACAGCTATGACGCAATGACGTCTAACCGCAGTTACAGAAAATATCTTCCGCAGGAAACGGCAAGAGCGGAAATAGAAAAGGGCATAGGGATCCAGTTCGATCCGGACATTGCAAAATGTATGCTTGAGATCATTGACCTTGACGAATTTTACGCGCTGCATGAATGACAAAGCAGGACCGGCGACAAGGAGTATGCCATGAACGGTTATAGAGCGGAGATCCTCACCGGCGATCTTAATCCGACTGTTTTCACAGCCCGTGCTTCACTTATGGGCGGTGCCGCCAACGGGGACAGGAACGCGGAAAAGCTGATGAGCCTGATAGAGAAAGATGATCGGATATCGGAGAGAACAGCAGATATTGACATCAAAGAAAAAGAGAAGCTGTACAGGTTTTCTTCTGTTTGCGGGACGACGGCTTGGGTAAGAAGCCGGATCACCGAAAAAATGTTTTACTCACTTAAGATGATGACTTTTGTTGATCTTGGGTGCGGTCTGAATCAGCGCGGTCTTTCCTTTGCGGGCAGAAAGTATATCCGCTATTACGGCATTGATCTTCCGCCGGTAATAAACAGAATGAAAAGAATCGTCCTTCCCGCGGTAAGTTCCGGCAGCAATATAATGTACTGCCCGGCAGATGTTACCGATCTTAATGCGCTGAGAACAGTTTTAAGCGTCAGAGAGCCTTTGTTCATAGCAACAGAAGGACTGATGATGTATCTTACCGAGAGCGAGGCGCAGACGGTCATCTCGAATATTTCGGCGCTGCTTGCCGAACACGGCGGAGTCTGGTTCACCGGAGATACGGAAGAACGCGGGGTCTATGAGTATATTATCAGAAGCCTTTTCGGAAACGATGAGTCTGTGATAAACGGGCTTCTTGGTTCGGAATTGTCGGAGAAGTGGCGCAGTCTTCTTTACGATAACAGCTTTGTGACGCTTAAAGATCAGGAGTTTGCGGAACTGCTCGGAAAGCACGGACTGAACAGCAGGAAAGTCCGTGTAAGTTCGCTGATCAAAGATCTTGACATTCCCGATCATATAAGAAAAGCGTATGAAAACACGCATTTTCTTGAAATTACATCTGCCGCTTCAAGGACAAACAGACCGGGATCTTCCGGAACAGACGATTTCAGCATTACCCCGGAAAGTGACAGCGGAACGCTGATATTCCATATAAGCGGACGGCTTGACTCAATAAACTCACCGAAGCTAATCGAGGAATATTCAAAATTCTTCCCGGAGAAACAGGATAAGCCGGTTATACTTGATATGGCTGACTGCATATATGTTTCCTCTGCGGGGATCCGCGCAGTGCTTATGATCTATAAGAGGGCTGCAGGGATAAAAGACGGCTTTTCTCTGAAAAACATAAGCCCGGACGTTCTGGAAATACTGAAAACTACCGGATTTACAAAATTCATCTGAAAAAACCTCCTGTGCTTTCATGCACGGGAGGTTTCTGTCTTATATCATCCGGGTTTCTTCATACCCCACAAGCCGTAGGGATCTTTTCGCAGTTCGTTTTCGTACAGCGATACTACCTGCCATATATCAAAGAACATCGCCTTGCAGCTGCCTATCGCAGCTTCCTTTATAAGCCCTTTATCATACGCCGTATCTTGTATCTTGTACCATGCTTTTACCGGAGGGTGACCGGCTTCGCACAGCCAATCTTCCGGCGGATATATGCGGTTTATCTCGTCAGTGGGTGCAAACTGAGCGTTTATATCTTCCGGTGTGATCCCTTCGACGTAGTGCATCGCTGTGAGCTTGTAGATATCCACTCCCAGCATCAGCGCTTTCCCGCCGTTATGTATCGGATAATCAAGCCCGCCGATCAATGCTTCCTTTCCGTGTTTTCCCCAACCCGCGGTGCTTATCGTGTCTGTGCCGCAGTAGGTATCCGGGAGTTTCCGGAACGTGTCGGCAACTATGCCCATTGCTGTCCTTTCCGCATCGGGCGGGAGCTTTCTGATCTTTACGGTCAGTCCGAGTTTCTTATCGGATTCGGTAAGCTCAAGCTCCGGGCTGAATCTCAGCGCCGGCATGAATATGCTGCCCTCTTCTGTCACGAGTTCCTTGAGGGTGTCTATTACTGTGGCAGCACCGCCTTCGAGTTCTCCGAAACTGCTCAGTGAGCAGTGTACTTCCAGTGTCATGCCGCTTTTGATGCCAAGATCGGCAAGCGCATTTTTAAGTTCAGTTTTCGTTACCATAGTTTTCTCCGTAATGATGACCGCATTTTCGCTTTATCTCAATCCGTA
This sequence comes from Ruminiclostridium sp., assembly GCA_017479645.1. GTDB lineage: Bacteria > Bacillota > Clostridia > Oscillospirales > Ruminococcaceae > Ruminiclostridium_E. Next base: position 3,721 of record JAFVBZ010000200.1, on the reverse strand, counting down.
AATCTCAGCAGATAGCCGTCCGGGTCCTGTATCAGAAACTGTTTTTGCACGATATCTGTGCCGCTGCAGTCATAACGGTCAGTGCTTAACTCGCGGAACGGTTTTATGCCTTTCTCAATGATATTCCGGTACATACTTTCCGTATCGGAAACGGTCATTTCGAGATTAATGCCGCGCCCGTAGGGGTAGTCGAGACTGCCGGTATTCCAGTGTCCGTTTTCCTGTTCGAGCATTATCTGACTGCCTTCCAGCGACAGAAATATGAACTTGTTTTCCGGGCGCTCATATTCTATTCTGAAACCGAGAATATCGACATAAAATTTCCGTGATACATCTATGTCGCGGACAGTAAGTTCGGGTATCAGTGAATTGAATTTCAATGCTGTCACCTCAGTCATTATCTTTTGTGTGCATTTCTTCTGTGAACGCGATAAGCTCCTTTTCGATAAGTCTGAATACGTTTGCGATAAGAAATCCGTCTGCAACAGCATGGTTGAGCCGGACTGTCAAAGGCATCATAAGCCTGCCGTTTTCCTCTCTGTATCTGCCCCAGTTCACGATCGGCAGAAAGTACAGATAACCGTCCGGCAGTTCGACATTCAGGCTGTCGTATGAGAGCCATGAAACATAAGATGCGTCGAACCAGTTCGGGTGATTTTCCGGGTCAAGGCCGTACTCTCTCGTCTGCTTTGCTTTTTCTGCATCGTAGAGCGCACAGCGGTAGAATGTTTCGTAATCCTCATAATAACGGGAATAAACAGGTGTGCAGGTCTCGGTATCTTCGTGGAAGATGTACTGTGTGGGATTTATCACATCGTAGCAGATAAGCTGATCTGACTGCCACAGATACGACATTTTATAGTCGTCCCGGGAGTTGAGAACCTTGGTGAGAACGTACAGGAAGTCTATGTAGAATTTAGTGTTTCTTTGTATTGAGAGACTGACCATATCCGTGACATCTATCCTTGCAGTCATCGAGACGGAGCATTTGCAGTCCTCGGTGAAATGACGGTACACACCTTTCCGGTAGTATTTGTCTTTGTCAATTATTCTGTAATCCATATTCTCCTCCGGTCTTTTTATTCTGTCGGCTTTATAAACGGGCAAAGAGGTTCGTCATAGAACTGATCATCGGCGGTGCATAAATATGCATCTATTATACTGCCGTAAGGTGAATTTGCGCAGATATGAGCGTATCTCGGCTCCCCGTTTTCGGGCGCAAGCTCGTAATAATAATCATAGCCGGTCTTATTGAAGAATTTCTGCTCTGCGTTTGCTTTCCCGATTTTTTCTCTGACTTCCGGAGCATAAAGATCACGGTATTCTGTCAGAAGCTTTCTCATCTCGTTTTCGGTGAGCTTCGGCGGATCGGTATCCGTCCACAAAAATGCACTGCCGTTTATAAGTCTGGCATTGACCTCATCGCTGCTTCGGATATCGCACATCAGATGAATGTCATCGTAGTACAGGCAGTCGCGGCTGTAGTTGTCCTGGTGTACAGCCATAGCTTCGAGATTCATTATCATGAATGATTCGACGCCGACATTTTCCGGTTCGGCAGTATTTTCACAGCAGAAGGACAGGGTTATACGGAACCATCTGCCGTTCAGGATCAGTTCGGAAGATGTGGAACCGCCTTTCCTGCTGTTTCCGTCTCTGTAGGAACCGCCTCCGGAGACCGGTCCGTCATTTCGTTCGGCATCTGACATTCCGCCGGGGTATGATGCGAAGAAATCATCTATAAGCTTGTCGAATCCGCTGCTTTCACGCAGACCGGCAGTGAAATTCTTCGCAAATGCTTCTTTATCTCCGTCATCTGCCGAAGAGAGCAGGGCGTCCATTGCCTGTTTTGCCGCCGTATAATCGGAGACATGTTCGTTCCGCCAGCGTTCCGGCACGCTGTCATATTCTTTTTCCTCGTGTGAAAAGAGGCTTTTTGCAAGCCCCGACGCATTATCTATGATCTTACCTGCATCGCAGCCTGTCAGCATTAAACAAGCCGCAAGCAGCGCGCATATCATTGTCTTTCTTTTCATTGTATTTCCTCTGTCTGTGGGCATATCGTAAAGATATTTTAGCATATAGCAGCGGGATTGTCAACTGACATATAATTTTCCGTTTTCGCATCACTATTGAAAAAGCTCCGGATCGCTGAAAAAAGCGGTTCGGAGCTGTTATTTCGTTTGTATCGGGACAGGGAACGCAGTCACGGTCAGCCGCGTTCATTGATCTGTGTGATCCAGTCACATATCTCGTCAAGAACGATCTTACCGTTTCCGACATTGCAGTGGTTCTGCGCGTCCTCCTTGTCGGTGAACAGGCGGAATGTAAGGCTTTTCACATTTGTGAGCATATCTATCTCGCGTCCGATAAACCGGTAGTCGATGAAATGATCCTGATTTGCGCCGATTATCAGCATATCCTGCGTTATCTTGTCCGCTGCGGGAGCGAGATCATAGAGCTTGAGTTTTTTTGCGTAACCGTATGCGTCCTTTGCTTCGTAGGCATACATACCGTGCTTTAATCCCCAGTCGATCATCGGTTCTTTTCTTGCTTTCTTTCCGAATACGAGATCTATGACCGGACGAGCGTGAAGCTTCATCATTACGCGGAATGCCTTCTGCATCGCCGGTTTCTGTGTCCCGACGATAATATCCTGGAAACAGGGGAATACAGACCAGGCGATCACTTTTGTGATACGCTTGTCGAATGCTGCGGCACGGGGAGCGAGATACCCGCCGAGGGAGATGCCGATGATAGTTACGTTGTCAAGCCCCAGCGTGTCAAGGACAGCCTTGACCGGCTTTTCCCACTCGTAAGTGAAGTGCATTCCCTGTGAGCGCATAACACCGCCCTGACCCGGACCCTCGAACAGATAGACTTCAAATCCTTTTTCCTGCAAATAGAGAAGCGAGAACAGGAATTCCTCGAAATAGCTGTCATTTCCGCCGTGTATAAGTATTGTTCCCTTGCTGTCGCCGTCGGGGCTGACGTGCATTACCGGAAGCTTTACATTCTCATAAGGCACCGAAGTAAGTTCGATACGCGGATTTTCTCCCTCGAAATAATCGGCGTAATACTCGTAGAAAAGCTTTGTTGCAAGCTCATAATACTTCTTTTTGTCGGGGTCACCGTCGTACATGAAGAACTCGCTCATGCGGTAGTATGCGATCGCGTTACCGGTGCGTTCTTCGGACATCGCCTTATCGCCGAGAGCAATAAGTTCACGTTTCCAGTCAGCGCTCGTGTGTATATTACCAGCCACAGGCTGCACATCTTCGAGCCTCCCGCCGTCCCAGTTTATCACGCGGTTCAGCTGGTAGTCGAAATTACGTTCTGAATTCAGTTTATATACGCCTTTTTTTAATGTTATCGGTTGTGATATATCGTATTTTTTCATTTTTGTTCTCCCTGTTTTCATATATTTTTGCAGATGCAATAAAAACTGTGCCAAGCGAGTTAGCAAAGCCTAACAGATTAGTATTATATCACAGAAAACCGAAATTTGCAATAGCTTTTTTCAAAAAACTGTTGATTTCTTTGTTTCATTGTGGTATAATCGGTTTAAGTTTGCAAGAGCTAACTCGATATGAAAGGAAACCGGAAATGAAAATAATGCTTATAGTTGCGATGATCGGGCATATTCTCTGCTGCATCTGCGACAATATCATCACTTATACGCCGAACGGGCGTTTCGGACTTGCGGATCTTAAGGATAATG
>JAFVBZ010000199.1 GCA_017479645.1 Ruminiclostridium sp. | reverse complement strand
GAGCAGATAAAAGTCGAATGGCAGGAGCTTCAGAAAATGGGGGTAGATATTGTTATCATTGATATGCCCATACTCAACACTGCAGAAAAGAGTGATCTCGAAAAATCGCTTATAGCTAACATCGTCTTTGAGCTTCTTGCTTACACTGCCGAGAAGGAAAGACAGAAGATAAAAGCAAGGCAAGCCGAGGGAATCAAGCTCGCGCTTGCAAAAGGAATTCATTTTGGCAGGAAGAAAACAGAGATTCCGGAGAACTTCTATGCCGAGTGCAACAGGTGGTTGGAAGGCGAACAGACAGCTATTGCAACCATGAGGAAGGTTGGTATGAAAAAGACGACCTTTTATAAGATAGTAAATGAGCAGATGCCGGAGATCGTCAGGAGATGCTGAAGGCAGGGTGATTTCAGAACGATGAACCGACAAACTTGTTGACATTCCGGGATTATGATGATATAATATAATAAAGGAATACCTATGACCGAAACATTCGACAAGGAGGTGTTCGATATGTGTAATCTGAGCAGTTATGTTGAAAACAGAGGCATAGAAAAAGGCATAGAAAAAGGCAGGTTAGAAACAATTAAAGAAATAGTATCATCGGGTATTATGTCTGCTGAAAAAGCAGCAAAGGTATTTGGACTTCCAATCGAGAAGATCAAGGAGATCTGTTCGGAATAGAACATGAAAACCTGATATAACGGGTGGCTTATGCTGCCCGTTATTTTTTGTGACAAATAAAAATCACAGCATACACATCTCGTATGCTGTGATCTTGAACTATCCTGTTCTTTTACCCTAGCAGACTCAATATCCCGTTCGGCTGCTGATTAGCCTGCGCGAGCATGGACTGAGAAGCCTGCTGGATAATATTGTTTTTCTGGTATTCGATCATCTCGGCAGCCATATCTGTATCGCGGATACGGCTTTCGGCATCGGTAAGGTTCTCGTTTGAAGTAGTGAGGCTGTTTACTGATTTCTCCATTCTGTTCTGGAGAGCGCCCATTTCCGCTCTGTATGTGGACACAGTCTTTATCGCTTCATCGATTTTCTCGATAGCCTTGTTGGCATCATACTGATTGGAAATGTCGATATCTGCAACACCGATCGCGCCTGCGCTTGCATCTATTATATCCATTCCGACTTTCTGATCTTCAACGCCGTTTGCGCCTATCTGGAATTCGAGGAAATCTTTGATATCGGCAACATCTTCAAGCCCTACGCCCTGTCCGGAAATGCGTTCGTAAACGCGGACGTGACTTGTGCTGTTGAAAGTGATCTCGCCGTCTTTATCGCCGTCTGGATCATTGCGGTCTGTGAGCTCAACGGTATAATCGAGCCCTGCGTCTTTCAACAGCTTCTCGATAGCCTCGTTAGTGTATCTGGTGCCGGTAGCGAGGTGGATATCCGCCGCACCGCCGGAGGTATCGACATATTCTTCGCCTGCCGCAAGATCTTGTTCGTTGAATATTGTGAACTCCGGTACTATGGAATCATACTGCGAAGCCTTTCCGTATGAGTTGGCAGTAAACTTTATATAGTCCGAGGAGCCGACAGTTCCGCTTCCTTGCTTTATCATAAGGGAAGTGAGATTGGCTTCGCAGACCTGTCTTTCACCTGCGACTGTTCCCACGCGTCTTACGGAACGGTGACCGGGAGTTGTGACAGCTCCGCTTACGGAACCGGAATCCGGCGAGAATAGGGAAGACCTGCCGCCGCTGTCACGGATCGCAACAGTGCTGTCAAGAGCGGAAGGGCTGTTTGCATCAGCCTTATATGTACCCTGCTTCTCGGTCATATCTACGCTGTACTTATAGCCGTCTGCATCTAATTTGTTCTGTATCGCGTCACGAATGGCGCTTCCTGAAAGAACGGAATCCTTTTTCAGCGTGACGGTCACAATATCATCTGAGCCGATGTTGACTGAAATATCTTCTGATGCAGAAGCCGAACTCTCTATTTTTATCCCGTTGAGAGCCTTCATGTTGTACTGATCTATGGCATCGGGATACTTGTATTTCTCCTCATCAGCCTTATACTCGCCGTAAGAACCGTACTGCGCGGCGGTAAGCCTGAACGAATATGAAGAGCTCTGCGGAACATAGGCAACGCACTGTTTTCTGTTTACCTGTACCGACATTGTAAGATCATCGAGTTTGAACTTGCCTGTATCACCGATCTCCGAGCTGGAATTTGTATCGAAACTCTTTAGTACGAGATCAGCCTTGCGGTCAGATCTTACAAGATCACCGTTCTGATTGAGATAGTCTTGACCGTCCGGTTCGCCGTTTACGGTATTGGCAAAATATGTCGTTCCTTCGCCGAGAGCCGACATTATCGCACTTTTAATAGAATCGAGAGCTGCTGTGGCTTCCGCTTTTGAGCCGTACTCGGCGGCAGCGCCTACTGTTATCGTGCCTCCGGCTTTGTCTATCTGAACAGTGCCAGCACCTGCCGAAGTATCAAACTGCACCGAGAAATCCTTTGTCATGGAGACTGTCTGCGTTCCGGTTGCCGAAACACTGTCAGCCGTGATCGTAGGAAGCTTTCCGACATTTTTGGTGTCGCTTAATGTGATAACCTGCTTCTGATCGCCGGTTAAAAGTCCGTAAGTCTCTGCTTCGGCAGCTCTTATCTGTCCGACCTCGCTCTTGAAAAGTATCTTCCCGGGAGCTGTCTCAAAATTCTTCGGATAATTTGCGTTGTCTATAAGCTTCTGTATCTGTTCGTCTGTATAGGTCTGACCCTCTGTGAGGTTGATCGTTATATGCTGTGTCAGCTCACCCTGGGTCCTTTCAAAATCGTTCTCGAAGTAGGCATTCTCGCCGCCTTTTCCGGAAGCGCCTGTGGTGAATTTCAGCCACATGCCCTGAATGCTGCTTGCGACGGATATCTTCCCGCCGCCGATATCAAGCCCGGTGTTGATCGAACCGTACAGTGCGCCGTAGTCGTTTGTCTTGACTTTGGCACCTGTTGAGACCTTGATCTCTCCGCTTAACAGCTTCATCTCGTTGAACTCGGTGGAGTCCGAAATGCGGTTTATCTCGCCTTTGAGTGCATCTGCTTCGTGCTGTAACTGTGCTCTGTCCTCATCTGTATATGTACCGTTTGCGGACTGAACCGCAAGTTCTCTCATTCTCTGGAGAATGTTTTCTGTCTCCTGCAATCCACCCTCTGCTGTCTGTATCAGAGAAATAGAATCGTTCGCATTGTTGGTTGCCTGGGAAAGACCGCGTATCTGTGACCGCATTTTTTCGGACACAGCAAGACCGGAGGCGTTATCCGCCGCCCTGTTTATACTATAACCTGTCGAGAGCTTTTCTGTGCGCTTCCTGATGCCCGCGACATTCCTGCTATTCGCGTTTGCCGCCGCCATAGCGGGAAGATTATGCTGTATTACCATAGTGATTCCCCTCGCATTAAACGTATCCTTGCATATTAATTATCGGCAGAAAACTGAAAAACTTTAGCTTTTTGCGAATTATTTCTATTGAGAATGTGCATACTTGACAAATTTACGATCAAAGTATATAATAATAGTAGAAAACAATATGCCGCAAATTCAGAGAGAGGGGGCCTATATATGCTTATCAATGAAATGAAAAGAAAATACACGTCCGATGAGTTTCTTGCAATGACTGATATTGAAGGCAGGTATGAGCTTGTAAGCGGTGAGATCTATGCTATGTCTCCTTCGCCAAATATAAAACATCAGATCTTATCAAAAAAACTACTTAAAAAGATCGATGACTATATTGAGGATAACAGCGGAAAGTGTATTGTATTATCTGCTCCGACAGATGTAAAGCTCAATGATGACGATATCGTACAGCCGGACATATTTGTGGTATGTGACCCCGACAAGCTCGATGAGCAGAAGTGCAACGGCGCTCCCGATTGGGTGATCGAGATACTATCACCCCATAATTCCGATCATGACACCGTGGAAAAGCTTGCACTCTACCATAAATCCGGAGTCCGCGAATACTGGATCGTTGACCCTATGAATGAGAAAGTGCTTGTATATCCCTTTGAGCAGGCAAAGGCTGTGGGGATTTTTACCTTTACAGATAAGATAACAGCCGGTATATATAAGGACAACCCCGAGCAGCTTGTTATCAGCATAAACGAGCTATAATAACAAAAAACAACTCCCATGTTCAGGCGTTATGGCTGAATACGGGAGTTTTCTGATATATTTTTGTTATTCAAACAGGTCGGTAGAATTGTTTTTCAAATCTATCGGATAGAGCGAAAGCGTATTTCCAGCAGCATTGACCGCACCCGGATATATTTCTTTTGCGTTATGATAACCCTGCACGTGAAGCTGCTTATCAAGCCATACCTCATTGTTGCCTGTCTTTTTCAGATTCTGTTTGTTGACAAACCCGTCGAGGATATCCTGCTGTAAACACTCTCCACGCGTATCCGTATTCAATAGCACAACAGGCTCTGAACCGCTTAACAATGCGGAACAGAGCTTCTTTTGAGCATTTAACACGCAATATTGCCTATACGGTGTGTTTATCATCAAAAAAATTGATACAAAATGACGATTGAAAATACTGCTTAATTGTGATAGAATATAAAACGAGGTTAGCTAAAGCTAACCTATGGCAAATAATAAAGGAGAACGGAAATGAGCGAAGAAGAGAGAAAATTCCTTGAAGTAAAGAATCTGAAAAAGAGCTTCGGCAGCGGCGATACAAAGCAGGACGTTCTGCGCGGAATTGATTTCACAGTCGCAAAAGGGGAATTCTGCGTGCTGCTTGGACCCTCCGGATCGGGTAAATCCACCCTGCTGAACATTCTCGGCGGTATCGACAGCGCCGATGAGGGAGACATATACATAAACGGCGACAGGCTCAGCAGAATGGACGAGAAAGGACTTACGCAGTACCGGAGGAAGCACCTCGGATATGTGTTCCAGTCCTACAACCTTATACCAAATCTCAATGTCAAGGAGAACATCGAAACAGGCGCATACCTGTCCGACAAGCCTCTCGATATTGACGAGCTGTTAAAGATACTCGGGCTTTACGAGCATCGCCACAAGCTGCCGAACCAGCTCTCCGGCGGTCAGCAGCAGAGAGTTTCGATCGGCAGAGCGATAGTCAAGAACCCGGATATACTGCTCTGCGATGAGCCAACCGGTGCTCTTGACTACACGACATCAAAGGAGATACTCCGCCTTATCGAGGAAGTAAACACGAAGTACGGCAATACGATAATCATGGTTACTCACAATGAGGCGATAAAACTTATGGCAGATCACGTCATAAAGCTGCGTGACGGAAAGATACGCCACGACGATATAAACACACAGAAGATCACAGCCGACGAGCTTGAATGGTAAGGGGGCGGTGATATGAGTGAAACTGCCGTACATTTCGGAAAAAGACCCGGAAATCCACTTAACAGGCGGGTATGGAAAGACCTGCTGAGCGATTGGAAACGCTATCTGATGATATTCATTATGCTCGTGGTGACGATAGGCTTCGTGTCGGGAATGTATGTTGCCAACAACAGTATGATGACCACGCTCACCGACAATGTGGAAAAGCTGCATCAGGAGAGCGGGCATTTCGAGCTTTCCAAAAAGGCTGACAGCAATCTTATCCCGGCACTTGAGACCGGTGAGAAAGCCGATGTTGTAAGCGTATTCCGCGAACGCGCTTATGAAGAAGCCGAAGAAAAGGTAACCGAAGCCGTGAATGAAGCCGTTGAGGAAAATGTGCGCGAACAGGTCAGGACTGTGATAACGGAACAGGCAACTGCCGCAGTCGAACAACAGCTTGCGGGATATGCGGAAATGGGCATGGCAGTTTCCGACGAACAGCGGCAGAGCGCAATAGACGAGGCACTTGATACTGCAATGGCCGAAAACTATGACAAGGCTGTCGAAGAAGCGCTCAAGACGGCGTATGAGTCGGACGATTACAAGACTGCTCTTTCCGACGCAATGAAGGAAGCCAAGGACGAGATCGACAAGGAGATAAACGAAAAGTATGACGATCTTGCCGAACGCTATGAGCTGAACAAGGATTTCACACCGGTGCCTGTGAAGATATACGAACTGTTTTACAAAGAGCAGACCGAGCTGATATCCGCAGACGCTTCATACAGCGGAAAGATACGCATTTTCAATGATCGCACGGATATAGATATGTATGATATACTCGAAGGACGCAAGCCCGAAAATGAGGACGAGATCATCATTGACCGTATGCATGCCGACAATGTGAAACTCAAAGTCGGCGACAGGATAAAAGCCGGAAACGCGGAATTCACGATCACCGGTCTTGCGGCATTTGTGGATTATTCTACGCTTTATGAAAAGAACACCGACACGATGTTCGACGCTCTGACCTTCAATGTCGCAATGGTAATGGAAGCGGGATTTGAAAGGCTTTCAGCACCGCTTCACGCGAATTACGCATTTGAGTATAAGAACAAGCCTGCCGATGTTATTGAAGAAAAAGTTCTTTCGGACAACTTCCTGAAAGTGCTTATCACGCAGACCGCTGTGACCGAAAATGAAACTGAAATAAAGGATTATGTCCCCGCCTACGCGAACCACGCGATAACGTTTGCGCCCAATGATATGGGCAGTGATGAGGCTATGGGCGGAGTACTGCTGTATATCTTTGTGGCGGTGCTGGCGTTCATCTTCGCAGTCACGGCTACTGCAAAGCTCGAAAAGGAAGCGTCTGTCATAGGTACGCTTCGTGCATCGGGCTACACAAAGGGCGAGCTTGTGCGGTACTATATGAGCGGACCGCTGCTTGTGGTGATCTTCGCATCGATAGTCGGGAATGTCCTCGGCTACACGTTATTCAAGAACGTTGTTACCGCTATGTACTATAACAGCTACAGCCTGCCGACATACGAAACTCTGTGGACTCCGGACGCGTTCGTGAGAACAACGATCGTCCCGATAATCCTGATGCTCGTTATCAACTTCATTGTCATAATCAGAATGTTAAGGCTGTCTCCGCTGAGATTCCTGCGGCACGATCTGAAAAAGACAAAGCGCAAAAAAGCCGTAAGACTACCGAAATGGAAGTTCTTTGCGCGGTTCCGTATGCGGGTATTCTTACAGAATATCCCGAACTACATCATGGTATTCGTCGGTGTGTGCTTTGTGATGCTGCTGCTTTCTATGGCTGTGGGAATGCCCGAAACGCTGAAATACTACCAGAACAGCATGACGGATATGATGTTTGCGGAAGAGCAGGTCATACTTCTCACAACAGAGGACGAGTACGGAAACACGATAGAAACATCGACTGAGGGCGCTGAACGGTTCTCTATGGAATCTCTGATAAGAAAATCGGATACCCTCGATGAGGAAATCTCGATATATGGAATCGTTGACGGCAGCAATTACATAAAGATAGATACCGGCGCGGACGGAGTATATATCTCCGATGCGTTTGCAAAAAAATACAGCATTGCGAAGGGCGACACCATAACTCTTTCCGCAAAGTACGAGAATAAGGAGTACAAGTGGAAGGTCTATGACATTTACGACTATTCCGCGTCATTGGCAGTGTTTATGCCGAACGATATGTTTAATACCGAGTTCGGACGCAAGAACGGAGAATTCAGCGGATTTATGTCGGACGCGCATATCGACGATATCGACGAGAAGTACATCGCCAAGACAATAACCGGCGAAGATATGCTGAAAATAGCGGCACAGCTCGATCACTCCATGGGCGCGTATATGGTATATTTCCAGTATGTGTGCGTGATCGTCGCGGCGATAATACTGTACCTGCTCACAAAGATCATTATCGAGAAGAACGAGCGGGCGATCTCAATGGTAAAGATACTCGGTTACAGCAGCAGAGAGATCGCTTCGCTGTATCTGGTGACGACAGCACTCGTTGTGTTTGTTACCGAGTTTGCGGCGATATTCATAGGCTATAAGGCAATGTGCGTGGTTTGGGGCGTGCTGCTGATGAAGCTCGGCGGGTACTTTGCGTTCGTTATCCCGTTCAGCGGATTTGTCAAGGAATTTGTGCTTGTTTTCGCGGCGTATATGATAATAACCGTGATAGACTTCATACGGATAAGGCGCATACCGAAGGTGCTTGCACTCAAAAACGTGGAATAAATGATACAGCCGGAATGCGTTTTACGCGGAAGATTTTAACAAAACGGAGGTCATTATGGAACTTAAATTCGGAGACATTCAGGAAACAGCGCTTATTCCGCTTGCAATAAAGGCGAGCGAGACTTCCCGTCCGAATGCGAGAATAAAGGATCTGAAAGCAAAAGAGATCATCGACACTCTCGGCGTCGATGTTAGTAAGTATGATCCGTTCATGTCACACGAGGGAGTTGTGGCAAGAACTATCATGTTCCGGCGCGAACTGCAGGATCTGCTGAAAAAGTATCCCGACGCGCTTTGTGTAAATCTCGGCTGTGGATTTGATGATAAGTTTTCACAGGTCGATAACGGGAAGCTCGTCTGGTATGATGTCGATCTTCCCGATCAGATCGCGGTAAGACGTAAAGTCTATCAGGACAGGGAACGCTGCACAATGCTCGACGGAAGCGCTCTGGACGGCGAATGGACAAAAGCGCTCCCGAAAGCCGGAATGAACATAATAGTCATGGAGGGCGTACTCGAATATTTCTCAAAGGAGCAGGTCAAGACCTGTCTCAATATGCTGTGCGACAGCTTTGAGCACGGCTATCTGCTTGCTGAACTCCACTGCCCGATTCTGGAGAAAAACAGCAAGCACCATGACGCGGTGAAGCACACCAACGCGAAATTCGGGTGGGGTACCAAGTCCGCGGAAGAGTATATCCCGCTGGAGCCGCGCATGTCGGTCGTTTCCGAAACGAGCTATAACGAGGAAATGAAGAAATATACTGTAAGAGGAAAGCTCTTTGCTGTGATCGGAAAGAACATGAATAACAGACTTGCTGTGTTCAAGTGGTGAATATGTATTCCTTCCCGATATAATGATTTCCGGTGCTGTTTTCCGTGAGCGGTTCCACAGAAAGCATCATGATCCAAGCTGCAAAAGACCTTCGCATTATGATTTTTATTCTCTCAAAAAATACCGTTCTGCAATTACTTGCAAAGCGGTATTTTGCTGTTATCCGGCAGCATTAAGTGAACGGATCCGTCTGTCGGATAGGCATACACAATGTAATTGGCACAGCATACAAATTGAATAATAAACAAACCCTGCAAACCTTACGAAATGCTCTTCCCCGGATATTGAGCCGAACCGACAGCAGTCGGCAGCGGCAAGCATTATCCCTGTCTATACGGCTCAATATCAGAAAAAAACGCTTTACAAACCGCCGGTGATGTGATATAATATACTGTGTACCGCATCTGTAATTTACAGATAGCCATTGATATTATGCTTCCTGTCAGACTCGCTCAAAACGCAAAACACAGTATGAAAACAGAGGCAGCTCTGCCTTTTTATAAATCTGAATCGAATCAGGATCATGATACCCGTGACTGCTGTATAATACATACAAGCTGTCACTTTTTTTGATTAAACTTTATGAAAGGACAAGACGATGATAAAACTGAAACACAGAATTGCAAGCATATTCCTGTCGGTAACAATGCTCGTTACGAGCGCGGCAGGACTTTCGGCACCGGCTTCGGCGATAGACCCCGGCAAGGTGGTGTGGGACACAGGCGTAGCCGCTGTCGGAGAATTTGTGACGCACGGCAGGGCACTCGCTCCGGTGCTTACCGCGTTGGGCAGTCTGCTCGGTATAGGCGGAACATCTGCGGAAATGGAGAAGCTCAAAGAGGTATGCAAAAAGATAGACGGTCTGAGCAATGATATCAAGAATTTCCGCGCGGATATGAATACGCGCCTTGACGAGCTTGACCGCAGGATAAGTGATATCGACGCCAAACTCAACAAGATACAGAACGAGATATTTATCAGCGGCGTCGGCTCCGAGCTTGACACTCTCCATACGCAGATCGCGGGCGGTATGGGAAAGCTCGGTATAGCCGCACAGGTGGATCAGATCTACAGCGATCCAACCATGGACGAAAATGTCAAGGCTATCGAGATAGCTTATCTGATAGGCGGTAACAAGGAGTGGAACGAAACGCAGAACGCGCTCTTCCGCTTAAAGAATGTCTCCGATCTCGTAGGCGGAAAGACATACCGTGACACAAACGGCAGGAACCTGTATCAGGTGCTTTATGATGATATCGTACCCGACTGTATGTTCACCGGAGAAGTATATGATACGATGGAGCCCTACATAGACCGTGTAATGTCCGAGTACTTTTACACTTTGACCGTGCTCACTCAATGTCTGTCTGCTTCTCTTGCCGTATCACAGATGAGCGACGAGCAGGTTCACGCTTACGGTGACGCAGTATATCAGAGGTATTTATCCTGCAAGTCGCCCACAAGCCTTGTAAAGCAGCAGCTCGACGGGCTGAGCTCACAGCTTCTCGATGCCACATCTCCCAACAGCATAATAAGCCTTTATGCCATATTCAAATACAAAAAGGAAAATGACAGGCTTGTATATATCAACAGAGGTACAACAGAAATACAGCTTGAAAAAGACCTTGCCGAACATAAGTCCGGCGAATCGATCTGGTGGTATACAGGAAGAGAGAAAGGGATCGATTATCTGGACAACGACAGTATTATATATTTTTATCAATTTAATAAAGATTTTCCGATGACTGAGCCTAAATTGAATAAGTACTATAAAGAACATAAGGAATTTATAGAAAGCAGTGACAAACTTGCTCCTTCGGATATAAAAAACATTTACGATTATTTTCTTCCAAAGAATATTTCATTTATGGATTATCTTGGTCAGTTAGGATTTTCCACGGACGATTACAAAAGCGACGGCTCGTATTTTCCTGTAAGCACAGCAAAAGGATCAAGTGCGTATGTAAATAAAAAAATGAAACCGGACGGAGCCTTATATATCTCTTATCTGAATATTTATTACGATTCATTTGATCCAAGGAAATCCGGCGATAATCCCCTGACCAGGAATATTATCGGCTACAAACAAACCTATTCTTATACACTTAACTTTTTAAGTTGGAAGACCTATTGGACAAAGAAATGGTACGCCGATATCATTCTCGGTCTGAAAAAATCTACAAGCGGCAGAAACTGGATGCCTGCTACCGCAGCTGAGATCTATCCTCCTACAGTGAGGATAGCGCCCTGCACGCCTTATTCGGTGTATACTCATTACGGTTTCAATTTATATACGTATTTTGACGTATATATAACAGAAAACGGTTCCCCCGAAAGGAAAATTGATGTTAATAAAGATGACGACTACAATAACTACGGGTTTGAGGTTATGGAAGCAAGTACCGGTAAAGTATCAATAAAATACGATAAACAAATCTGGTTCTCAGATGACGCAGAAAACGGTACATATCATATCCGTGCATGGTATAAAGACAAACATGGTCGTGTTAGCTATTCCGATTGGATCGAGCTTGAATTCATGAGAAATGGGCATGACTATAAAGCCTATTTAGACAACATCAATGCTTTTTATCATATAAAATACTATATAGAACCGGCTAAAAGCACGGAGTTCAATTTTACAGTCAAAGAAACAATTCTTTCAAACAATGAACTGACTGAAAAAACAAGGGATAAAAATTGGGTTTATCAGAACTATAAGGTTGAATGGCAGTACTATTTACCACAGGACGGTATAGAAACTATGATTACCGTCGCCAGAGGAATTAACTTCAGCAAAGAGGGTATCTACAAAGTCAGAGTAAAAATTACTGCATCGGACAGCGCTGTTGCATATTCCAATTGGATAGATGTAAAAACCTCGAACTACAAAAAAGCCCTATCTTATACCGTAACCGGCAGCTTCACCGGAATTGTCGGTGCAGACCCCGAGCTTGTGGAGAATGCCGGCGAGGGTGATAACGGATTTAATGTGTCTGTCCCCGATGAAGTAGGTTATTACCTCTGGGAAGCCCTTGAGACTGACGGCATAATAATAACCGAGTTAGGTCTTGTTTCCTTCACAAAGCCCGGCACATACCACGTCCGCATAGTTTCGGGATTGGGCGATTACGTCTCCGACTGGTACGAGATAACTGCAAGATATCCCTATACTCCACAGCAGCCTTCATTCGTGCCGTCATCGACATCATCAACCACCACATCTGTTCCTTCCGATACATCGGCACAAGCCGAAACCGCGGCTGCAAAGCCGGTACTCCGCGTTTCCGCCGCCGATGACCACAGCATAACGGTAAGCTGGGACAAGATAAACGGCGCCGAAAAGTACACGCTGTATGTGAAGAAGGGTGACAGCTATACGAAAGTTGTTGAAACACAGAAAACCAAAGTACGCATCGTAAAAACAACAAATAACAGGACTTACGAGTATATGATGCGCTGGACAAAAGGCGGTGTCGAATCATCGGAGAATGACGCGCCGACAGCGTCGGTGAAGATCTATTGGAAACCGGCAGTAAAGGCTTCGTCAGCCGACGGGAAAGTTATACTGAAATGGGCGAAAGTCCCGGACGCGACAAAGTACAGGGTTTACAGGTACACAAACGGCAAGCTTGCAAAGATAGCAGACACAGAAGCGAATTCAGTACGCCTCAAGAACGTTACGGCAGGAAAAACATACAAGTACGCTGTAAAGGCTTATGTTGACGGCAAGTGGACAAAGGTTACAAGCAGCGATATCGTAAGCGTTAAGGTAAAATAAGATCAGAAACCTTGTTCCCGCTGCCCTTATATGAACAAAACAGTAATAAAGAACAACTCCTGTGGTACACAGATACCACAGGAGTTATAAACCCATATTTGTATCAGCAACAATTGCAGAACTGTTCGATATTACCATTTGTCAGCCATAAGGAAATCGGCAATACTCACTATCTCAATGCCGTTGCAGTTTCCGGAAGCAAGGGTATCACGGCATACGACATATTTGTGGTAGTGATCTTTCAGTTCCATAAGGTTGGATATCTCGCGGTCGGAGTTTTCCGGCAGTCTCACGCACACCTGAACGTAAACACGCTCATCACGCAGCACTCCTACGAAATCTATCTCCTTTGTGTTGTTCTTGCCGATATAGACCTCATATCCGCGCCGCTTCATTTCCAGAAAAACGATGTTTTCAAGCACCGCAGAAAGCATCTTGCTGTCGAAGCCCTGCTGGCTGTATTTGAATGATATATCGGAAAGGTAATATTTCTCCTGCGTTTTGAGGACGGACTTTCCTTGCAGGTCGAAACGCTTGCAGGGATATATTATAAAAGCTTCACCAAGCCATTTCAGATAGTTGTATATAGTTTCGACAGACATTGTACGGTGTTCACTTTTGAGATAGCTCACGATAGAGTTCGCCGAGAAAGTCATTCCCACATTTTCTATGATATAGCGTACTACGCGGTCGAAAAGCTCCTTGTTGCGTATCTTGTGGCGCTTTGAGATATCACGGGTAATAACAGAGGCGTAAATGCCGTCAACCACCTGATATGCCGAACGGGTATCAAAGCTGCTGATACCAATTATCGGGAAGCCGCCGTACCTCACATATTCGTCGAATAACGCTCTTGCTTCCTCGGGAGACTTGCCCTTGAATGTGAGGTATTCGCGCAGGGAGAGCGTGTAAACAGGTATCAGCACATACCGCCCTGTAAGATAGGTCGATATCTCAGCTGACATAAGCTTGCTGTTGGAGCCGGTGACGTAAATATCACAGTCTGTGCTTTCAAGCAGGTCGTTTATGACCTTTTCCCAGCCGTCAGTCTCCTGCACCTCATCGAGAAGAAGAAAGCACTTGCTTTTTCCGGAAATCGCCGCTCTTAAGTCACTGCTCATATCCTTGGCTGTGATCCCGTCATACCCGATCTCATTATAACGGCGCTCTATTATATGGTCGTCCGGTATTCCCTCAGCCTTAAGCATATCGGCGAGCATTGCCAGAATTGTGGATTTTCCGCACCTGCGCACCCCTGCAAGTATCTTTACAAGCGGTGTTCCTATGAAAGGTTCTATTGCGTTTATATAGTCCGGTCGTTTTATCATTTTCATCACCCGTTATCATTATACCGAAAATATCAAGAAAAGTCAATAGTTTTATCGGTATACAGGAAAAAAGTTGGCAGATGGCGATACTTTTTATATAAATAATTGGCATTGAAGCCCGAAATATACAAAAAACTTAAGTCTGTGCCATACATTTTCCGCCTTTAAACCCCGATACTGAAACAGGTCATTTGCTACACCCTAACCTCGACCTTGTATTCCACATCGGTCTCACAATTCCTTCTCATCACCCTGTGTTCCGAAAAGCTCATTGAAAACAGCGTATGATATGTACCCCGTCTTGCGGGAATATAGTATTGATTTCCCATGCGCTGTTTGGGACACATCTTCTTGACCATCTGACCGCCTACAGAGCCTGCCTGTCTTGAAGTAAGGTCACCGTTGTAACCGTTGTCCTTCAGCGGAACGCCGACTTCATTTGCAGCCTGCATCTTGATATTGTTTAAAGTGTTATTGTTACTTCTCTTGCTTGCCATTTTATTTTCCTCCAATATTGCCGGAATACGATTTTACCGGCATGTCTTCGATAATGCGGAACTTTTTGTCCGCACAAGTATTATATGACCGCAAAAGAAATATATTAAAGGAAATTTCTGCTTGCAGAAAGATGATACTGCATTATATAATAAGGTTACAAGGAGCAAAAAAACACTTGCTTTTCGAATAGTAATATGCTATAATGTTAGCGAAGCCTAACTCGGCGCTGTAATAGTGCAGGTAACATATCTGCAAATATGATACAAATAAACATAGGGGGAAACGATAATGAAAAGCGAGACTGCGGTATGGGATTTTTACGCGCCGGTCTATAATATTTTTATGCGTTCAAACCGTAAAGCTTACGAACAGATGTATGAGAAGATCAGAAAGGTTATCGCGGGGAAGAATGTTCTTGAGATAGCCGCGGGAACGGGGCTTATCTCAAAGAACACTGCGTCTTCGGCAAAAAGCTATATTGCCACCGACTTTTCCGGTAAGATGCTGCGTCAGGCAGGAAAGGGGTATGTTCCCGATAATCTGACATTTCAGCGGGAAGATGCTTCATTTCTTTCATTTGATGACAGCACGTTTGATGTGGTCATAATTGCAAATGCGCTGCATGTCATACCGTTCCCGGAGAAAGTGCTGAAGGAGATTGACCGTGTATTGAAGCCGGAGGGAGTTCTTATTGCGCCGAACTTCATACATGACAATACACAGATAGTAAGCGGAGCAATGTCAAAGCTGCTGTCGGCGGCGGGGATAACATTTGAAGCAAAGTGGGACGAGAACGGCTATCGCGGATTTCTTGAAGAAAACGGCTGGAAAGTTACATACGATGAACGGCTGAAAGCCACTATACCGCTGATGTATGTGCAGTGCGGGCGGGCTTCCGAAGCTGAACTGCGGTATGAGACATTTGATCCTTTTGAGAAGTATTATCCCCGCGTTAATTACAAGAACTGGGTGCCGAACGGAATGATAGCGGCTTTCTGCGCCGGAACAGGAGTTCTTGCGGCAGGAGCAGTCGGATTGTCACTTGCGAAGAGCATTAAGCCCGCAATTCGCAAGCCTGCTGCGGCGCTGCTTGCTGTCGGTGCGGCAGGACTCGGAGCCGCTGCGGCATGGAGCATATTCGCGCATGAGAAATTCTCGTATAAAGGTGACCGAAAGCTCTCAAAGCAGATAGTGGAGGGTACTGCGAAACATATCCGGCTCCCGGAAAACGGAACAGGTCTTGATGTAGGCTGCGGAAGCGGAGCGCTTACGATCGCATGCGCAAAAAGAAATCCCGGAGCGAAAATGGTGGGTATAGACCGCTGGGGAGCCGAGTATGCGTCCTTCAACAAAGAGCTCTGCGAGATGAATGCGGAAGCGGAGGGAGCCGAAAATGTCAGATTCATGCAGGGAAATGCTGTTAGCCTTGATTTCCCGGACGAGACATTTGATGCTGTAACAAGCAATTACGTTTATCACAATATCTCCGGCGTTAATAAGCAGGAGCTTCTGCTGGAAACGCTGAGAGTGCTGAAAAAGGGCGGCACATTTGCGATACACGATATAATGTCCCCGGGACGTTACGGCGATATGCAGGCGTTTGTTGAACAGCTGAAAGAAATGGGATACGAGAAAGCAGATCTTATCGACACCACAGGCGGTCTGTTTATGACCAAATGGGAAGCGGCGATTCTCGGACTCAGCGGTTCAATGCTGCTCACCGGTGTAAAGTGATCTGCTGACAGCCCGGATCACATAAGATTCATTTTTTTCGGTTTTTCGCTAAAGTTTTTACTTTTTCTGCCGATAATACAAATGTGGATATTTGTATTATCGGCAGAAATGCTTTTTTATTGCTGACAGTGATTTTTCCGAGCTGTCGGCATAATATAAATACATATCCGAATATCAGAAAGGAAAACCGGAATATGAATGTAATTGGACTTAAGGAACTTATAAGAGAGGGCGGGCTCGACAGCAAGCTTGCCGGACTTTACGGACAGGAGAATGTTGCAAAGCAGCGTGAGCGTTATATCAGAGCATGCAACGGATTTGAAGCTCTTTTCCCGGAGCATCACAACGTATCGCTTTTTTCCGCACCCGGCAGGACTGAGATCTGCGGCAACCATACCGATCATCAGCACGGCTGTGTTCTTGCGGCAGCAGTTGATCTTGACATAATCGGCATAGTTGCGTTCAACTCCGAGAACGTTATCCGTCTGCAGTCGGAAGGACACAGCATGAATGTGGTCAATATTTCCGATCTTGCACCCCAGAAAAGCGAGGAAGGGACTTCCGACGCGCTGATAAGGGGAGTGGCTGCGGGATTCAAGAGCCATGGATTCAACGTAGGCGGTTTTGAAGCATATACCACATCTGACGTACTCGGCGGAAGCGGACTCTCGTCCTCTGCCGCATTCGAGGTACTTGTCGGAACGATCATGGATAAGCACTACAACGGCGGAAAGGCTGGCGCTATTGAGATAGCGAAGATCGGACAGCTTGCGGAGAACGCATATTTCGGCAAGAAGAGCGGACTTATGGATCAGACTGCAAGCTCGGTAGGAAGCTCGGTATTCATAGACTTTGAAAATACCACATCGCCGAAGGTATCGGCGGCTAAATGCGATCTCGACGCCAACGGATATGTGCTGTTCATAACCGACACCAAGGGCAGCCACGCCGACTTGTCAGATGAGTATTCGGCTATCCCCTCCGAGATGATAAGCGTTGCGAAGCAGCTCGGCAAAGACTGGCTGCGTGCTGCCGATGAAAACGAGTTTTATGAGAAACTTCCCGCGCTCCGCAAGACCTGCGGAGACCGTGCCGTACTTCGTGCCGCGCATTTCTTTGCGGAGAACAGACGCGCTGTTGAAGCTGCAAAGGCAATTGAAAACAACAATATGACCGAGTTCCTCAGGATAGTGAACGAATCCGGAGACTCTTCCGCCCGTCTGCTTCAGAATCTTTATGCCTGCAGCGCACCGCAGGAGCAGGGAATACCTGTCGCATTGATGATGAGTTCAAAGCTTCTCGGCGGCGAAGGCGCTTCTCGTGTTCACGGCGGCGGATTTGCCGGAACTATACAGGCGTTCGTTCCGAAGCATCTTGCGGACTCGTACCGCAAGGGCATGGACGATCTCTTCGGCGAGGGAAGCTGTCATCAGCTGCGGATCCGCAATGCAGGCGGTATAGAGATCGACTTATAATTCATGCACCGCAGAAAACGGAATAATAGTATCAACTGCCGTACAGTGTGTAAGAGCGCCGTGCGGCAGTTAAATGTTTTATTGCACAATAAAAAACGACGAAATTTGTTAGATTTTACCAAAATAGCAGGATTTGTTGATTTTATATTATTCAAAATTTGTCTTGATATATGATTAACAAAGTGATATAATGACAACAATAGATATAGGACGGCGGATACTGCCGTACACAATATACAGTGTTTTTGACAATGTGCGGGAACGCACGTCGGAAAAGGAGACCTATATGGGATATCCCGAAGCAATAGGAAACGTCGGAACGGCATTCGGCGGCAATTCAGTTTACCGGAAAGCTTCCGATAAAGAAAATGAAAAAGGAACGCTGAGCTTTGACAGCGTGTTCCGTGATGCGGTTGCGGATAATCTCAGAGCGGACAGCGGGAGCAATGATATTTTCTTCTCGGAAGGGGAAGATGATCTTGATGACTCTATCGGTCTTGACGAGCTTGAAGAGCTTGACCGCACCGCCGAGGAACAGGCCGTGCAGAACAGAGCGCGTGCAATGGCATTTCCCGTGATCTCCGCGGAAGACGAGCTTTCCGGACTGCTCTTTTCGGACGACGAAATGTCGGACGCGTTTGAGGGTCTGATGTGAACAGATACGAATATCTGACAAGCGTCCTTCGGGGCGCTTTTTTATTTCCGGAATTGCAAAATCCTTCAAGTTATGATATAATAGATAAACAACGATCTGAAAGGGGGTGCGGTAATGGCTGATGTGAATGATATCATAACGCTTGTGCTTGATGACGAGAAGCTGAAAAACAGCAGTTCCTTCGGCGGTAAAGTATATACCGATGAGCCGATACTGCGCCCTGCATCGGCGCTGAAAAGACCGGCACCTGTCCGGCTGAACAGCGTACCGGAAAAGATAAAGGAGATGCGTGAGCTTCCGTACCGCAATGATATCCGCTGGCAGTCCCGTGAACGTATCTTCTATGAGCAGGCAAAACTCATGGAGGACTACGAGGACGACTGTCCGTTCTCCGGCAGCTTCATTATGTACTATCCCACATACGGCAGCATGACCACCGAGCAGCTTCGCGGCTACTTCACATGGCGCACTGCCGTAAGAAAAGGAGAATATCCGGAAGCACCGGTTTCGTTCGTATTCCTGTACATCTACGAATTGCTGAACGGCATCGGAGCAGGTACACCGGAAGAGGGATACGGGAAGCTGACGCTGATAAATGAGCATTACGGTTCCGGATCGGCTGTACGTTCCTATCTTAATCGCTGGATAAAGGATTATGTCATATATAACCGGCTCCCGGCAAGCTGTCTCGATAACAGCGAGGACAAGTCGTTTGATGAAGCGGTGCTTGTTCTTATGGATTGCACCGGGCGGAGTGATGAAGATGTTTTCGGGGCAATTGTAAGGCTGTCCACATACAAGATCGAAGGTTCCACATTTTATAAAGCATATCCGGAGGAGTTCCGGACAGTTGCCTGCGGCACATACCGGAGACTGTCGGAGCATTACGATTCGCACAATAAGAAAACTCTCTGCGAAAAGTATTTCGGAAGCCGTGTGAGAATGCCGCATTATATGTTCGCCTCCGCAGTGTTCTATGACCATGCCGGCAAGCGCAGTTTTGTATATGAGGTCGATCCGCTGCAGAAGTTCGAGTGCATGAACGGAATGTGGTTCTCGGATATGATATACGGCAGCAGGAAAAGCAGCAAGGAGCTGGGCGAGCTTATGAGAGCTGTCGATCACCTTATGCGTAAGAGGTTCGGATTCAGGCACCGGCTGGGCGGCTGCAAGGCAACAAAGACCGAAACCGGCATAATCGGAAAAGAGATAGAAGGCATCTTTGAGCAGAAAAAGCGTGAAGAAGCTGCAAAGATAGAGATAGATGTAGCAAAGCTCGGCGGGATAAGGCATGCCGCCGATATCACAAGGGAAAAGCTGATAGTTGACGAGGAAAGTGATACTGAGGATATGTCCGCAGGTATCGAAGACAATACCGCACCGGAGCAGATGCAGGTATGTGAAGAGCATGCCGGAAACGATACCCCGCTTGACGGGACAGAGTACCGCTTTATGCAGTGCCTTTTGTACGGCGGTGACGCTGAGGGCGCGGCAAGAGCGGCGGGAACGATGCCGTCGCTTATCGCGGATTCTGTGAATGAGAAGCTGTTTGATCTGTTCGCGGACACTGTCATCGACTTCTCTGGCGGCGTTCCGGAAATAATTGGGGACTATGCCGAAGAACTGAAAGGAATGATACACGAATGAAGATACCGAAGCGTATAGCATCGGCTGTCATAAACTCACTGAAAGGCGGAGTAGTGCCGCGTATCGGTCTGCCGTACATCACAGTCGGCAGAGAGACCGAGATAGACGCGCTGCTGCATGATGTTGATATAATCGCGGACGGCGGTGCGTCGTTCCGGTTCATAGTCGGCAAGTACGGAAGCGGCAAGAGCTTTCTGCTCCAGACGATACGCAGTCACGTTATGGACAGAAATTTTGTCGTAGTAGATGCCGATCTTTCCCCGGAGCGCAGACTGCAGGGTACGAAAGGGCAGGGGCTTGCGACATACAAGGAGCTTATCCGGAATATGTCCACAAAGACCTGCCCGGACGGCGGAGCACTTACGCTGATACTTGACCGCTGGATAAGCGGGGTGCAGTCGGAGACTGCGGCGGAAACCGGACTTGATGCGGGTTCTCCGGAGTTCGGAAAGGCTGTTGAAAAGAAGATCTATACCGTGATGAACTCGCTTAGCGAAATGGTTCACGGCTTCGATTTTGCAAAGCTGCTGACAGTGTACTACCGCGCCTGTATTGACGGGAACGACGAGGACAAGGCAAAAGTGGCGAAATGGTTCCGGGGCGAGTATGCAACTAAAACCGAAGCAAAGTCCGAGCTTGGAGTGAACATCATCATCACCGATGACGACTGGTACGAGTACATCAAGCTTTTCGCCGCGTTCCTCAAAATGGCGGGATATAACGGACTTCTTGTGCTTATAGACGAGCTTGTGAACATCTACAAGATACCGAATGCGATCACCCGTCAGTATAATTACGAAAAGATACTTATGATGTACAACGACACGCTCCAGGGCAAGGCAAAGCATCTCGGAATAATCATGGGCGGTACTCCGCAGTGCATCGAGGATACAAGGCGCGGAGTTTACAGCTATGAAGCGCTGCGGTCAAGGCTTGCGGAAGGGCGGTTCGGACGCGAGGGGATAAAGGATATGCTGGCTCCGGTCATACATCTCGTTCCGCTGACTTACGAGGAAATGCTGGTGCTGACGGAGAAGCTGGCGGACATACACGCACAGCTTTTCGGGTATGAACAGCGTGTGACGCAGGACGATCTTATTGTTTTCATAAAGACCGAGTTCGGGCGGATAGGCTCGGATTCGCACATCACTCCCCGTGAGGTGATCCGGGACTTTATCGAGCTGCTGGATATCGTTTACCAGAACCCGTCAATTGAGATCTCCGGTTTCATCTCCTCCGGCGGCATATCGTATTCCGAACCCGCAGGCAGCGATGAGTCGGAAAACGCCGAATTTGCCGAGTTCGACATTTAAGTGCAGGCGGCGAACGCGCCGCACCGAATCCGCGGCTATACCCTTCAAGCGAGCGGCGAACGCGCCGCGGCGTAGTCCGCAGTTATATTCTTCAAGCGGCGGGTGCAGTGGTCGTATTATGTTATTCGATGCGACGATAAATCGGAATTTATAGGAGGATAGTGATATGATTGAAACATACGATGAATTATTGGGTAAAACAATTTTGGCTGGACTGACCTATTATTCTGCGAACAATGTATTCGTTGAACAAAAGCAGGTATGGGGAAAAGTCATCAAAGCAGATGAATCCGGTATCGAAATACAGCAGAACGACAGAAATATATTCGGGCTTCCGCCCGATCTTACAGCAATAGACTGTGCTGCACCGGGAGAGTACAGCCTTAAATCAACGGGAGAAGTCGTGAAAAATCCTGACTACCTTGTTACATACAGTGTGACAATGTCGGACTGATTGCAGTAATTTCCAAATACATATATACCCGCGCCGGCTTCGGCGCAAATTATGATTTATCGCAGTAGAGAATATCATAATACGACCACTGCGCCCGTCGCTTGAAGAATATAACCGCGGACTGCCCGCGCCGGCTTCGGCACCGCCGCTGTTCATTAACTATTGAAATAAAGGGAATATCAGACTATGAACGTATTTGATAGGTATGCACCATTTGTGCAGGATTTCATATACCGCAGCAACTGGGAGTCCCTCCGCGCGATACAGGCAGCGGCGGGAGATGCTATATTCAATACAGACGAGAACGTGCTTCTGTCGGCTTCTACCGCCTCCGGCAAGACGGAAGCGGCGTTCTTTCCAATACTCACTCTTTTCTCGGAAGATATGCCGAGGTCGGTGGGCGCAATTTACATCGGTCCCCTCAAAGCGCTGATAAACGACCAGTTCATGCGCCTTAACGATCTGTGTGCGGAAGCGGATATCCCGGTGTGGCACTGGCACGGCGATGTGTCACAGTCCCACAAGGACAAG
>JAFVBZ010000198.1 GCA_017479645.1 Ruminiclostridium sp. | reverse complement strand
ATCCGAAGGACGCGGAGATAGCGTCGCTTAAGGATCAGCTGATGCGCAACATGCGGAATACGACAACTACCGTAAGCGTACTGCCAAGGAAAAGACGGAGATGATGCCGGATATAACCGCGAGAGTGGTGGGAGAGTTCCTCCCGGTGCTCGACAACCTCGAAAGAGCGCTGGCGGCTGACTGCTCGGACGAAGGATACAAGAAGGGCGTGCAGATGATCTACGACTCCTTCAACGAGACACTTGAAAAGCTCGGAGTCGAGAAGGTGCCGACAGAGGATTTCGATCCGTCAATGCACCAGGCAGTCCAGCAGGTGCAGAGCGATGACCACGAAAGCGGAAAGATCGTTACAGTGTTCCAGAACGGCTACCGTATAGGAACAAAGGTGCTGAGATTCGCAATGGTCTCGGTGGCACAGTAGCAAATGACAGGAGGAAGTTATTATGAGTAAGTTGTTTACCTTTTTGGAAAATTTCGAGATCACAAATCTTATAAAGATATACGACGAAGAGAATAATCTCCTTTTTGAAGGCGAAATGGGTGATGTTCCTCAGAAGATAACGAATATGATGTCTGTTATAAGAGGAACAGCAAAATGGAAAGGTGAATACCTTGAAGTTAAGGTAAAAAGAAGCTGAATATTTCAGATATAATAACAGGAGGCAATTATTATGGCTAAAATCATAGGAATCGACTTAGGTACCACAAACTCGTGCGTATCTGTTATTGAGGGCGGCGAAGCTACCGTCATCACAAACAGCGAGGGAAGCAGAACAACTCCTTCCGTCGTTGCATTCACAAAGGACGGCGAGAGACTTGTAGGTCAGCTCGCAAAGAACCAGGCGGTAACAAACCCCGAAAGAACTATCATCTCCATCAAGCGCCACATGGGCAGCGATTACAAGGTAGATATCGACGGAAAGAAGTACACTCCCCAGGAGATCTCCGCGATGATACTCCAGAAGCTCAAGACCGAAGCTGAAAACTACCTCGGCGAGAAGGTAACGGACGCTGTTATCACAGTTCCCGCTTACTTCACCGACTCACAGCGTCAGGCTACAAAGGACGCAGGTCAGATCGCAGGACTCAAGGTCCACAGAATCATCAATGAGCCTACGGCTGCTGCGCTTGCTTACGGCATAGACAAGGAGAATGACCAGAAGATCGTTGTATATGACCTCGGCGGCGGTACATTCGATGTATCCGTTATAGAGATAGGCGACGGCGTTCAGGAAGTTCTTGCAACAGCAGGTAACAACCGTCTCGGCGGCGATGACTTTGACCAGAGAATAATCGACTACCTCGTTGCTGAATTCAAGAAGAGCGACGGAACAGACCTCAAGAACGACAAGTTCGCTATGCAGAGACTGAAAGATGAAGCTGAAAAGGCGAAGATCGCACTTTCCAACTCCACTTCCGTAAATATAAATATCCCGTATATTACAGCTGACGCGACAGGTCCGAAGCACCTCAACGTAACTCTTACAAGAGCAAAGTTCAACGAACTTACAGCTGACCTTGTAGAAGCTACAATGGGACCGCTGAAACAGGCTGTAAGCGACAGCGGACTCAAGCTGAACGAGATCGACAAGATCCTTCTCGTCGGCGGTTCCACAAGAATCCCCGCAGTTCAGGACGCAGTCAAGAACTACCTCGGCAAGGAGCCGTTCAAGGGCATCAACCCCGATGAGTGCGTAGCAATGGGTGCTGCACTCCAGGGCGG
The DNA here is from genome assembly GCA_017479645.1 of Ruminiclostridium sp. Classification (GTDB taxonomy): domain Bacteria; phylum Bacillota; class Clostridia; order Oscillospirales; family Ruminococcaceae; genus Ruminiclostridium_E. Next base: position 28,202 of record JAFVBZ010000198.1, on the reverse strand, counting down.
CGTTCTCAATAAGGAAGTAACAGGTCTCCTGCTCCTCGATGTTACGCCTCTGTCACTCGGTATCGAGACACTCGGCGGCGTTTGCACGAGAATGATCGAGAGAAACACAACGATCCCGACCAAGAAGACACAGGTATATTCCACAGCCGTTGATAATCAGCCCAGCGTTGATATCAATATCCTCCAGGGTGAGCGTGAATTCGCAAAGGACAACAAGTCCATAGGTACCTTCCGTCTCGACGGAATCGCTCCCGCTCCCAGAGGTGTACCGCAGATCGAGGTTACGTTCGATATAGACGCGAACGGTATCGTCAATGTTTCCGCAAAGGATCTTGGTACAGGCAAGGAACAGCACATCAGCATCACAGCTTCCACCAATATGAGCAAGGAAGATATCGACCGCGCGGTAAAGGACGCAGAAGCTTATGCTGCTGAGGACGCAAAGAAGAAGGAAGAGATAGATGCCCGCAATGAGGCTGACCAGATGGTATATCAGGTAGAGAAGTCCATGAACGACTTCGGCGATAAGGTAACACAGTCCGACAAGGACGCTGTGAACCCGAAGCTCGATGCGCTCAAGGAAGCTCTCAAGGGCAGCGACATCAACGCTATCAAGAACGCCAAGGACGAACTCCAGAAGGCTTTCTACGAAGTAGCACAGAGAGTATATCAGCAGACAGGCGGACAGCCCGGAGCAGCAGGTCCCGACGTACAGGGCGAGGGCACAAGCTCTATGGGCGGCAATCCCGACGACAACATTGTTGACGCGGATTTTAAAGATGCCAACTGATAAAAAGATCCTATAACGAAGCAGGGTGCTGTCGGGTATTTTGCCCGATAGCACTGTGCTGTATTTCACAACAGTCACTCCGCAGTACGGAGTGAGGAGGTAAGTATGGCGGAAAAACGTGATTATTATGAGGTCCTCGGCATACAGAAGGGCGCTACGGAAGACGAGATAAAGAAAGCCTACCGTAAAATGGCGAAGATGTACCACCCCGATCTGCACCCGGACGATCCTCAGGCAGCGGAGAAATTCAAGGAAGTAAACGAAGCTAACGACGTTCTTTCCGATCCGCAGAAAAGACAGAGATACGATCAGTTCGGACATGCCGGCGTCGATCCTTCCTACGGCGCGGGAGGACCCGGCGGTTTCGGAGGATTCGGCGGTTTCAGCGGCGGATTCTCGTCGGAAGACGGCATAGACCTCGGAGATATCTTCGATTCGTTCTTCGGCGGTATGGGAGGTTCTTCGAGAGCAAGCGCAAATCCGAATGCTCCGAGACGCGGCTCCGATATATCGACAAGCTACACGATAAGCTTTATGGAAGCCTGCAAGGGCGTTTCCGCAAGTATAGAGGTAAACCGTTCCGAGGTTTGCGACACCTGTAACGGAAACGGCGCACAGCCGGGTACAACGCCCAAGACCTGCTCCGAGTGCGGCGGCACCGGAAAGATACGCTTCACCCAGCGTACCCTGTTCGGCAGTATGCAGTCCACAAGAGCATGTACCAAGTGCGGCGGACGCGGTAAGACCATAGATTCTCCGTGCCAGACCTGCCGCGGTACGGGACGTGTGCAGAAGAGACAGACCGTTACAGTAAATATCCCCGCCGGCATAGATGACGGACAGATCCTCCGCGTTGCAGGGCAGGGTAATATGGGTCAGAACGGCGGTCAGCGCGGCGATCTCAATGTCAAGATCTTTGTAAAGAAGGACGCTCTCTTTGAGAGAAAGGGCTTCGATATCTGGACGGAGATCCCGATAACATACTCCCAGGCGGTGCTCGGCGATGAGATAACCGTGCCGACTATCGACGGAAATGTTACTTACACCGTTCCGGCGGGAACGCAGCCCGATACCATTTTCAGACTCCGCGGAAAGGGCGTTCAGCGCCTCCAGCGTGACGGAAGAGGCGATCAGCTCGTCAAGGTAGTGCTGGAAGTGCCGAAGAACCTCAACAAGAAGCAGAAAGATGCGCTTATAGCTTTCTCCGAGCAGCTCACAGAAAAGAACTATGAGAAGAAAAGCGGATTCTCGGAAAGACTGAAAAAGTTTACCGACGATCTCAAAAAGAATTTCGGAATGTGATATCGGCTCCCCGTGCTCAGCTGAATGTGGGTGCGGGGAGCATATTTATGTGCAAACATATGGTCAAAACTAACAAAATTCAATCGTTGAATTAAGTCAAAGTTACAAAATCTTGCTAAAATATTTACATTTTGCTTTTTTTGTGATATTATATATTAAATGGTGATTACCCATACATCATATTGAATTGGAGCGTGTTCTACAGATATGAAAGTCAAAATGAAACTGATGATCGTTGCCGCATTACTTCTTATTGCTACTATGGCAGCTTTCAGTGTGTTCCTCAATCTCCAGCTCTCGTCAACGTCACAGTCGATGTTCGACAAGTACCTTGCCGATGTGTCCTCAATGCAGGCGTCAAACCTTGACCGCTACACCAAGGATATCACCGACAGATACAACACTATCACAGCTATGCCCGCTGTACAGAAGTTCACTTCCGGTACATTCAGCTCCGGAAGCGCAGAATATACCGCGGCGGAAAATGCATTGAACTCTCTCGTAACAAGCGGTACACTTTCAAGTGCAGTCGTTTATGACGGCAGCAACAATATCGTGCTCAAGGCAGGTGCTGTTGCGGAAACAGTCACAAATGCAGCAGGAGCTTGTGAGGTAAATGCACAGGATAATGTTCCCGTGTTCTTCAATGAGGACGGAAAGAACACTTACGGCGTTTCCGTAAAGAGCAAGGTAAACAACTATAATGTTGGTCTTGTGTTCAAGAACACAGGTATCTCCAACATCATCAAGCAGTCCAAGGGACTTGTTTTCGTAGTAGATCCCCTCAATTCTATCGCAACAGGCGTTGCTGGTGAAACTTACGGCGGAAACTACGATCAGAACGATGCTACCGCACAGTGCGCACCGTATAAGGACGCTGTAAAGGCAGCAACAGCTGCTCCCTCCAAGAACTACAATGCGGACGGTACTGTAGTGGCTTATGTTTCGGCTACTGACAGCGGCTGGAAGTCGGTTTCCTACCAGGAAACAGCAAGAGCTATCCAGGCTTCTTCCTCAAGCTACGGCGCAGTTACAGGCGTTGCAGTCGCACTTATCATAATCTTCCTCGCAGCAGCTATCATTCTTATCGTGATCGTAACAAAGCCCCTCTACAAAATACAGGATATACTTATCAAGATCAGCCGCGGCGATCATGACGCGCGTGTGGATATAATGTCCAAGAACGAGTACGGCGATCTTGCACGAGTATTCAATGATATCGTCGATAACATCATCGTCAGCGAGTCCCGTTACAGAACGATCATCGACATGTCCGACAATATCATCTTTGAATGGAACCTTTCTACAAAGGAAGTTACATTCTCCAACAACTTCAACAAGAAGTTCAGCTACCGCGCTCCTTCCGATCACTTCGCGGACAGCTTCCTTATCAAGTGTAAGGTCCACCCCGAAGATGCTGACAGATATACGGCTGACCTCCAGAAGCTCGAAAAGGGCGAGAACTTCAAGCATAATGAGTACCGTATCAAGAACATCTACGGCGACTATATATGGGTTCTTATCCGTACATCGTCCATTCTTGATCAGGATGGCAAGCCCATAAAGATCGTCGGCGTTATCGTTGATATCGACCGTGCAAAGAAGAGCGAGAATGTTCTTACGGCACGAGCTTCCTTCGACTCCCTCACAAATGTATTCAACCGTGAGACTATCGAAGTTGCGATCAACAACGAGATCGAGCTTATCGCCGCAAGAAAGAGCGAGTTCGCTATCCTGTTCGTTGATATCGATGACTTTAAGTTCTACAATGACCAGTACAGCCACGCAACCGGTGACCAGGTACTCCGCTTTACCGCTACTACACTTAAGAACGCAGTCGGTGATAAGGGTATGGTAGGACGTTACGGCGGTGATGAGTTCATCATCTGTATCAAGGACGCTGATACCAACGATCCGTCGCTTATTGCCGAGAGCATACTCAAGACCCTTAAAGAAGGCTTTGACAGCGACTCCGGAGATCACTTCACAGTCAATGTTTCTATCGGTATCTCCGTTATCAGAGACAACACCAAGAGAGTTGAAGAGATCATCGGTCAGGCAGATGACGCGATGTACAAGATCAAGAAGTCCGGTAAGTCCAACTTCGGTTATCTCGAGACTTAATTATCAAGTATCTGAAAAGCAGTACAGTAAATCTGTACTGCTTTTTTATTTCTGTTGCAATATATCTCTGAATGTGGTATAATTAATATCAGTAATTAATTACATGACCCGGTTCGCCGGGCAGGTGAAAGACGAATTGTCGCAGGAGGGCAGCATGGATATCAGACAGGCAAAGGCATCGGATCTTGATGCGGTTAAGGAAATAACCCACAAAACGATCGCGGAGATATACCCGCATTATTACCCCGCGGGAACCGTCACATTCTTTATCAGACACCACAGCGTCGAAAGCATTTCCTCCGATATCTCGGAAGGTTGTGTTCATCTGATATACGATGATGAACAGAAGGCAGTGGGTACTGTTACGATAAAGAAAAATGAGATTTGCAGGTGGTTTGTTCTTCCGAAATATCAGGGCAGGGGATACGGCAGGAAGCTGATCGACTTTGCGGAGAACGAGATCGGTAAATCCTATGATGAGATCAAAGTTGACGCATCGCTTTCCGCGAAAAAGATATATCTTGAACGCGGATACAAAGAAGCAGAGTATCACTGTGAAGATACCTATTTCGGCGATCATCTCTGTTACGATGTTATGAAAAAGAAGATAGAAAAATGAGGTGAAAGTATGTCGGCAAAAGAAAGAATAACTGCGCCTTCCGGTTACACTTCAGGAGAATTTGCAGTAGGAACGAAATGCTTTACCGTAGTCGATAAGGGCAGAAAAATGGTCGTTGATGACGGCACAGAGGACAGGAAGATCGCCGTAAGAATGTACTATCCTGTAAACAGGGAGACTGTCGCGGGAAAGAAATTCGCGGCGATATTTTCAGATGCAAAAAAGGCGGCGCTTATTAAAGCGTATCACATAAGAAATGTCAGTGATGATATGAACTGCGCCGAGTATTACGAAGATGTTCCGATCGTTTCAGACAGGAAATTTCCGCTGATAATGTTCAGCATGGGATATAATGCTTATGTCGAGTGCAACACATTTCTGCTGTGCGCACTTGCGAGCCGCGGCTATATAGTCGCTTCTGTCGGTCATGCTCACGAAGCCCTTGAGAACGATTATGATGACGGAACGACGGATCGGCTTGACAAGCGTATAAACAAAGCGATGTACACAAGCATGGCAGGTGCGGTACTCGCTCAGAACAAGCTTATGAAGAAGAAACTCGGATATGCCGAAGCTGATGAAAAGTTTGACGAGTTTCAGAACAAATACACCCCGTTTCTGAAAGGTCGGACAAAGGAGTGGGGAAAAGATATCGAAAAAGCAGTTGAAGCAGTGAAGGAAAGATATGCCGACAGCATTGATCTCAGCCGCGGTATAGGTGTTACCGGGCATTCCCTCGGCGGCTGCACGGCATACTATCTCTGCCGCAGTAATGACGAATTTTCCTGCGGTATCAATATTGACGGTGCGATGTTCGGTGATTTTCCGGAAGAGACAATGGAAATGCCGTTCTGTCAGATAAGCTGCCGGCAGAATGTGAATGCCGAGACAAAACCGCTGCTGAATACGAATGCCGATACATATCACGTCATTTTTGATGATATGGCGCACATAGGATTCACTGATGCGAAGTTCTTTATTCCCGTTAAGTTCATTTCTGGAAAGCTCGAACCTAAAGAAATGTTCAGACATCTCGAATATTGCCACATCACCTTTTTCGACAAGTACCTTAAAGGCAAAGATATTTCTTTTGACGGCTTGCAGTCGGAGAAGGTCGAGTATAAGAAAATAAAAATTGAGAATAACGGAGTAATAATATGAGCGGGATAGTTCTGTATCAGTCAAAGTACGGCGCAGCGAAGAAATACGCGGAATGGATATCGGAAGAAACCGGATTCGGGTGCATCGAGCTGAAAAAAGCCGACATAAAGCAGACTGCCGATCATGATACGTTGGTTTTGTGCGGCGGTATCTATGCTTCCGGCATTTCCGGGCTTTCCTTCCTCAAAAAGAACATAGGCAGGTTATCCGGCAAAAAGATCCTTGTATTCTGCTGCGGTGCTTCGCCCTATGATGAAGGCGCGTTTGAGCAGATAAGAAACCACAATATGAAGGAAGCGCTTGCAGAGATACCGCTGTTTTACGGACGGGGTTCCTATGACATGGAAGCTATGTCGTTTACGGACAGAACGCTGTGCGGTATGCTGCGGAAAGCTGTAGCCAAAAAGGCTCCCGAAGATCTCGAAGTATGGGAAAAGGCGCTTATGGAGGCAGGCGGCAGCAAGTGCGACTGGACGGACAGAAAGTACATTGAGCCGGTGATCGGATACATAAACAGTCATTGAGGAGAGTAAATGAACATCAGCAATATCGACAGCGGAAAGGCATTTGATTTCGGCAGAACATCTTCCGATTACGCTAAATACCGTGACATCTATACGCCGGAGTTCTATGAAAAGATCGTCGGAATGGGTCTGTGTGTAAAGGGGCAGAATGTTCTCGATATCGGTACCGGAACAGGCGTACTTCCGAGGAATATGTACCGTTACGGGGCGAAATGGACAGGCACCGATATTTCCGAAAATCAGATAGAACAGGCGCGTCTGCTTTCGGAGGGAATGGACATAGATTACTTTGCTGTGCCGGCGGAGAAGCTTGATTTCCCGGATAATTCATTCGATGTCATCACGGCTTGCCAGTGTATCTGGTATTTCGATCACGAGAAAGTGATGCCGCTTATATATCGTATGTTAAAACCCGGCGGGCGTATCCTTGTCCTGTATATGGCATGGCTTCCGTATGAAGATAAGATCGCGGAAGTGAGCGAGAAACTTGTGCTTAAATACAATCCCGAATGGAGCGGCTGCGGGGAAACGATGCACCCGGTATTCATTCCGGAATGCTGGAATGAAAAGTTCAGGATCGTGTATCGTGATGAATATAAGCTCAACGTTCATTTCACCGCTGACGGCTGGAACGGCAGAATGAAGTCCTGCCGCGGGATAGGAGCATCGCTTTCAGCGGAGCAGATAGATGTGTGGGAGAACGAGCATAAAAAACTGCTGTCAGAGACAGCGCCGCCGGAATTCGATATCCTGCATTATGCCGCTGTCGCAGTGCTGGAAAAAGTGTGACTGCATCAAAGAATAAAACAGCTTCAGAGCGCATAGAAATGCGTTCCGAAGCTGTTTGTGCTATATATCGTTCCGCTTGTCGATAATAAATTTCATGCTGTGGTATTTTGAAGCGGCATCTTCAAATCCCAGCGTTCTGTAAAGATGATAACCCGCATCTGTAGCTTTAAGTTCCACATAATCAGGTCCCATTTTTGGGGATCCGGCAAGCAGCATTTTTTATAAGTCCGCCCGCAATACCTTTTCTTCTGAACTGCGGTCTTGTATATACATTCAGAACTGTCCCTGTCCTGCCGTTGATGAATGAGGGATTCGGGGGCTTTTCCGAAATGTACAGAAAGCAGCAGCCTGCAATAACTCCGTCAGTCCTGCACAGATAGACAAACAGGTCTTTGTTAAGATGATCTCTGAAATAGTCGGGAAGGCTGCCGGCGATGATCCGTAATTTATCCTCGGGTATATCGCCGTGATCTTCGATCAGATACTCGATCCTTAATTCCGTCAGTTCTTTTATTTCATTGTTTCCTGCTTTTTCGTAAACCATGAAATACCTCATCTGCACAAAATTTCACGGGTCAATTCTTTTCCCCGAAAGTATCCGTACCGTCTCAAACAGCCCCTTGTGTTTAAGCTCTCTCGGCTCGAAACGGATAAGCGAGTAAACGAGCTGCATCACAAGACCGGCTCCGAATGTGCTGATAAGCGTACCGATGCCGACTTGTCCGCCGAGAAGCCAGCCGACAAGCAATACTCCGCTCCACAGCAGCACCTCCACAATCCCTATCGGTATTTTCGGCAGACGTTTGCCGAGTGCTACCAGAAGCGCGTCGCGGGGACCGCAGCACTGTTCCGCGCTCATATATATCCACATACCCAGCGCCATAAAAACAAATCCTGCCAGCATTACCGCAATGCCGATCCAGATGTTTTCGTTAGGCGGAAGCGGATCCACAGAATTGAACATCTGTACGAAATTGCCGGTAAGCAGCGCATCTATTACCGTTCCGAAGCCTATCCGCTCTTTCAGCAGAACATCTATTATCAGAATTGTCACCGCTATTATCGTCATGGAAATCCCATAGTTGAAGGGGGTGTGATTTGCAATTCCCATACCGAGGCAGTCCCACGGAGCAAGACCGATATTGGCGTATATGGTAAGATGTACACCGAACGAAAAAACCAGCAGTCCTGCCACTATTTTCAGCCAGCCGAGAATTATCCCGCTGCGTTTGTTGTTTTCAGTTTTCATTGTCTTTTCTCTTTTTGTTTATATGAATTTAAGAATATCCGCAGGTTCGGCGGCTATGTATGATGCGCCGGCTTCCTGTAGTTCTCCGAGATCGCCGTAACCGTAAAGCACGCCTATTGAATCTATGCCGTTTTCGTTTGCGCCTGTAATATCGTGCTTTCTGTCGCCGACCATTACCGCTTCCGATGCTGACGCTATACCGCATTTTCCCAGCGCGTACTTTATGACATCTGCCTTTTTGCTCCGGCTGTCGTCCATTGTCGCACCGGCAACATGATCGAAATACCCGTAAAGCCCGAAATGTTTCAGAATACGGACGGCGAATATCTCCGGCTTTGATGTGGCTACAGCAAGAATTTTGCCGCGCTCTTTCAGCTCTTTAAGCAAGTCTGTGATACCGTCATACACAGTGTTTTCAAATATTCCGGTGTCCTTGAAATATTCGCGGTAATACTTGACCGCAAGCTCGCTCTGTTCGCGCGAAAAGCCGTAGAAAGTCTCAAATGACTCTCTCAGCGGAGGACCTATGAATCTGTACAGAGAGGTTCTGTCGCTTTCCGATATGCCGAATTTTCTCAGCGAATACATGACCGAGTTTGTTATTCCGAGTCCGGGATCGGTCAGTGTCCCGTCCAGGTCAAAGAGTATATATCTGTACATTGCGTCTCCTTTGCGCTGAATATCATCGGTGACTCATTTCATGATAAAACAATAATAGCACATTTCCCTTCATTTATCAATACATTTTGTTGATTTTCAGCGGGCAAAGTGGTATAATTGATTTATAATACTGAATTAGTATCTATCAGCAGACAAAACAAGTAATTTCGTCACGATTCAGAAATGCGCGCAGAGCGCGCTCCATAATTGTGAATTGTGCATTGTGAATTGTGAATTCGACTATATTTCGATAGAAATATAGTATAAACACGCGGAGGCGGGCCTATGGAACACGAACGCATAATCTACATATATGACTACCTGTGCAGGAACACCGATGAGGAACACAGTGCCACCTGCAAGGACATACAGGATCACCTTGCGAGGACTGCTAATCTGACCGATGTGTCCCCGCTCACCATTCGCCGTGATATCGACAGGCTCTGTGCAGCCGGCAACGATATCCGCAGGGTAAACGGTCCGCATAACACAGCACTTTACAGCCTTATCGACAAGGGCTTCACATTCAATGAGATACGCTTTATGGTGGATTCGATCTCGATCAATAAGTTCCTTTCCGCTGAGCAGAAAAAGAAGCTTATACACAAGTTTGAGGGTATGTGCACCGACGCGGAGATACGGAACCTTATCAGCCGTATATCGCTGAATAGCAGCGCCGCGCCGTCTCTTGACCTGCTTGAAAACCTCGACAAGATACACCGAATCATTTCCGAGCGCAGGAAGATAAACTTCCAGTACGGCAAGTTCGACACGAAAAAGCAGATGAACTATTACAGCAAGAACCGCGAGATGATACCGGTACGGGTGGTGTACTTTGACGAGCATTTCTATCTGCGCTGCTTCAACGAGGAAAACGAGCAGTTCCGTACATACCGCATCGACCGCATGAAGGATATTGTCGGCGGCGCAAAGAGCCGGAAGAAGATCCCCGATGACAGGAAGTATGACGGATTTGTTGCGGATATGTTCGCTCCCGATCATTTCGAGTATGTTACACTGCGTGTCAAGCGTTATCTGCTTGACGAGATGCTCGAACAGCTTGGCGAATACGGCAGTTTCAGCGATGACAAGGACAATGCGGACAGCGTTCTCGTCCGCGTAAAAGCCGGTATTAATGACAGGTTCTGTCTGTGGGTGCTGAAATACGGCGAAAGTGTGGAGATCGTAAGACCGTCGGATATACGCAAAAGGTTTCTGGGAATGCTTGAAAGCATTTCAAAGATGTATTCAGACCGGTAACAGCAGTATTCCGCTTCCTCACGAGGACTGAAAGGAGCGCATATTTTGAGGATAATCATTGCACCCGCAAAGCAGATGCGGGTCGATACAGACACTTTCGGAAATACCGGAACACCCGTTTTTATGGAAAAGACAGAGGCGCTGAAACAATGGATCGCAGGTCTGACGTATGAGGAGCAGAAGAAGCTCTGGGAATGCAATGACAGGATCGCTGCACTGAATTCGGAACGGTTTGCGAAAATGGATCTGTACAGGGAGCTTACTCCGGCGATACTTGCTTATGACGGGATACAATATACATACATGGGCTCGACGGTTTTTGATACGGATCAGTACGAGTATATCCAGCAGAATCTCCGTATCATTTCCGGCTTTTACGGCGTATTGAAGCCAATGGACGGGGTGGTGCCGTACCGCCTTGAAATGAATGCGAAGATCGGGCTTGACGGTTACAGAAGTCTGTATGAATTCTGGGGCGGTTCGCTTTACAGCGAAGTTGTTGATGACAGCCGTATCATACTTAATCTTGCATCTGCTCAGTATGCGAAGTGCATTGAAAAATACCTCCAGCCCGGTGACAGGTATATAACATTCATTTTCGGCGAGACAGAGCAGGGAAATGAAGAGGAGGTTGTCCAGAAAGGCGTTTACTGCAAAATGGCAAGAGGAGAAATGGTGCGGTTTCTTGCAGAGACAGACGCAAAGTCTCCCGAACAGGCGAAAGAATTCCGCTGGAGCGGATATAGTTTTGATGAAAGACGTTCCGATGAATGCAATTATTATTTCGTCAGAAAGCAGGGAAAAGACAGATCACGGAATTGACAGCAGGTGTATTCCGGTGTATAATGCTTATATGGAATGGGGGCAAAAGAATGAATAAGGTATGGGAATTGCTGAATAAGGACGATACGGTGGTTCTGTTCGATGTTGACGGAACGCTCACAAGCTACAATTACGGAGAATACCACGCGCACCATGAACTTGACTTCACGCCGGAGTTCAGAGATGTAAATATCTATGCCGACTGCAAACGGCTTATCCCCATGTACAACTATATACAGAAACATGGGACGGACAGGATATTCTGCATTTCCAAAGAGCCTCACGGGCATGAGAAGTGGAAGTCGGAGATGCTCGGAAGACTTTACGGGATACCGGAAAGCCACTGTTACTATACGCTTGAGATAGATGAAAAGCCGGCGCTTGCGGAACGGATAGTAAGAGAGCATTTCGGAGACTTTCCTCCCGAAAAGGTAGTCTGCATTGACGACAGCGATGTCACGCTCGGAATGTATATGAAGCAGACGAAATTCTGCACGGCTCACCCGATGATATTCATGGAGAATATACAGTATATTTATTAATTATACAGCATTTCTGTAAATAAACGCGAAGCGATCAAAAGTCTTTGGAAAGGGGTTTGGGGGAGAACCTTTCTTCAGAAAGGTTTCCCCCGATCTCAAGCGAAGCGCCTCCTGACCAGACTGAAACGGCCCGGGAATCCCGTGCCGTTGTTAATTACCAGTTTTTCAGAAAATCGGGGATACTGTATGTAAATTCTCCGAGTTTTGCCTCAAATTCATCAACGGGGAGGGGCTTGTCGAAGTAAAATCCCTGTGCTATGCGGCATTCGTTGTCCTTGAGGATCTCAAGCTGTTTCTCCGTTTCAACGCCTTCTGCCACGCAGTCCAGCCCCATAGCCTGCGCCATAGCAACAACGTGTCTGAACATAAGCTCGGTTACGCCGTAGTTCTCCTCCGAAGGTATGAAGCACCGGTCAAGCTTCATAACGTCCCACGGTATCTCGCGGATAAGGTTGAGGGAGGAGTAGCCCACGCCGAAATCGTCAACAGCAATGGAAATGCCTTCCTTCTGCAGGTCATCTGCGATACGCTTCAGATTGGTGTATTCCACTTCGGTGGTGGTCTCGGTAAGCTCAAGCTCGATAAATCTGTGCGGTACTTTGTTGTCGCTGATTATCTTCATAAGATGTTCTGTGAGATCCACATCAACAAGATGCTTGCGGGACAGATTTACAGACACCTTTACAACATTCTTCCCCTCGTTCAGCCAGCGCCTTATGTCCTTGCAGACCGCGTCGAGCATATAGAAATCAAGCAGGCATATATCGGTGCTCTTTTCGAGTATAGGCACGAAGTCAACGGGCGGAACTGTCTTATCTCCGATGACCCAGCGGCAGAGCGCTTCCGCCCCCACGATCTTTCCGGTGGTGATATCTACTTTCGGCTGATAGAAAGCCTTGAACTCGTTTTCTTTGAGAGCATCACGGAAAAATCTGCGGATGCGCACTTCCTTTTCTTTCTCTACATGAATCTTTTCGGTGTAATAAACGACCGAATCGCCGTTGAATTCATATTTTGCGTCCTGCGCGGCGCTTCCGACATTGTTGATAATATCGTCAGGGCGCTCGAAAACATAATCGTCCGGGATAACATATATTCCGGCGCTGGCGGAAACAAGAACGCGCTTTTCGTTCTGCTTGTCGTAGATAACAGGGAATCCTTCAAGTATCTGGAGAATGAATTTAATAAGGTCATTTCTGAACACCGCAATAAAACTATCGCTTACTATACGGCATATAAGTCCCTTGTCTCCTAAGAAATCCTTTATCAGATCATAATAGTTTTTTATAACGACATCGCCTGCGTCCCGTCCGATCTCCTGATTTATAAGCGAGAAATGGCGGAGATTGAACTGGATCACTGTGTTTCCGTGTATCTCGCCTATTTCATTCATCATCTCAAGCCGGCGCTTGAAAAAGTTTATGTTGGGATATCCGGTCTCATCGTAGAATGCGAGACGTTCTACCGCGGACTGGAGCCTGTTTCTGCTTATAAAGCTGAGCATGGCTTTCAGCATGAGATCGAGTTTCCGGTATTCTTCATCGGAAAGGTTCTCGGAATCTTCCGCCTTGTACAGCGTACTTTTTATAACGGTCTTTGAGGGAGTGATCGTCCTGCGGAATACAGCGACTTTTCCTTCGCCCCTGCCGTCATCGTGATCTATCAGTACCTCTCCCTCTCCGGCTTTTTCCGCACTCAGACTGCTGTAGAATTCCGTTACTCCCTTGGAAATGTCAAAAAAGGCGCAGATCTCATGCAGCACAGCAATAAATTCTTCGCGGTCAAAATTATTCATATCCGTCATAGCGTCGATCATTCGCTCGAACAGGATATTGTACTTTTCAATTCTCTCTCTGTCCATATAAGTACCTCGCTGGCTGACAGCTATAATAAGTCTGTCTAAGTGTCCGGTTAAGTGCTATATATATAAATATTATATCATATTATTCTGACAATTTCAAGCCCTTTTTAGTTATTTTGAATAATTTTTTATTGGGATTCTAATTGTATTGGCAGATGATTAATGCCGAAAACACAAAAAGCTCCGTTCGGAAACGATCCGGACGGAGCTTTATTATTGACCGTACCTGTGTAAGATCAAAGGTTTGCGGTATAGAAACCGGCGATCTTGTCGAAAGGGATCACCTTATCCTTGCCGCCGTCATAAAGGTCTGTATGCGATGCGCCGGGGACAATGAGCAGTTCCTTGTTGGCTGTGTATTTGCTGTCCCTGGTCATATCTGCGTAAGCGTCCTTGCCGAAGTAGCAGGAATGAGCCTTGTCGCCGTGAACGATGAGGACTGCGCTTCGTATCTCGTTTGAGTATTGCAGGATCGGCATATTGATGAATGAAAGACAGCCTGTTTTGTTCCAGCCTCCGTTGGAGTTGAGGGAACGCTTGTGATATCCGCGGGGAGTCTTGTAGTAGTCGTAGTAGTCCTTCACAAAGTAGGGCGCGTCATCGGGAAGCGGGTCAACCACACCTCCGCCGAGCTCGTATTCGCCGGACTTGTAATCCTTGATACGCTGTGCGTTCAGCGCGGCCTTCTTCTCATAGCGCTTTTCTTCGCTGTCCTCACTGTCGAAGTAGCCCTTTGCATTCACGCGGGTCATATCGTACATAGTGGAAGCAACAGTCGCCTTGATGCGGGTGTCTGCCGCGGCAGCATTTATCGCCATTCCGCCCCAGCCGCAGATGCCGAGAATGCCGATCTTGTCGGGGTCAACGTTATCCTGTACGGAAAGAAAGTCCACAGCGGCAGAGAAGTCCTCCGTATTGATATCGGGTGATGCCATATATCTTGGCTGACCGCCGCTCTCGCCGGTGAATGAGGGGTCAAATGCGACAGTGAGGAATCCGCGTTCAGCCAGCGTCTGCGCATACAGACCGGAGCACTGCTCCTTTACAGCGCCGAAGGGACCACAGACAGCTATCGCGGAAAGCTTGCCGGAAACGCCCTTGGGCGTGTACATATCGGCTGCGAGAGTGATACCGTAGCGGTTGTGGAATGTGACCTTTTGGTGTTCGGTTTTGTCGGACTTCGGGAAAGTCTTGTCCCATTCTTCCGTTAATACGAGCTTTTCTTCTGTCATTTTGCAGTACCTCCGTTTAGTTCTTTTCTGATGCTGTAGGTGAAGAAGTCAAGGCAGTCTATCTTCCGGTCATATTCATGCACCCGGTCAAGCAGCTCCTTCCTGTGTCCGGCGAGAAGCCTTTCAAGTGCAGCATACTGTTCGCTGTCCAGCATTTTCAGACAATCCGCAATGCTGTTTTCATCAAGCCCGGCGTCCGAAAGGTTTTCGGCAATGACCGCCGCACGGTCGTTTGCTGCTGCCATATCCTCACCCCGTTTTCTGTATTCAGTATAACACAGAATTTCTGATATGTAAAATACCTGTTTGTTATCGCTTGTTATTCTTTACAGGAATGACAAAATGTGCTATAATGATAACAGCAAACTGCGGAGGTGCATTATGGAGATACGGATCTTACGCTATTTTCTTGAGATAGCAAGGGAAGAGAATATGACACGGGCGGCGGAAAAGCTGCATATATCGCAGCCTTCGCTGTCAAAGGAGATAAAGAAGCTTGAGGACGAACTCGGGCATTCGCTGTTCGTGCGCACAAACAAGAGTATGCACCTTACGGACGAGGGCATGCTTCTGCGGCGGCGCGCGGAGGATATACTCGATCTTACCGACAAGACCGTTGAGGAATTCAGCCGTCTTGACAGCATAACCGGCGGCGAGATAAGGATCGGCTGCGCGGAAAGCTTTCTGATAAAGTACCTTGCCCGGAGCATAAAAGCATTCAAGGAGCAGTATCCAAACTTTGTGTTCCGCATTTTCAGCGGTGACACCGAGCCGGTTGCGGAGCGGCTTGACCGGGGAATCCTCGATCTTGCGGTGATCGTCGAGCCGCCGAACCTGTCGAAGTACAACTACCTCACAGTGCCGGAATGTGACAGGTGGGGAGTGGTGATGCCGGAGAACTGTCCGCTTTCGGAGAAGGACGAGATAGCATTCGACGATCTGTACGGGCTTCCTCTGTTCTGTTCCGAGCAGTCTATCGCCAATGACTTTCCGCGCTGGTGCGGGGAGAATATCGACCGGCTCAATTTCGCCGGTACGTTCAACCTGTCGTATAACGGCTCGGTTTTCGTAAGGGAAGGGCTCGGATATCTTCTTACATTCGATCATCTCATTGATACGAGTGAGGGCAGCGGGCTTTGCTTTCGTCCGATAACCCCGGCTCTTGAAACGAAGATGTATATTATCTGGAAAAGTATCAGGTGTTTTCTCCGATCGCAGAGCTTTTCCTGAAGCAGCTCAAAAGCAGTTATTGAAAGGCGCGGGGGTATTTACGATATGTAAAATTTACATCAGATTTGTTGACAAAAGGTGTAGTTTTTGATATAATACAAAATGGTGTATCTTAATATCATTCATGTCTATTCTTTCCGGGAGGTATATCTTTTTATGAAAAAAAGAATGGGCTTACAGAAATCTGTACCGATCACGGTAATTGCCGTGACAACGGTAATGCTGTTATGTGTATCTGTTATCGGGTACATAATTTCCTACAATAAGGTCAGCGAAACACTTTCAGTCGAGTCAGAGCAGGCGCTTCTTGTCTGTGCCGAACAGGTGAATGCATGGCTGGGTGAGCAGGGAGATTTTGCTGTATCGCAGGCGAACGCTGCCGGAAATATCGGTTATTTCGTGTCAGAACATACACGCAATGACGAGTTCATAGACAGCGTTATGCTGCTAAACAGCGCGTTGCTCGACTGCTATACCGCTTATGAAGACGTCTCGCTGTATATGGCGGTTACTGACACATCAACACTGCCGGAAGGCTTTGACGCGACCTCACGCGCATGGTATCAGTCCGCAAAGGCACAAAACAAGGCTATATACACCGCTCCTTATGTCGATACCGCGACAGGAGCAATGATTTTTACGGTAGCTGCACCGATACGGGAGAATGGAACGTTCGCGGGCGTTTTCGGCTGCGATATTACTCTCGATACCGTAATACAGCTCGTAAGCAAGATGAAGCTGAGCGAAAACGGATATCCGGTACTTATTGACGGCGACGGTAATTTCCTTGTTCATTCCAACAGCTCGTATATGCCGACAAAAGACGGTAAGCTTACATCGGTAAAGGACGCGCAGGGCGATTATGCAAAGGTCATGTCATCTCTCGGAAATGATGTAAGTATCGGTATATATAAAGATTATGACGGCACCGACAAATATTTTACATTCAAAAAGCTCGATAATGCAGGCTGGACAGTAGGCTACATACTGCCGAGAAACGACATAGAAGGCGCGCTCGGCGATCTCGGCGTTACATTCCTTGTTATGTTCATAATATTCTTTGTATGCGGTGTGGGTATTGTATTTGTGGTACTGCTCCGTCAGCTCAGTCCTCTCAAAAAGCTTGCGGCAGACGCTGCGCTTATAGCAAACGGCGATCTTTCGGTACGGCTCGACTACAATTCCGATGATGAAATAGGTGTACTTTGCACAGAGTTCGGAAAATGCATTGACGCAATGCGAACCTATACAGATGATATTTCCAATGTCCTTACAGCCGTATCAAAGGGCGACCTGACAGTTTCTCCTTCAGTGGAATATACCGGAGACTTTGTAAAGATCAGGGATTCCATGAATCTTATCCTTGACGAGCTGAGCAGTATCATGTCGGATATCGACGACGGAAGCTCACAGGTATTCAACGGCTCCAGCCAGATGGCGGAGGGCTCCCAGTCCCTTGCGGACGGAACCACAAGACAGGCTTCCGCTATCCAGCAGATATCCGCTACTATCGCAGAAGTTTCCTCGCAGATAGCGAATACTGCGCAGAACGCGTCGGAAGCCGGAAATCTGTCCAGACTGACGCAGGACAAGGTAAATCAGCAGGACAGCGAGATACAGAGCATGGTTCAGGCGATGAGCGATATAAGCACCACGTCGCAGGAGATAGAGAAGATCATCAAGACTATCGAGGATATCGCGTTCCAGACAAATATCCTTGCTCTGAATGCGGCGGTTGAGGCTGCAAGAGCAGGGGAGGCGGGAAAAGGCTTTGCCGTGGTTGCTGATGAAGTCAGAAATCTTTCCGGAAAATCAGATGAAGCTGCAAAGAGCACATCGTCCCTTATTCATGCCGCGATCGAGGCAGTCGATAACGGCAGCAGGATAGCGCTTGCGACAGCCGAGTCGATGAAGGAAGTAAAGGATATGTCCTCGCAGACAGCTGTGCTTATCGAGAAGATAGCCGCGGCGAGTGCGGAACAGAACGAATCCATAAAGCAGATCAATTCCGGCGTAGAGCAGATATCCCAGGTTATCCAGACAAACTCTGCGACAGCCGAGGAGACTGCCGCTTCATGCGAAGAGCTTTCCGGTCAGTCGAAACTGCTGAAAGACCATGTTTCGAGGTTCAGGATCAACCGATAAAAACAGATAACGGGCAGGTGGTTATCCGCCTGCTCTTTTTCTGTATGCAGGTGAAAAAAAAAGACTTGAAAACATAAATAAAATATGCTATAATAGCGTATGAAATTGAAAAGCAGTCCGGGAAGAATCCCGATATGCTCCTGAATTGAAAGGAAGAAAGTTATGAAAAAGAGAATTATCGCGGCATTTGCCGCTTTGGCTATCGCTCTCTCCGCTGCAGGCTGCGGTAAAAGCGATACGGCAGCAGAAACCGGGAGTTCCGAAGTTACCGGTGATACATCGGTCTCCGGAAAGGTAGTTATCTACACATCAATGTACGAAGATATCATCGACGATATGGAAAAGGAGCTTGAGACACAGTTCCCGAACCTCGATATCGAGTTTTTCCAGGGCGGTTCCGGTACTATCCAGTCCAAGATAGCTGCGGAAATGGATTCCGGAATGCTTGGCTGTGACGTGCTTATGGTCGCTGAGCCTTCCTACTCCCTCGAACTCAAGGAAAAAGGCATTCTTGAACCGTACACCTTCTCCGGTGTGGACAAACTCATGTTCGACTATGACCCTGAGGGATACTGGTATCCTGTCCGCGTATGCAATATGGTCCTCGCTTACAACCCCGAGAAATACAGCAAGGACGAACTCCCCACATCTTTCAAGGATTTCGCTGAAAAACAGGATATGAAGGGATATCTCTCCATGAGCAATCCGCTCACTTCCGGTACGGCGTATTCTTCCGTTGTCGGACTTTATGACAAGTACGGCGAGGAGTATTTCAAGTCCCTCAATGCACAGAACGTTGCTATCGAATCCGGCTCCGTTGCGCTTACAAAGCTGGAGACCGGCGAATGCAAGGAAATAATGGTGCTTGAAGAGTCTGTTCTCAAGAAGAGACAGGAAGAAAACTCAAAGCTTGAGGTCATCTATCCCGACGACGGCTGCATCCCGATCCCGTCCACGATAATGATAATCGACGAAGAACACAGCGCAAACAAGAATGTGCTTGCGGCAAAGGCAGTCGAGAAGTTCTTCCTCTCTCCCGAAGGACAGAAGCTCATCGTAAACGGCTGGATGTACTCGGTAAGAAAGGACGTTTCCGAATATCCTTACGATGCTATCCCGCTGGTTCAGCTCATGGAGAATACTATCCCGGTTGACTGGGAGAAGTGCTACAAGCAGAGAGACGAGATACGCACGATGTTCCAGAACAACGTGACGATTCCCGGCTGATAATAATAATGAAAGGGGTGTATGCTGTACGCCCCTTTTAAGGTTATAGAGGTACATCTGTGGAAAACAAAAAGAAGTTCTATTTTGATGTCAAGTGGCTGTTCATCATAGCTATTGTCGGGTTCCTGCTGGTGTTCCAGGTGTTCCCGCTGTTATACCTTCTGATACGCGCATTCTTTGCGGAGGGAAGCTTTTCGCTCGACGCGTTCACGCGGATATATTCGACTTCGATGAACTGGAGCTGTGTGCTGAACACGCTCATAACCGCGTCCCTGTCAATGGTATTCGGCGTGCTTATCGCGTTTCCGCTGGCATTTCTGGTGGGGCGGACGAATCTTTACGGCAGAAAGCTGTTCAGAACGCTGTTTCTGATGACGTATATGGTGCCGCCCTATGTGGGAGCTATGGCATGGCTGAGACTGCTTAACCCGAAAGTCGGCACGCTGAATATGTTCCTTGAGAGCATTTTCGGACTGTCGGAAGCGCCTTTCGATATCTACTCGATAGGCGGACTGGTGTGGGTGCTGACGACATTCTATTACCCTTACGCGTTCATCACCCTGTCGAGAGCAATGGAGAACATGGATCCGTCGCTTGAAGATGCTTCGCGTATATCGGGAGCTTCTCCGGTTAAAATGCTGTTTACGGTGACACTGCCGCTGATGCTGCCGTCTATTGCATCTTCGACGCTGCTGGTATTTGTGGCAGCCGCTTCCTGTTACGGAATACCTTCGATAATCGGCGCTCCCGCAAAGATATACACGATAACAACAAGAATAGTGGATTATGTTTATGTCGGCTCGGCGGAGGGGCTTACCGATGCGACGGTGCTGGCGGTATTCCTTATGGTGCTGGCACTTGTGATTCTTTTCATATCGAACTTCGTTATCGGAAAGCGCGACTACATAACGATATCCGGAAAATCAGTGCGTCCGAACACAGTTGATCTCGGAAAATGGCGCATACCGCTCACGGTACTGACCGGACTGTTTGCTGTGGTAGTTATCGTGATACCGTTCGCTTCTGTATTTGCCACATCGTTCACCGTAAATATGGGCAAGAGCATATTTGAGGAGGGCAACTTCACCCTCAAATACTGGGAGACGATATTCTCCCGCAGCTCGATCGCCAAATCCGCAGGAAACAGCCTTATATCCTCGGTATGGGCAGCTTCGCTCGGCATGATAGTCTGCATCATAATGGCGTATCTGCTGAAACGAACTAATGTACGCGGAAGGAGCATACCGGACTTCCTGATAACTGTCGGTTCCGGTACGCCGAGCGTTGTCATCGCGCTGTCGCTTATCATGACTATGTCCGGACGCTTCGGCATCAACATCTACAACACGATCTGGATAATGGTCATAGCCTATATGATAAAATATATGCTCATGGGAATGAGATCGGTAGTTTCGGCGCTGTCACGGGTAAGTCCGTCTCTTGAAGAAGCGGCGCAGGTGTCCGGTGCAGGCTGGCTGCGGCGGCTGAAGGACGTTGTGTTCCCGCTTATCGGTCCGTCTGTTGTGGCAGGCTGGTTCCTGATATTCATGCCGTGCTTCTATGAACTTACGATGTCTAATATGCTGTACTCGGATAAGACCAAGTCACTGGGCGTAGATCTGTTCCTGTACCAGACCTACCACAGCCAGCAGACCGCGGCAGCGCTTGCCGGTGCTATACTGATACTTGTTGCGGTGCTGAATATCGTACTGTCAAAGCTCACGAAGGGTAAATTTTCAATATAAGAGGTCAGATATGTCAGTAATAACACTTGATCATGTTACAAAAAAATTCGGTGATTCGGTTGTTGTGAACGATATCTCCGATGAATTCAAGGACGGAGAGTTCATAACCCTGCTGGGACCGTCCGGCTGCGGAAAGACCACGATGCTCCGTATGATCGCGGGATTTGAAAAGCCAACTTCCGGCGAGATCCGCATCGACGGCAAGGTGGTAAGCTCTGCCGATACATTCGTGCCGCCGGAAAAGCGCGAGCTCGGAATGGTATTCCAGTCTTACGCGGTATGGCCGCATCTGAATGTTTTCGCAAATGTGGCATACCCGCTTAAAATACGGAAGGTGCCGAAAGCGGAGATAAAGGAAAAGGTGGAAAAGGTGCTGGAGTCGGTACATCTGAGCCAGTACGCAAAGCGAATGCCTTCCGAGTTGTCGGGAGGACAGCAGCAGCGTGTCGCGCTTGCAAGAGCACTTGTGGCAGAGCCTAAGGTGCTGCTGCTGGACGAGCCGCTCTCAAATCTCGATGCAAAGCTGCGTGAGCGTATGCGCTTCGAGATTAAGGAGATACAGGCGCGCCTCGGTATAAATGTTGTCTATGTTACCCATGACCAGGGTGAGGCTATGACGATGTCGGACAGGGTGTTCGTTATTAACTCCGGCGTGCTGCAGCAGGTGGGTACTCCGGTAGAGATCTACCGCAAGCCGGAAAATCAGTTCGTCGCTGATTTCGTCGGAAAGGTCAATTTCCTAAAGGGCATTTCCGAAAACGGAAAGATAAAGCTCGACGGTATTGACGGTACCCTGGATTACAGCGGAGAGATCACCGGTGCGGTAGATGTTGCCGTCCGCCCGGAGAATATACGCATATCGGAGGAAAATGCGCATTTCAGGGGCAAGCTTTTATCCGAGTATTTCACGGGGGACACAAACGACTGCCGCATAACTGCGGGAGGAAATGAGCTTCGCATGATAACCGATGCCGCCACATACAAACACTTCTCCGACAGCGAAACGATCGGACTGTATATAACGGATTTTATGGTCTTTCCGGCTTCTGACAGCGACTTCCGCAAGATAATGACATGATACTATAGACAAATGCACAATTCACAATGCACAATTCACAATTATGGAGCGCGCTTTGCGCGCATATCTGAATCGTGACGAAATTACTGAATTTTGTCTATGGGTAGATACTTGTTAAATATTAAAAACATCTTCGGAATGGAAACGTTCTGAAGATGTTTTTTTTATAAAAGTCTTGACAAATAAAAAAACTTATGTTATAATACAGATGTTATATAACAAATGTTGTTTGAAAGAGGTTCCGATATGCCGCCAAAAGCGAGAATAACAAAAGAAATGATCATAGAAGCCGGATTGAGCATAGTCCGCAAAGAGGGCGCTGATGCGCTGAACGTCCGGAGGGTAGCCGCCGAACTTGACTGTTCCACTCAGCCGGTGATGTATCACTACAAAACGGTGGAGGAGCTTAAAGCAGATGTTTACGCAGCCGCCGACGAATTTCACACGGAATTTATCATGACGCCGGACGAAAATGCCGGCAATCCCGCGCTGTCAATCGGACTGCGGTATATACGGTTCGCAAATGAGGAGAAGCATCTGTTCCGTTTCCTGTTCCAGTCCGGGAAATTCGGCAGCACCGATCTGCGTGAACTGATCTCTTCCGATGAACTGTCGCCGATGATACAGGCTGTCTGCGGTCAGACCGGACTTTCGGAAATGCAGGCAAAAGAAGCATTTGAAACGCTGTTCGTCTGCGTTCACGGAGCGGCAAGCATGCTCGCAAACAATGATATGGAATTTGATGAAGCGTACTATGTGAGAATGCTCTCGAATATATTTTTCGGTATTATCGGCATTCTCAAAGGAGAGGGAAGACAATGAAAAAGCTGGTTGACAAGAACGAAGTCCTGTTTGCGGTTATCTTAATAATTATCTATGTTGTGGGTTCGACTGTAATGATGAATCTTTCGGAGATGACCGGTATCGGGTCACTCTGCGAGACTGTATTCGATATCGCTCTGTTTGCCATACTGTTCCTGTTCATAACAAAGAACGGACTGTATGAGCATCTCGGACTCTGCAAGCCGGAAGTATCGGCAGGGAAGATGCTGTTCTATATCCCGCTTCTGATAATAGCGTCAGTCGGCGTTATTTTCGGATTCGCACCGCAGTATGAACCGGTATCGCTTGTTTTGCATACCGTATGTATGCTGTTTGTGGGATTTCTCGAAGAGATCATCTTCCGCGGATTCCTGTTCCGGGGTATGGCGAAGAACAATATGACTTCCGCTGTAATAGTTTCCGCAGTTACATTCGGTGTCGGGCATATCGTAAATCTGCTGAACGGATATGATCTTGTCAGCGATCTTATTCAGATAGTGTATGCCGTTTCTGTGGGATTTCTGCTTGTATTCATATTCGTACGAACAGGAAGCCTCATACCCTGTATAGCATTCCACTCGCTTAACAATATGCTTTCGGGGTTCGGCTCGGCGCAGATACTTGTTGATGTTGCTGGAAGCGAACAGGGCGGTCAGATGCTCAATGTCGGAATAAGAATAGCGCTGACAGGTGCATATCTGATATATGTGCTGATGTGTACGCCGAAAAAGGTGAATCTGAAATAGGTAATAAAGGAGAAAACATAATGAATAATTACATTATCCGCAATGAAACCAAAGAAGACCGCAGGAAAGTAGAAAATCTTATCCGCGAATCATTCTGGAACGTATATCGTCCGGGCTGCACCGAGCATTTTGTTATCCATGTGCTGCGTGATGATCCCGCGTTTGTGAAGGAACTTGATCTCGTAATGGAGCAGGACGGCAGAATTATCGGGCAGAACATCTTAGTGAAAACAGTGATAAATGCCGATGACGGCAGGAACATAGATGTCCTCACAATGGGACCTATCTGCATTACGCCGGAATTGAAACGAAAGGGCTACGGAAAGATACTCCTTGACTACTCTATTGAGAAGGCAGCGGAAAAGGGATTCGGAGCCGTGCTGTTCGAGGGGAATATTGACTTTTACGGCAAGAGCGGGTTTGACTATGCGAGCCGATTCGGCATAAGATACCACGATCTGCCTGAAGATGCAGATGCTTCCTTCTTCCTCTGCAAGGAGCTTATTCCCGGTTATCTGGACGGTATTACCGGAGTGTATCAGACCCCGGCGGGCTACTATGTCGATGATGCGGACGTTGAGAAATTCGACAGGGATTTTCCGCAGAAAGAAAAGCTTAAGCTTCCGGGACAGATATTCGACTGATACTGCATAAAACGCAAAAAAACGACCGGTGCATTCTCCTATGCGCCGGTCGGTTTTGTATGTGACAGCACATATTATTCCTTAAATTCTCGGAATTGTCCGAAAACACTTGATTTTTACAGAAAAATGTGGTAAAATAAATCTAAGTATTTTAATCCTTGAAATGAAAGGAATAATGCCATGAAAACATCAATTAAAAAACGACTTTTAAGACTTGGTATCCTCTGCGCAGGTATCGGTTCATTTGCCGTAGCGGTCTTTGCGGCTGTAACAATGGATATCGTAGAGGGAAACTTTGCCAATTTGTTCGGAAATACCGTTATCGGAAGTGTTATGAATTCGATGCACGAGGAATTGAGCTTCCTCCCGAACGGTCTCAAGGAAGCGGTTCCCGGTGAGCATAATGATATTTATGAAGATGTTTTCATGCTCGGAGATACAAGAAGCTATGATTACAAGGACTTCGAGAACGAATCAAGAGCTCTTGCGGCAAACGGTGTGAATATCACATACATTCCTTCCGGAAATATATATCTCGTTGCGTACAACCGCGGCTCCGATATAATCGTCGGTGAGCTTGTGGGTACATATTTTGACTACGCTACCGATATAATGAAGGGGAACGGGACATGGGGCTATGTTGTCAATACCAATACCGGCAAGATAATGGTATCCACCGATCTGAGCAAGATCGGCTCTTCCGTAAGCGGAGATAAGATTTATGACGGGATCCTCGCAAAGGCAAAGTCCGGTGTCGCAGCGCATGAGGGCAATTCGATGTCCTCCTATGTCGTTTTCTCTTCTCCGGTTGCCGATCACAGTGAGTTCACAGTTATCTTTGCCTCCGATGCATCAAACATCTACTCCGGCGGAAAAGTTGCAATAGTTTTACTCCTTGTCTGGGCAGGTATCCTTACAACCATCGGCACTATCGTATCTATCGGTGTTGCCAAGAAGATCGCGCTGTCTATCACAGTGACTACCGACTGTCTCGAAAAGTTCTCACGCGGCGAGATAGATACTTCGTTCAGGGCAAATGACCGCGGCGATGAGACAGAGGTCCTCTCGCAGGCAATGGAAAAGACCATTCAGAATCTCGGCTCCTACATAAAGGATATCGACTATATGCTCAGCGAGATATCGAAGGGCAACCTCACCGCAGAGAGCAGTATTTCATACGAGGGCGAATTCAACAATATCAAGACATCTCTCAACAACATCTCCGCTTCCCTCAGATCCACATTTGTAACTATCAGAGAGGCAGGAGACCAGGTAAACAGCGGTGCAGGTTCACTTGCAAGCGGCGCACAGAACCTTGCAAACAACTCGACCACAGAAGCAAGCACGATCAAAGAACTTGATTCGCTTATCAAGGGTATCAACGAGAATGTCACCGCAAACGCGGAGATGACAGACCGTATGAGAAACCTGTCC
Source organism: Ruminiclostridium sp. (assembly GCA_017479645.1). Lineage (GTDB taxonomy): Bacteria > Bacillota > Clostridia > Oscillospirales > Ruminococcaceae > Ruminiclostridium_E. Next base: position 2,196 of record JAFVBZ010000198.1, on the reverse strand, counting down.
GAGCAGACAGTCCGGAATGTTGAGACAGGCAACGAGAATATGAAGAACCTCAGCGGTGCTATCGAGGATATACGCAAGGCTTCCGAGGAGATACAGTCTATCGCAAAGCTTATCGACGATATCGCATTCCAGACAAATATCCTTGCCCTCAACGCGGCTGTTGAGGCGGCAAGAGCAGGAGATGCGGGCAAGGGCTTCGCAGTCGTTGCAGATGAAGTCCGTAACCTCGCAAGCAAGTCTGCCGAAGCGGCAAAAGATGCCGTTCAGGTCATCGGACGCTGCGTAGCCGCAGTAGATCAGGGCGTTCAGCTGAACGAATCCGCAAGCCGTTCACTCGAGCAGGTAAGCGACTCTGTACGCGAATTCAGCGTTCTTGTCGGCAAGGTAGCCGATTCTTCCAGCCAGCAGGCTGTTGATATCGGAACAGTTACCGACGGTCTTACAAGCATTACCGAAGTCGTTCAGAATAATGCGGCTACCGCACAGCAGTCGGCGGCAAGCTCCGAGGAACTTGCAAGCCAGGCACAGGTGCTTGAACATCAGCTCCGCAACTTCAGAATATGAATGGGAACGGTTGAGAGCAGATGAAATTTGTTATACAGCGCGTCACTCACGCTTCGGTCACTGTTGACGGAGAAACTGTCGGCAGCATAGGAAAAGGCTTTATGGTGCTTATCGGAGTTGCCGGGGACGATACGAGAGAGACTGCGGACAAGCTGATGCACAAGCTGCTGGGACTGCGGATATTCGATGACGAGAACGGCAAGACCAATCTTTCGCTCTCCGATGTGAACGGTGAGCTTCTGCTGATATCGCAGTTCACGCTCTATGCCGATTGTAAGCACGGCTTCCGCCCGTCGTTCATAAAAGCAGGCAGCCCCGCACTTGCAAACGAGCTTTACGAGTATATAGTTTCGGAATGCTCGAAGCACTTTCATACAGAGAAGGGAATATTCGGCGCTGATATGAAGGTGGAGCTGCTGAATGACGGACCGTTCACAATCATTCTCGACAGCGAACAAATGTAAAAATCAGCTGTACAGGAGCAAGTACGGCAGAAAATGAGGAATAATAAGTTGGATTTCGGAAAGATGAACTTCGGCGTTGACGGAGACAGTATAACCGCCGGTGAACAGTGGTCATATCATGTGTACAAAAATCTCGGATTTGCGTCGCATCACAATGTTGCAGTAGGCAGTGCGGTTTGGTACAAGCGCACTATGACTGTCGGAAACAGGAGCGTGATCACGCAGGACTATGACAGCCCGGATTTTGCCGGCATAAGCGACGGCTGGCTCCCTACCGAGGATATGGAGGAGCTGCAGAAGCGTGCCAACAACTGCGCTGTTGTTCATGTGCAGCATTTCCTGTCTGACGTGAAGAACGGTATCGCTCCCGTTCCTGATGTGTTCGCATTCGCAATGGGAACGAACGATGACGCAGATATGCTCGGTGATGCGGAAAAAGCCTGCAGCGGCAAGACGCTGACAGACAATCCCGCGCTGAATCTGTTCACGGAGGCAGGCGCTATGCGCTGGTGCATACAGACGATCTCGGAGAACTTTCCCGATGCGCGGATATTTGTTCTTACGCCTATCCAATCAGCCGATCCGGCGCACAATGCCAAGATCGAGCGTCAGATACGCGAGGTGTTCGTGAAGGTAACAGGTGCTATGAGTGTGCAGCTGATAGACTGCTTCCACGGTGCCGGTATCTGCGAGAAGTTTGAGAATATCGGCGGAGAAGGCAGATATCTCAAAGACGGACTTCACCCGAAACCGAACGGTCAGGCGCTTGAAGGTGCATTCGTCACCTCCCGGATACGCGCCGAGATGTTCTGAGAATAGTAAATAATGAAAATGGCACTGAGTCTTTATGGTTCAGTGCCATTTAGGTTTTAAAAGAAGTCGCCGCCGGAACTGTGCTATCGGCTGAAAGGACAGGTCTCTGCTATCGGCTTCTGCCTTCGGCTGATGGGGCGCCGCCCCAAACCCCGCTGGCGACTTCGTCCAAGACCAGACCAAGGTTTCACCTTTGATCCATGGGCGCCTTTGACGAGAGACTTTTTAAGAGAGATTTTGAGACGGGGCGCTGAGTCTGTCGGAGTCAGCTTTGCCCGCTTTAGGGCGTGCATCAATGCACGCCTTTGGGCGGTCAATCGCTGCATCGTGCAGCGACCCTCTGTCACCTGACGGT
>JAFVBZ010000197.1 GCA_017479645.1 Ruminiclostridium sp. | reverse complement strand
GCCTTTTCCTCTGCGGTATCCGCAGTTTCTGTTTCTTCGGCGGGCTCCGCTTCTTTCACAGTCTCCTCTTCCAAAATCTCTTCATCTTTTTCTTTTTCACTCAATTTTCTCTTCCTCCTTTTCATCGGTAAAATCATCTCCTTCCGAATCGCCGCCGTCTCTTGAGAGAAGGTCGCTTACTTTATCGGTGAAATATTCTATATAAGGAATGATCTTTTTGTATTCAAGCCTCATCGGTCCTATGACTCCGAAGCCTCCTGCACTTTCTCCGTCCTTGCTGAACGTTCCGGTTATCATGCTGGAGTTCGAGATGACGAAGGTATCATTTTCCCGCCCGAACAGCACGTTTATGCCGGAGAAGGTATTGTCGAACGCCTTTGTGAGTTCATCTTTCTTCCGGAGCACCGCGGCTATCTCTGTACCCTTGAGCTCGCTGCATTCGATGAGGTTTTCTTCGCCCTCGATATGCACGCTTTCGTTCATCATATCCGCCGACAGCTCCGCGATGCCTTTCAGCAGCGGCGACAGCGTTATCATATAGCTTCCGAGCGCTGCCGAAAGATTGTCGATATACGCGTCCGACAGCTCGGTAAGGTTGAGTCCCTGCAGATTATTGTTAGCGAAATCCCGGAAGAAATCCATCTGTTCGTGGGTAAGATCGAACGACAGCCGGCATACGCGGTTCTTAACTCCGCCGCCCGACGTCATCATCATCAGAACATACATTCTTCGTCCGGTAGGAATGACCTCGACTTTGGTTATGACCGAGAACTTGTTCGCGTCGTTGGCAGAAACTATCGCGCATTTTGTGATATCCGCGAGAGCTCTTGCCGCGTTCTCGATTATGACCTCATCGGTCATGCCCTCCATATCCTCGAAGATCCGGTCTATCTCCTGCCTGTCGGCTTCGGGTATCTGCTTTTCGGCAAGCCGGCTTATATACAGCCTTAATCCCTTGTATGTGGGGACACGTCCTGCGGAAGTGTGGGGGTGCTCAAGCAGACCCTGCTGTTCGAGAGCAGCCATTTCATCGCGGATAGTGGCGGACGACACCTGAATATCGAGCAGTTCCTGCACTGCCTTCGAGCCTATGGGCTCACCTGTGCGGATATACACGTCAACTATCGTATCGAGTATCTTATATGCTCTTCTTTCCACTTTCCCGCCTTCTTTCCTTCCTGCGCGTTCAAGTCAATACGGTTTAGCAGTCTCGACTGCTGAGTGTTAGCACTCTATCTCTCCGAGTGCTAAACATACTATATCACTTTTTCCCCCGGTTGTCAATAGTTTTTGCAAATTTTTTTCATTTTATTTGATAACCCTTGCCTTGAACCTGTATTTATGGTATAATACAGGTAAAATCTATATATTCCGGAGGCATATCATGAAAGACTTTCTTGAACTCGCTAAGGCAAGATACTCTGTGCGCAGATTTAACGGCTGCGATATCCCGGAGGAGGATATAAACAAGATCATAGAAGCCGGTATTGCCGCGCCTACAGGCGTAAACTACCAGCCTGTAAAGATCTGGGCATTCAGAAGCGCAGAAGCACGCGAAAAGCTGCTGTCATGCACAAAGATGAAATTCATCGAGCCCGCAAAGGTCATTTTCGCTGTCGGAGCCGACCCGACACACGCGTGGGTGCGTCCTTTTGACCAGAAGAACATTGCGGATATCGACGCGGCTATCGTTATAACCCACATGATGCTTGAAATACACGATCTCGGCTACGGCTCCACATGGATCGGGCATTTCGATCCTGATGCCCTTGCGGAGCTTTTCCCGGAGACGAAAGATTACAGCATGGTAGGACTCCTTCCCGTAAGCGGCATAGATATGGAGCCTTCCGAACGCCATGCTCTGCGCAAGCCAGTATCGGAAATGGTAACATTTCTTTAAAAAATTTTACAGAAATTTTTCAGTTATATAACTTCTGAACATCTGATATGTTATAATAAAGCCACAAAAGGAAAAGAAGCACCGCAAAAATGCGGTGATAATGCAGAAGGAGGCTTTATTATGTGTGCAAATTTCGGATTTGATTACGATAATGACGGCATCACAAGCTGGGAGGACGATTATTTCGGCTGCCGCATCACCAAGGACATTCTCGAAACCAAGACGGATCGTATCTACGACGCGTGGCTCGACGACATCTACCTCGGTGACGACATCAAAGAAGCAGTGTGATGCCCTCAGCGGAGGAAAGCTATGACATTCGACAATACTGCCGCGGCTCTCGACAGAGCCGCTGCTTCGGGAGAGGAGACCGGCGCTTCGATAGTCGTGAATATCAGCGGAGAGACTGTTTTTACCCACAGTGCCGGACTCGCCGACGCTGAAAACACCGTTCCTTTCACGGAAAATACGATCTGCCGCGCATTTTCATGCACCAAAGTGGCAACCTCGGTGGCTTGTATGCTGCTCGTTGAGCGCGGCATTCTGGACACTGCGGACGATCTTTCGTGGTACATTCCGGAGTTCTCCCGCCCGTTCTTTATCAGGGACGGCAAGAAGACCGACAGCCCGCCTGTAAAGATCCGGGATCTGCTGAACATGACCTCGGGTATCCCCTACCCCGGAGTCGGGCGTGAAAGAAGCACAGAGACCGATTCTCTCTGGGGAAGGCTTGACGCAAGCATAAGGGAAGGTCGGTCAATGACAACGCAGGAATGGGCTGCGGAAGCGGGGAAATGCCCTCTTCTGTACCCTGCGGGAAGCGAGTGGATGTACGGAGCTTCTGCCGATATCCTCGGAGCGGTCATTGAGAAGGCTGCCGACACCGATCTCGGCGAATTTATGCGGAAGAACATCTTCTCCCCGCTCGGAATGGACGATACTGCGTTCTTTGTTCCGCCGGAGAAGCATGACAGGCTTGCTGTTCTTTACGAAGGAGCCGGCAGTTCCCGTAAAAAGCAGGATTATGTGAACCTGTGCATCTACGACTGCGACAGCGAACCCGCATTCCATTCCGGCGGCGCGGGACTGTTCTCTACCGCGTCGGATTACTCAAAGCTTGGCGCGGAGCTGGCTTACGGCACCGTGGGCATAATCAGCAGAAAAACAGTGGATATGATGCGCCGGAACGGACTTTCGCCGGAACAGCGCCGCACTCTGAACTGGGATTCCGTCTGCGGATTCGGCTACGGAAATCTGATGAGAATGCTGGAGAACCGGAACGAAGCCGGGCTTATCGCATCGGAAGGCGCATTCGGCTGGGACGGCTGGACAGGCACTTACCTGCTCTGCGACACCTCGGAGAATCTTTCGGTCACGCTGTTTCTTCAGCGCTGCGGCGCAGGCACTACACGGCTGTCAAGATGCGCGGTGAACACCGTTTATGCTGCTCTGCGCTGATACGCTGATAAAACAACCGATCAATATAAAAATGCTGCTGTACAAAAACAGCAGCATTTTCTTGTTTTAAATTCTACGGGACAGGCTATATCTTCTTTTTTATTGTAAAGATATTGCAACCGTCCTCATGGCGATACAGAACTTCATCCATACTCTTTTTGACCATATAGATGCCAAGACCGCCGATCTGGCGCTCCGCAGCGGAAAGAGTAACATCGGGATCTTCTTTTGCAAGCGGATCGTATGGAGTACCGCTATCAATGAATGTGATAACTACCGACAAAGGGTCGCCCTCGAAGTCCACTTGTATGCGTGCCTCTCCGACTCCCGTAGTATAGGCATAATGCGCTATATTTACGAATATCTCCTCGACAGCAACATCAAGCTGCATCTGCGGCTTCATCTTACATTCCCGCTCCTCAAGGAGCGCATCTACAAAGCCGAGCACATCGGGAAGATTTTCCGTCCGGGCTTCTATCTTTAGTTCCTTCATAGACACTCCTTTGTTCCGACGACTGCGCTGATAAAATTACTCTATATTGAGAATATCAACGAATCCGGTAACATCAAAGATCTCCATTATCGTCTCGTTTGCTCCGGTAACAGTCATCTCGCCCTGCTTATTCATAGTCTTCTGTGCGGAAAGAAGTACTCTGAGTCCTGCAGAAGATATGTATTCAAGAGCCGAGAGGTCGAAAACAAGCTCGCTTATTCCGTTAAGAGATGTCTTGAGTTCAGCTTCAAGCTCGGGAGCTGTTGTGGTATCGAGTCTTCCCTCAAGTGCAATTGAAAGCTTGCTTCCATCCTGTTTTTTGTTAATAGTCATAATTAAACATTTCCTTTCGAGATATCATTAATGCCGAAGCATTTCCACTAATATTATAATACAAAATTATCCGGTTGTCAATATATAAATTTATTTAATTCATACATAAGTTACTTTAATCCATAATATTGAAAACGGAAGTGAGGTGTGCCGAGTAGCGAAGTATCTGTGTAGCGTCCTTTGCGGTGAGCGTACTGTTGCCGCATACTTTTGCGACGGAAAGCAGATATTCATTGACTATTCCGTCCGAGCCCCTTATCAGAGAGGGCTTGCCTACATCATACAGGAGTATCTGCACAGCGTCCTTGGAATCGACATAACCGTCGCCGTTAACATCACCGTACCGTCTTAAAGTCAGATTCTTCACTGTCGAAGATGCTGAAGGGGTAACGCTGATTTCGTCCGTTACGCATCTCGGCATAGATACCGTTATTATATAGTTCTGACCGGTCTGTACATTATCGAACGCATAGTTTCCGTCTGTCGTATATACGGTATCGAGAACTGTCCTGTTCTTATCGAGAAGCCGTACGGTAACAGTTCCCTCGTTATCTCCGTATCCGGTGACCGTTCCGCTGATCCTGCCGGCAGTAACATTGATGCTGACGTGCTTGTTATCGGGATCCCAGAGCTCGATGTTCTCCTGTCCGCCGTCTGCAACGTATGAGATGCTGCTTCTTGTTATATCGATGCTGTGGCTTCCCGCAGAAGCGGTACTCCTGACTTTCATTGTCGCGGTCAGTCTTATGCCGCTGCTTAAGTCTATGGAATGTTTCGCATTTGTGGCGGAGAGGCTGAAAAAGCCGCTGCCGTAGTTAGCCATACTTCCGCTGATATAATTTCCGGCGTATCTGCTGTCAGACTCATCGTTTGAGTACCACGAAACTACCTCAAAAACGGTAGGATCGAATGTTGCTCTGAACGATACGGTGTCGGCGTCATGTTCGCATTTCGGGATATCTATGTACACGGTAAATGTGCCGGAGGGCGCAACATCTGTTGCTGAAGCGCTTATACCGCCTCCGGTGATATAAGTTACGCTGCCAGGATCCGTGTCATCACCGCTCTCGGAATAATCATAGTGGATCATCACGGACTCTTTAAGGAAGAGGTAATCATCAATGTCCTGCTTAAAATATAAGTCGTACTGCCGGAAAAGTTCGTCCCATTCTGATTCGCTTCCGTCATACCAGACATCTCCCAATGCGTCGTTGTATGCAAAAGCGCCTTTTCCTATCCGCTCAAGCCCGGCAGGCAGAAAAACGTCACTCAGATTCTCACAGGCAGTCACAGCATACTGTGCGATCTCCTCAACGCTGTCCGGTACAGTAAGGGATCTGAGACCTGTGCTTGAAAAAGCAGCGGAGCCGATATACCTTACTCCCTCCGGGACAGTTATACTCTCAAGTGCGGTGCAGTACGCAAAAGCGTCATTCCCGATGCGGGTCACCGTATCGGGAATAGTTACTGTCTCCAGGTTCTGCAGTCCGTAAAACGCGTAATCGCCTATGGAAGTGATGCCCGGTTTCAGAAAGACTCTCTCAACGAGTTCGGCGTATTCTCCTCCGTAGAAAGGAGAGTCAGCCGAATCGGCGTAATCCTCCATAGCCCCGGTACCGCTTATCTGCAGGGTTCCCAGATTGCCGATTATCCAAGAAAGGCTGCCGATCGTTCCTTCGGCTATGACATATTCCGCCCCGGCATCTATACCGAGTGACGGTATTATCTCCGGAGCGCCGGAACCGAATACTCCGAAAGCCATGCACGCGGCAGCTGCACACGCAGCGATCTTT
>JAFVBZ010000196.1 GCA_017479645.1 Ruminiclostridium sp. | reverse complement strand
CTGCGGGACCTGCACTGAAATTGTAAACTCTCATAGTTTGCCTCCTGTTAAGGGTTTATTTAATAATACTCTAATATTATAGTTGAATTTGTTGTATATGTCAATAGCAATTGACAAATTTTGTGTATTTTTTTGCAGGAAATGTTGCTTCAATCCTGCAAAACCTGTCAGCAGGAAGGACGGATACGCTTTATTCTCTCACGCATGATAGTATGCTGTTCCTCTGTACGTCCGCACTTCGGGCATCTGTCGCCTATTATACCCGTATATCCGCATACCGAATCACGGTCAACAGGGTGGTTTACCGAACCGTATCCTATGCCTGACTCCTTCATGCAGCGGATGATCTGCTCAAATGCATCAAGGTTCTGGAGCGGATCGCCGTCGAGTTCCACATAGCTGATGTGACCGGCATTGGTAAGGGCATGATAAGGCGCTTCAAGCTTGATCTTGCTGAAAGCGGAAATATGGTAGTAAACCGGTATATGGAACGAGTTTGTGTAATATTCACGGTCGGTGATGCCCTCGATCTTGCCGTAGCGTTCTCTGTCCATCTTGACGAATCTTCCGGAAAGACCCTCTGCCGGAGTAGCGAGAAGTGAGAAATTGAAGCCTGTTTTCTTAGATTCCTCGTCCATTCTCTGACGCATACGTCCGATAATACGAAGTCCGAGCTCCTGAGCTCTTGCACTTTCGCCGTGGTGCTCACCGATAAGCGCTTTAAGACATTCCGCAAGTCCGATAAAGCCCATAGAAAGCGTGCCGTGCTTCAGCACCTCACCTACACAGTCATCGGGACCGAGCTTGTCGGAATCGATCCAGATGCCCTGACCCATAAGGAACGGGTAGTTTCTGACTTTCTTCTGTGCCTGTATCTTGTATCTGTACATGAGCTGGTCAATAACGAGGTTCATCTCATCTTCGAGAAGCTCAAAAAACCGTACAATATCTTTCTGCGCTTTGATTCCGAGACGAGGGAGGTTGACCGATGTGAAGCTTAGATTTCCGCGTCCCGTAACGATCTCGCGGTTCTTGTCGTACACATTTCCGATAACTCGTGTACGGCAGCCCATGTATGCGATCTCTGTATTGTAGTCGCCGGGCTTGTAATACTGCAGGTTATAGGGCGCGTCAATGAATGAGAAATTCGGGAAGAGTCGTTTTGCTGAAACTCTGCATGCAAGTTTGAAGAGGTGGTAGTTCGGCTCGCCGGGATTATAGTTGATACCTTCCTTGATCTTGAAGATGTGGATAGGGAAAATAGCTGTCTCGCCGTTTCCGAGACCCTTTTCCGTAGCAAGAAGCACATTTTCGGTTACCATCTGACCTTCGGGAGATGTATCGGTTCCGTAGTTTATGGAGGAGAACGGTATCTGTGCGCCCGCACGGCTGTTCATAGTATTGAGATTGTGTATCAGCGCCTCCATAGCCTGATATGTGGCACGGTTCGTTTCCTTCTTTGAAAGATTAAGTGCGAAGGACTGCACCTTTTCAGCGGTCTCCTTGCTTCCTGATATCTCGGTAAGATAGGGAAGTTCAGCGTCCGTGAATCCGTTATCGTTGGCAAGAACAGGAACTATATCCTTTTCTTCTTTAATCTTGTCAAAGTACGCCTTAACTTTTTCAGATGCTTCTGTGTCGGAAAGATCGGTTTCCATAAACAGACCGCGTATGATATTGTTCATATACATCTGCATATATGTCTTTCTGACACCGTCGGACATTGCATAGTCGAAATTAGGTATTGACTGACCTCCGTGCTGATCGTTCTGGTTGGACTGGATAGCGATACAAGCGAGAGCGGAGTAGCTTCCGATGCTGTTTGGTTCGCGGAGAAAACCATGACCTGTGGAGAAACCGCCCTTGAACAGCTTTTTAAGATCTATCTGACAGCAGGTAGTGGTAAGTGTAAAGAAATCAAGGTCATGGATATGGATATCGCCCTCAATGTGAGCTTTGGAGTGGGCGGGATCGAGAACATACATCTCATTGAACTGCTTGGCGCCTTCGGAACCGTACTTGAGCATTGTTCCCATAGCGGTATCGCCGTCGATATTTGCGTTTTCGCGCTTGATATCGCAGTCCTGTGCGGACTTGAACGTGAGATCTTCATATATTTTCATAAGCGAGGTGTTCATCTCGCGGATACGTGTTCTGTCGGCTCTGTAAAGAATGTAGCTTTTGGCTGTCTTGGCATGTCCGTTTTCTACGAGCACTTTTTCGACAGTATCCTGAACTTCCTCAACAGTAGGGATATATTCCTGGTCATTCTCTTCGCTTTCGAGGATACGGCATACTTCTTCTGCAAGAGCAAGAGCGGAGTTATAGTCCTTACCGCCTACTGATGAAGCAGCTTTGAATATAGCATCTGCTATCTTCTGTACATTGAAGGCAGTGGTCCTTCCGTCACGTTTACGGATCTTGGTTAACATCTGAGCATCTCCTTTGTGTTTGAAGCACAATATGTTGTGGTCGAACAAAAATCTGCGACAATATCTATTATATTGCAGTATCATTATTTTGTCAATATGAACAGTATAAATTTTTTACCGTTCATATAAAAATAAATAACGCACATAATAGTTTACAAAGAAAAACAGACATTCCGAATGGAATGTCTGCGATATTTCCTTAAGCAAATCAAGCGTTTGCGTTCTTTGCAAGTCTGGACTTGAGTCTTGCAGCCTTGTTCTTGTGGATAAAGCCCTTGCGTGCAGCCTTATCGAGTGCGATGTCAGCAGTCTTTACAGCGTCAGCTCCTGCACCCTCAGCTCTTGCCTTCTTGATAATGGTCTTTAACTCGGATTTAGCAGCCTTGTTGCGATCGTTTCTAACCTTGGTAACAAGAACTCTCTTCTTTGCGGATTTGATGTTAGGCACGGTTTTTGCACCTCCTTAAACTGTTATCGGTATTTACAATACAACATATTATATCACAGCTTTTCCAAAAATGCAATAGTTTTTTTCAAATTTTTTCAAAAAAGGTGATTTTATGGGAAGATCGGATCTTATCTGCGAAAGCGGGATAATGAATGATAATATGTACAGTTCGTATGTTCACGAAAGCAATCAATTCGGAACAGACTATTCAGACATTACAGTAAATGAGGAGGCTGAACAGAAACTTGGTATTAAGCGCGGCAGATATATTACAGTGTTCACCGGAAAAGGAGATGTGAAAGGCTGTCTATATGAGCTGCTGCGCAGTATTATTCCTAAGGGAAGCGTTCTTGCGGCAGGATTCGGGAATGAAAGCATAAGCTCTGACAGTTTCGGGGTTAAAGCACTTTCCCATATACCTGCGACTGCTCATCTCTCAGGACACAGGGATTTCAATGATCTCGGTATGCGCAGCGTATATGTTCTTGAAGCCGGGGTTACCGGCAAGACCGGAATTGAGAGCAGCGCGCTTGTTTCCGAGATTGCCGGAAAAGCAGGTGCAGGCTGTATTATCGCTTTTGACAGCCTTGCCTGCAGCGATATATCCAGACTGTGTACAGCGATCCAGATCACAGATGCCGGAATATCTCCGGGAAGCGGTGTGGGAAACGACAGAAAACCGCTGAACCGTGAGACCGCCGGAATCCCTGTGATAGCCGTTGGAGTTCCGACAGTTATTGATCTTGACAGCATTTCCGATGTTAAAGAAGCAAAGGGTCTTATGGTAACACCAAGAAATATCGACATTGTCTCAGACCGTCTTGCCGGTATAGTCGGTAAAGCTGTAAGTTCCGCACTTAATCCGTCTCTTACAGAGAATGAACTTGAAGCTTTACTATTAAAATAGTATATTATACAGGGCATATTTCATTACCTGTCCGAATAGAATGATATTGAGACAAGTTTAATCTATCGGCGGGGAGTTGATAATATGCAGATGATAAGGACAAGTATAAGGCGAAAGCTGTTTTTATCGGCAGGAAGCGGTATCGCTGCACTTGCTGTTCCTGTATCGGCTATACTTTCATTTACAGTGATATTAGGTTTTTCACACACAAACACAGAAGCTGAAAGTCCTATGTGTTCGTATGAAACAACAAACATGAACAACGGCGGAGCTGTACTATATAGTCCGGAAGTATCTGATAATGACAAAACAGCGATCGCTGAAGACAGAAGAGATGATGAACAACATGCTGATAATGAAACAGACTTTCCCGGGAAATATATCCATACCGTGAATGTGAACGAATCATCGGAAGATCTGACTGCATTTTCTGTTCACAGCGGCAGGATCGTGAACGAGACTTTCGGTACCGGCAGCGGACCGGAATTCATATCACTTCCGAACGGCGGACAGCTCCGGAACTGCACGGAAATACCGACAGAAACAGTCAGAGCAGAATGCTCTGTAGATTCCATACCTGCTGTTGAACTGTATTCTGACGAACCGCAGGTGCTCATACTTCACACGCACACGACTGAAAGCTATGAACCGTATGAAAAGGACTGGTATGACGAAAGCTACACAAGCCGGTCTGCCGATCCCGGAAATGGGGTTGTTGCAGTGGGCGAGGCTATTGCCGGTCAGCTTGCTGCGGTAGGGATAAATGTGATACATGACTGCACAATGCACGATCTTACATATAACGGTGCATATTCGCGCAGCCTCGGAACGGCACTCGGAGTTCTTGACAGATATCCCACTGTAAAGATAGTTCTTGATATTCACAGGGACGCGATCGAATATGAGGACGGGACGAGAGTAAGCGAGGTTACCGATATCGACGGAAAAAAAGCCGCACAGACCATGATAATCTGTGCGGCTGATGACGGAACGTACGGTGTTCCGGGTTTTATGAACAATCTGCATTTTGCCAGCGCTCTCCAGCAGAGTATGGAATCGAGATATCCCACACTCACTCGTCCGGTTCTCTTCCAGTATTGTCAATATAATCAACAGGTCTCTCCGGGAGCACTGCTGATCGAAGTCGGCTCACACGGGAATTCCATAGATCAGGCAGTATATAGCGGTGAGCTTATTGGTAAATCGCTTGCTGAACTGCTGAAGGACAACTGCGCAGAAGCCGAAGCTGTTCCTGTCGCAGTCAAAATGCCGATTTATTTCATAGATCGGGTTCGGTAGTTACTTGGTGACCTTTATATCTATTTTCTGGGTACTGCTGCCTATAGTTGCGGTTATTGTTGTTGTTCCGGCAGCCTTCGCGGTTACAAGACCTGTTGCCGATACTTTTGCAACAGATGTCTTTGAGCTTTTCCAAGCTACATTGTCGTCCGTGGAAGCCGACAGCGCAGTTCCGAGCTGTATTTTATCGCCGACTTTCATTGTAAGAGTGAGATTGTTGATCTTGACATCGGAAGAATCAGATGAGGAAGGGAATGAGAACTTTACGGAGAGCTTGCCATTTCCATATTTTGCTGATAAATTGCTTGGTCTCCAAAAGCAAGCATAGTATGTTCCTTTTTTTAATTTATATGTTATTTTACCAACACATTTTTCCATTTTTGAATTCCATTTACAACCGTTTTTTATCTCTCCGGTGCTGGCACTGTAGCTTTCTTCATTCACTTTACTACCGTTTTTATCATATACTTCGAGATACATTATAGATGATCTTGATACAAAATTTATTTCAAGTAATCCGCTTGATGTGGCTTCTATTTTATAGCTCACAGGATCTGTGCCATAAATATATTTATATTCTAACGTTGTTGAGTTAGTTTTTCCGCTAATAACATTTTTGGCGTTGTCTTCAATACTTTCTGCCGAAGCGTTCACTGTAAATGCCGCAAACGCCGTTACTGCCATGGCAAGTGACAGTAAGATGCTCAAAAATTTCTTTGCTTTCATTGAATTTACTCCTATTCTTTCCGGTGCAATACTTCCGCGCAAACAAAAAGTGCGCAGCAATGAAGCCGCGCACCGAAAAATGCAGCTCCGATTGCTGCCACACAATAGAATTTCCGTTTGTTGTATGCCTAAATCAGCCTATAATATCAACACCGAAAATGGAATCTGCATTTTTACCATTTTGAAGTGTTAAGATTATAGACAAAAAGGGCGAACTTAATTCAGCCCTCTGAAAATACATAAAAGGGCATACTTAAAAACGAAAGTTCATTATTCTATTGTGTGGCACAATCATTATACCACACAGCCGGAGTTTTTGCAATAGTTTTGGAAAAATAAAAAACATTCCCGCTGTACACAACGGGAATGTCCGGAATTACTTATCAGAGTTTCTTTGAGAGGATTATCTCGAAAGGCTTTCCTATCGGAAGAAATCCTCCTATGGAGTTATAGCCGAGTTTGATGTAGAAATGCTGCGCGAATTCGTCGGAAGCAGTGGAAGTGAGCACAGTCTTATAGCCGAGTTTGCGCATTTCATCTTCCCAGAACTCGACGAACTTGCGTCCGAATCCCTTTCCGCGATCCTCGTCATTTAGGTGAATCATGTTCATGAACGGGGTATTGTCCCAGAAAAGATTGTATCTGAGCCAGCCGAGGAACTTTCCGTCCTCCTCCATAATGTACACGCGGTTGAGGTTGATGAGGTTGAGCATTTCCTGTTTGTCGATCTTCTTATCCTTGTCGTTAAGGATATCAATGTCTTCCGGTCTTGCAAATCTGATCATTATGATCCCTCCGTTTCACTGTGATTTTTTGCTGTCATTGTCCCTTATGGTGTTGTGTTTTATCTTGCCGCTTATCGTCTTTGGCAGTTCATCTACGAACTCGACGATACGCGGGTACTTATAAGGCGCTGTATTCTTCTTGACGTATGTCTGGAGCTCCTTTGCGAGCTCATCGCTTGCGGTATATCCCTTTGCGAGTACTATTGTAGCTTTTACGAGTATTCCTCTGATGCCGTTGGGATCCGGTGCGCCGGTAACAGCACATTCAAGAACACAAGGGTGCTGCATGAGAACGCTTTCTATCTCAAACGGTCCTATGCGGTAGCCGCTGGATTTGATGATATCATCATTTCTGCCGACATACCAGAAGTAGCCGTCCTCATCACGCCACGCGGTATCACCTGTGTGATAAATGCCGTCATGCCACGCTGCATCGGTCTTCTCCTCGTCTCTGTAATAGCACAGGAAAAGTCCTTCTGTACCTTTTTCGCCACGGATAACGATCTCTCCGGTCTCTCCGACAGGTACAGTGTTTCCGTTGTCGTCAACAAGATCTACATTGTAGAGGGGAGTGGGCTTTCCCATAGAGCCGGGCTTGGGTGTCATTCCGGGAAGGTTTGCAAGAACCGCAGTGGTCTCGGTCTGTCCGAAAGCTTCCATGAGCTTGAGCCCGGTGAACTCGAGCCAGCGGTTGAACACTTCGGGGTTCAATGCTTCTCCGGCTATACAGCTGTATTTGAGGTTGGACAGGTCATAGTCTTTCAGACCTTCCTTGATAAAAAATCTGTACATTGTAGGAGGTGCGCAGAGTGAAGTTATCTTGAAATCCTGTATTATTCTGAGCACATTTGCAGGAATAAACTTATCGAAATCGTAAACAAATACACATGCGCCGAGGGACATCTGACCGTAGAGCTTACCCCATGCAGCTTTGCCCCAGCCGGTATCGGAGATAGTGAGGTGAAGTCCGTCAGGCTGTACGTTCTGCCAAAGTGCGGTCTGAATGTGCCAAAGGGCATATTTGTGGCAGTGTGCCGCCATTTTGGGATATCCAGATGTACCGGAGGAGAAGTAAATAAGCATCATCTCGGTGCATTTTGTGGGAACCCGTTCCATTGTAACCGGCTGCTTTTTGATCTCCTCGTCGAAATTGATCCAGCCGTCTTTTTCTCCGTTAGCAATAAACTTTTTCAGTGTTATGCCAAGCTCCGCTTCGGCTTCGTCAACATACTTTTCTATATCTGGGTTATGACCGGTAGCAACGATTCCCTTGACTTCCGCGCGCTCGAATCTGTAGGTGAAGTCATGTGTGGTAAGAAGGTGGGTTGCGGGGATAACAACAGCCCCAAGCTTGATAAGACCGATTATAGCGTACCAGAACTGATAGTTGCGCTTGAGGACGAGCATTACCTTATCGCCCTTTTTGATGCCCTGTGACGCGAAGAGGTTAGCTGCCTGTGTTGAAAGCTCGGAGAGCTGCTTGTAGGAGAAACGTGTAACATTCTCCTGGAGATCGACATGGAGAAGCGCGGGTCTGTCCGGGTCAAGCTCACCGAATTTGTCTATTATATCGTAACCGAAGTTGTAATTGTCCGGACATGATATCTCAAACTTGTTGAGTATCCCATTCTCGTCATATCCTTCTTTGACGAACTTTTTATAGTAATCTTTTACCTGTTCCATTTTAAGTTGATTTCCTTTCTTTGTGCGGGTCTTGTCATATCAGTATAGCGAGGAAGTCGCAGTCGCCTTCGATAGCGATCATGCCATGGGGATTTGAGCTGTCGAAGTAAACACAGTCACCTTCGTTAAGGATCTCGGTATTGTTGTTGATAACAAATTTCATCTTGCCTTTTACGATAAAGTTCATTTCCTGACCTTCATGCACAGACATAGCGATAGGCTTGCTCTGATCCGGTTCAAACGGAGCATGGACCATGATAGGCTCGATCTTCTTGTTCTTGAAAAGGTAAGCCATGTGCTGGTAGGTAAAACCGATACGTCTTTCGATAGGAAGTCCTTCGCCCTTTCTGACGAGGGAGTATGTGGCAAGGGTAGGGGAGGATCCGGTAAGAAGCTCGATCATCTCGATTCCCATAGCTTCCGCGCAGGCGTTTAGTACGGAAAGGGAAAGATCTTTTTCACCGTTCTCGTATGCAATATATTCCTGCTCCGTAATTCGTGCGGCAGCCGCCATATCCTTTGCTGTAAAATCGAGTGATTCTCTTGTTGCTCTGAGTCTTGAGGACACCTCTTTGATGTCATACTTCATACAAAAACCTCCTTATGAAATATTGTGTATTTGCATCACGTTAAAGTGAAGCATTGCTAAAGTATATCATATATTTTCTTAAAAATCAAGAATTTTTTGAAATTTCACTTGTTTTTCATATTTTTGCACACATCTTTAAGGCAGCACTTATCGCACTGAGGACGTCTTGCGATGCAAACCAACCTTCCGTGCCATACAAGTCTGTGGCAGAGGTTGAGCCCTTCTTCCGGCGGTACGAGATTTGCAAGCTGTCGTTCAACTTTCACAGCATCTTTTGAGTCGCAAAGCCCGATAAGATTTGTCAGACGAATAACATGGGTATCGCATACAAGAGCCGGTTTACCGTATAGGTCACCGACTATCAGGTTGGCTGTTTTTCTTCCGACTCCCGGAAGTGTCACAAGCTCTTCAATAGTATCGGGAACAGTGCCTCCGAAACGGTCACGCAGGTCTTTGCACATAAGGGATATGTCATTGGCTTTGGTGTGATATAACCCGCAGCTTTTTATGTATTCCTCGATCTCGCTGACTTCGGCATCTGCAAATGCTTCCACAGTCGGGAAGCGCTCAAAAAGCGCCGGAGTTACAAGGTTTACCCGCTTATCCGTACACTGCGCGGAGAGTCTTGTCGCAATGAGAAGCTCATGCGGCTTTACATAGGTAAGTGCGCATTTTACATCGGGATATTCGGATTTAAGCAGTTCTATTGTCTTTGCGGCACGCTGTTTTCCTGTCATTACCTGCTCCTTTACAATAGCGGCGAAAGCACTTTCAGCAGTGAACGTATTACTTGTTTGCCGAAACGGACATTGCTGCAGAACTCCGGAGTGATCTTCTGGGAAACTTCAAGGGCTTTCAGGAAAGAATCCTTAGCCTGCATTACAGCCTTTGACTTGTGCATCCAGACACCGTTTTCGAAATGAAGATAAAAGCTTCTGTAATCGAAGTTGCAGGTCCCTACGATAGATGTGGTATCGTCGCTTATTATCATCTTGGTGTGTATGAACCCCGGAACGAACTCATAGATCTCAACGCCCCATTCTATTAGGCGTTCATAGTTTGCTCTCGTCATCTCGAAGATGATTTTCTTGTCCGGGATATGCGGAGTGATTATTTTTACGTCAATACCGCTGCTGGCGGCTCTTATAAGCGCACTTTCCATTATCTCGTCAAGAATGAGGTACGGAGTGCAGATATAAACATACTGTTTTGCGTTGTTTATGACATTGATGTATGCGTTCTCGTGTATAAGACCTCTGAAAAGAGGCTCATCTGAGAAAGGAATGACGAATCCGTCATTTTTCGACTGATAGTCTATGGCATATTTCAAGTAATCCTGCGGTTCTCCGGTCACGAAATACCACATTTCAAGAAACAGCACCACAACTTTTTTTACTGCGTCGCCGTCAAGCTTTACGCAGGAATCTTCCCAGTAGCCGAAACGTTCCTTGCGGTTTATATATTCGTCTGCAATATTTATTCCGCCTGTGAAAGCAACCTTTCCGTCAATGATAGCGAACTTTCTGTGATCACGGTAGTTCATGAAGCGGTCAAGGGAAGGCTTATAAGGGTTGAACACAACCGTGTTTATACCGAACGCTTTCATCTGGTCCGGGAAATCCACAGGCAGGAGATTGATCGTTCCTATGTCGTCATACATCAGACGGACTTCGATCCCGGAAGCAGCTTTTTCCTTAAGTATCGACAGGATATTCTGCCACATCTCACCGTCACCGATGATGAAATATTCAAGGAAGATGTAGTTTTCGGCTTTGGAGAGCTCTTTTATAAGTTCATCAAAGAAGAGGCTGCCGGGATTAAGAAACTCGGTAGTTGTGAAGGCATAGATATTGCTCCGGGAGTTGTTTATTATATAGCTTGCTTCACGTTTAAGGTGCGGATTCTTCTCGCCTATCATATCAAGGAGCTCATTATCCGGCGTTACTATGCCTTTCGAGCTTTCAACGGTTTTTTTCAGCTTTGCTGTGTTTTTCTTGTTGAGGTGGGTACGTCCGAACATCAGATAAAGCAGTGCTCCGCCGACAGGAAAACAGAGGACCGGTATAAGCCATGCGATCTTGAAATCCGGGTTGTTGTTGCGGTTTACGATACTGATCGAGATTATAAAACTAATCGCTTCAAAGAAAAGGAAAAGCGGTACATAATATGCCGAGAGAAAAAACATCGGCAGAACGATTATTGCGATCTGAATAAAGATAAGAACGCTGATAACAAACAATCTGCTTGACAGGATCTTTCCAAGTCTGCTCAATATCCGCACCTCTTTCTCTTGTATTGCTTTAAAAATATATTATACCACACTTTTTGTCTGTTTTCAAGACTTTTTGCTGAAATGTAATGCTTAAATGGAATTTCGTAATAAATTTGTAAAATTCTTATCACTGTTATTGACAAACAGTAACGAAAATTGTATAATAAATAAGTATATATATTAAAGAGGAGATAATTTTTATGGAAGTATCTGATAAACTGCTTGGGCTTATTTCAGGCGCAGTCGGCGGGAATGGCGTGATAGTTATGATCTTATCCGTTGTTTTCCTTGTTGTCGGATTTGTAATGCTTATCAAGGGTGCCGATATGTTCGTTGACGGTGCTTCAAAGGTGGCTGTTAAGCTCAAAGTGCCGCTGATCGTAATCGGACTTACGATCGTGGCATTCGGAACAAGCGCTCCGGAGGCTGCGATAAGTATAACATCTGCCTGCCAGGATAATGCGGGTATAGCTGTCGGAAACGTTATCGGCAGCAATATTATGAACATACTTATAATCCTCGGCATTTCGTCGCTTTTCGCTGTTCTTCCGGTAAAGGAGACCACTTTCCGCTATGAGATCCCGTTTGTTATATTTATCACTGTTGTGCTGCTTATAGAAGGACTTGACGGAAGCATCGGAAAGCTTGATGCGGTAATACTGCTCGTATTGTTTGTCATATTCTTCATTTATCTGATAATGCTGTCAAAGAAAGGTGACGGAGGTGCGGCTGACGAAGTGGCTCCGCTCACTGAAAAGGACACTGTTCCCAAGATGATACTGTTTATCCTGCTCGGACTTGTTCTGATAGTATTCGGAAGCGATTTCACTGTAACCGGCGCAACAAAGATCGCAGAAGCCCTCGGAGTAGAGTCAAGGATCATCGGTCTTACGATAGTTGCGTTCGGAACATCACTCCCGGAACTTGTGACGAGTGTTACTGCTGCAAAGAAGAATGCAGTTGATATAGCGATCGGAAATATTATCGGCAGCAATATCTTCAATATTCTGTTTGTTGCCGGACTTGCAGGAGTTTTTTCTCCGAATCCTATCGGATTTGAGCCGACATTCATTATCGATGCGATCGTCGCAATAGTCGCCGCGGTTCTCCTCTGGCTCTTTGTATTCAAGGACAAAAAGATGGGAAGGCTCGGCGGTATAATAATGATATCCGTTTATGCGCTGTATTTCGTATATCTGCTTCTCCAGCCGATGATATTTGCAACAGCACAGTAAGAAATCAAAAGTTTCAGCTGATCTTCGGAGGTTATGATGAGCGAAGAGAATATTTACGATTCTGACGAAATCAAGGACAGATCTGATGCGGAAGCTGGTACGGAAGATGTTCAGTCTGCCGAAGACAGCGGTTCCGACGTTTATGTATATGAAGTTGAAGACGATGAACCGGTAAAGGACAGAGATCTGTACTATGACTATACCGGCGAACCGCTTAATGCTTCTGTGCCTGCAGCAGCTGATAAGGATATTACTGCAAAGCCTGTAAATCAGACAGCCGAAACAAAAAAAGAAGAAATAACTGCAAAAGAGGAGCCTGCGCCGGACACAGTACTGAACGAGCCGGCGGAAGAAGCTGATGATGACGATATTACTGTTTCTGTCCAGCCGGTAAGAATAAACCGGATCTACACTATAAACACAGTCATCTCGATGATAACGCTATGTGTCGTTGCGGCAGGTATCTTTACCGGATATGCTTATATGAAAAGGCTCGAACAGGATATCGGTATCGCAAAGCGCCATATCTCCGATCTTGAGGATAAGAACAATATCGCCGGAGCTGAAGAAGCTGTTGATGCTATAAGTATTGTAGGTGAGGAGGAAAAAGAAGAAGCCTCCGTTCCGCTTACAGATAATATTGACATAGACCGGGGAAAGGTGCTTATTTACGATTCGTATGTTGGTTATGGCTGGGTACCGGTCCTCTCCGGAGTCCGCCAGAATACATACAAAAGCACTGATTTCAAGGTAGATGACCGTTTCAGAATGACATATAAGCCGGGCGGTGAGGAATCCTCGTACTTCGGCATAGACGT
>JAFVBZ010000195.1 GCA_017479645.1 Ruminiclostridium sp. | reverse complement strand
GCATCAAGGACAAGGAACATCAGCTTCTCGCTTCCGTCACGCCATTTGTGCTTGTTCAGCGCATTGTCTATCGCCTGCTCTACCGCTTCCTCATAGTCACCGCCGCCGGAAGCTTTCTGGTCACGAAGATGATCTATGGCAATGCTGATATTCTTTGTGAAGCCGTAATCGCGTACAACATAATCGTCGCCCTCGTCACGGTAGAAATTGACGCTGAGCTGAATATCAGTATTTGTCTCATCAGAAACCCGGTCAATAACATTCTCAAGCTCGGTCTGTATGTAAGTAAGCTCATCTCCCATTGAACCGGTGGTGTCGATCATGAACATAAGGTCAAGCTGTGTGCGCATTGGGGCTGTTTCGGGGACCGTGACCTCAAACGGAGTATCGGTTTTGTTGTAGTCCTTCGGAAGATCCTTCTTCCAAGAACCGCCGGCGGATTCCACCACGATATGATCCGGTGTCAGCGAATCATTTATGATATGCGGGAAAAGGAACGCCTCTCCCCTGCTGTCAGTAACGGACTGCCACAGAAGAGTGCTTCCGGACGCAAGCTTTACAGTAAGTCCGGCTGCCGGACGCTTATCACTTCCGGTAACTTTGACGTAAACACGGTCAGAGGTGTCGATCTTCCAGTCATACTTGACATTATCCCAGTCCTCGCGCTGACGGAAAAGGCTGTTCCAGAAGGCGTAGTTGCTGTTGTCCCGCCATTCGCCGCCTGTGAGAAGTCCCGCTCTCGCCTGTGTCTCCGGTCGGTACCAGTCACCCCAGCTGTAATCGTAGTCATCGGCGCTTTCCATATAATCGCCGAGACTTTCTTCGTAATACATACCGTCGTCAACTGCGTCCAAAGACGGTTCGTATGGTGCATCATACGAAAAACCGTCATCTGCATAATACGCTTCTTCCTCCGCTGCCGGATAAACCATATCATCAGCATTCAATTCTTCCGGCATTTCTTTTGCTGTCATAGCAGGAGCAGGTGTGGTCACAGGCGCGGCCGTGGTTTCTGCCGCTCCTGTCGATACAGCAGAAGGCGCAGCTATCGCCGCGGGAGCAGATTCTGTCCTCGTTCCGGAAGATGCCGGAGCTTCGGGCGTTTCGGCTTCCACGGCAGAACCGCCGACTGTACTGCCTCCGGCCGCAGCGCTTTCACTTCCGGAAGCTGTGGCAGCAGGAGTTGTGTGAGAAATGGCGATATCTTTCTTTTCACCCGCACTTTCAGTGCCGGTTACGGACGGCGCAGTTCCGCTTTCTGCGGCAGTTCCGGCAGGTTCAGCCGCCGCGGAATTTGTTGCAGGCGCAGGTGCCGATGTCGTTCCGCCGCCTCCGCATGATGCAGCAGAAACTATAAGCGCCGAAATAAGCAGTGATGAAATAACTCTCTTTTTCATAATGATCCTCCGTTCTGTCTGTGTTCTTTCAGTACTTTTTCAACTTCCGATTCGCTTTCGCAGACCGCGATCTGTTGTTTATTCGTGTAATCATCAAGGTAAACGTAATATTTGCCGTCTATAAAGAATATCAGCCATGTTCCGCTAAATCGTTCAAACATCGCGTTGCAGGTTTCCGAGAAGTCAACCCGCTCTATCCAATCCGCGACAGTATCACCTTCACCGACGCTTTTATGCTCCCCCCAGAAAGGCGGCATATGATCGGACAATATGTCATAACCGACTATCTCAATTCCTCCCGTCTGCGTAATCATAGGAGTATTGACATATCCCGCTTCCCCGCCGTTCAGCTTTATTATATCCGCGTGCATTATATATGCCGCTTCGCCGTCCTCAAGAGTGAAATTCTCCGGCTCATTTCCGAAATCGGAGTTTATGTACGGTGTCCAGCAAGGATTCATACCGATACGCGGGCAGTTTGCAAGGTATTTGTCGCCGCAGCGGAATACATAGAGCCGGTAATCACCGATACGCTCCATTTCAACGCTGGTGTCGGGTATCTCACGGAGTCCCATTGCAGCTTCCGCTTCTATCTGTGTGGAGTATTCGCCGAATAACATACCGCCGCGATAGACGATCACAGAGCTGTTAAAATTGATAATAATATAGTCTTCACCATATTTAAGCGGCTCATAGCGTACTTCAGATCCCTTTTCAAAGGTCTCCATTCCGCTGTATTCCGCAGCTTCATTAATGGTTTTCTTTGCAAAGCTTT
Organism: Ruminiclostridium sp.; assembly: GCA_017479645.1. GTDB lineage: Bacteria > Bacillota > Clostridia > Oscillospirales > Ruminococcaceae > Ruminiclostridium_E. The sequence goes on along the minus strand of JAFVBZ010000195.1, from coordinate 11,034 downwards.
TCAGTTTCCGGATATCCGGATTGCCCATAAATCCACTGCAACCGCCGGAATATCTCCTGATATCGGCAGTTATCAGCGCAAACTCACCGTCATTGAGTTTCATTTCGTCCGGAACATCTCCGTAAGTTCTCGTCCAGCCTGCCATTTTACGATCAAGGCTATATGTCAGATATGCGTCGCCTGCCCGGAAAACAAGCAGCTCAGCATCGCTCTCATCGCTGCTGTACAGCTTGTCTGGGTAATCGTCGGTATCAAGTATCGGCGAAAGATCGAATACCGGCTGTCCGTTCCCGCCGGAACACCCTGCCCCGGTCACGATAAGCAGTGCCGACAGCAGTAATGAGACTGTTTTCTTCATGGCTTTCCCTCCCTTTTTGGCTTTCTGTAAATAACACCGCGTAAAAACACAAAAGGTTGCAGTTTTTTACATATTTTTTTACAATTCCATTATAAACCATTTTACGATGTATTTCAACAGATTTCCGGTTACGAAATTATTACAGTTTCCCGGGAAATGATACGAAATGAAATAAAAGGCTGTACCCGTTAAGGTACAGCCTTTTCAAAGTATATACTATATTGTTCTGCAATTACTTTGCCTTGCCCTGGTTTGCAACGCCTGCCATTTTAGCCTTGAGCTCCTCGGGATCGCAGAGATAGTTCTTGCTGATAACATTGAAGTTATCGTCGAACTCGTAAACAAGCGGGATAGCTGTCGGGATATTCTCGTTGATGATATCCTCATCGCTCATCTTGTCGAAATACTTGACGAGCGCACGGAGAGAGTTGCCGTGAGCTGCGATAAGAACGCGCTTGCCAGCCTTCATCTGGGGCTTGATCTCGCTCTCAAAGTAAGGAACTGCACGCTCGATAGTTGTCTTTAAGCTTTCCTGGAGAGGAAGGAGCTTGGGATCAACATCTCTGTACTTGGGGTCAAGACGCGGGTTGCGGGGATCGTCCTCTGTAAGTGCCATAGGCGGAACATCGAAGGATCTTCTCCAGATCTTTACCTGCTCTTCGCCGTACTTTGCGGCAGTCTCGGACTTGTTGAGACCCTGGAGCGCACCGTAGTGACGCTCGTTGAGCTGCCATGCCTTGATAACAGGAAGCCACTCTCTGTCCATTTCAGCAAGCACATTGTTCAGAGTGTGAATAGCACGCTTAAGGTAAGATGTATAGCAGAGATCGAAGTCGAATCCTGCTTCCTTAAGCGCACGTCCGCCCTTCTTTGCTTCCTCAACACCGTTCTCGGACAGTTCAACGTCTGTCCAGCCGGTGAATTTGTTTTCCTTGTTCCACTCGCTTTCGCCGTGGCGGATAAGTACAAGTTTCATGCTCATATCGAATTATTCCTTTCGTTTTCGCTTAATCTAAAGTATATCTTTCGCTTTTGCATCTTTTCGCGTCCGAAAAGATGCGGGGTCAGGGTACGGGAAAGGGGCAGAGCCCCTTCCCGTCTGTCTGTCGGCGGCTTTGCCGACACAGACAGAGACTCAGCCGTTCTCTGCTGCCTTTACGATCTCTGTGAAATCGGGAGCCTTCAGAGAAGCACCGCCGATAAGTCCGCCGTCAACGTTCTCCTTGGCAACAAGCTCAGCAGCATTCTTTGCGTTCATGGAGCCGCCGTACTGGATAGTTGCAGCATCAGCCACAGCCTTGCCGTACTTCTTTGTGAGTTCTGCACGGATAAATGCGCATACTTCCTCAGCCTGGTCGGCAGTTGCAGTCTTGCCTGTTCCGATAGCCCATACAGGCTCGTAAGCTATGATGCACTTCGCGAAATCCTCAGCGGGGATATCGTAGAAATCAAGCTTGATCTGACGAGCGATAACTTCCTCTGTAATGCCGCATTCGCGCTCCCAGAGAAGCTCACCTACACATACTATCGGCTTTAAGCCTGCCGCAAGAGCAGCCTTTGTGCGCTTGTTGACAGTCTCATCTGTCTCACCGAAATACTGTCTGCGCTCGGAATGTCCGAGTACAACATACTCAACACCCATTTCAGCCAGCATATCAGCGCTGATCTCACCTGTGAACGCACCGCTCTTCTCAAAGTGGCAGTTCTGTGCGCCGATCCTGATATTTGTTCCCTTTGCTGCTTCAAGAGCTGTCTCAAGGTTTGTGAAAGGAACGCATGCAACAACTTCAACAGTCTTGATGTCCTTTACCAGCGGAGCAAGCTCTGTAAGCAGAGCCTTTGCCTCGGGACGTGTCTTGTTCATTTTCCAGTTACCTGCGATAACTGCTTTTCTTACAGATTTGTTCATATTTCTATCCTCTGTGAAATCAATTCTCTTTTTTCTTCTTTTCTTTCTTGTCCTTCTTGCGCCTGCCCTTTACAACACGCTTTGCGGACTTGGTGCTGACAACACAGTCATCACCGTTATTGATGCACATATTAATGGTATTCGGAGTCGCCGCAGCAATAATCAACAGAAAAAGCACTATCCCCGCAGCTATTGCCACGAGCTTCCCGTTATCCGACTTCAGAAACTTCATTACTTTTTCCATTGTTACATTCCTTTCCTCACTTGTCTTTACGGTTCGACAGTATGTGAATGATAAACCTTACTATTGCCACAACCAAGATCAGACCGCATACAACGATCGAAACTATGTTTCCTGCATCAAGATTTGATAAATCCATTTGCACTTCCTCCGAAAATGCAGAAACCGGACGGGATCATTCCGCCCGTCTGCGCAGAAAGCTTACTTATCCTGAATTACATCGATGCCCGGAAGAACCTTGCCTTCGAGGTATTCGAGAGATGCGCCGCCGCCTGTGGAGATGTGGCTCATCTTGTCGGCAAATCCGAGCTGTACAACCGCAGCTGCGCTGTCGCCGCCGCCGATGATAGTTGTAGCATCAGCCTCTGCAAGTGCCTTTGCAACAGCGATAGTACCCTTTGCAAGTGTCGGGTTCTCAAATACGCCCATCGGTCCGTTCCAAACGACGGTCTTTGCACCCTTTGCTTCGTTTGCGAAAAGCTCCATTGTCTTTGTTCCGATATCAAGACCCATCATATCAGCAGGGATCTTGTCGCTGTCAACGATGCAAGTCTCAACAGGACCGTCGATAGGATCCGGGAATGCCTTTGCGATAGTCGTATCAATAGGAAGAAGCAGCTTCTTGCCGAGCTTCTCAGCCTTCGCGATCATTTCCTTGCAGTAGTCGATCTTCTCGTCATCAACAAGAGATGTACCTACTTCATATCCCTTAGCCTTGAGGAATGTGTAAGCCATACCGCCGCCGATGATGAGTGTATCGCACTTTTCGAGCAGGTTGCTGATAACGTTGAGCTTGTCGGCTACCTTAGCACCGCCGAGAATAGCAACAAACGGTCTTACCGGGTTCTCAACAGCATTTCCGAGGAACTCGATCTCCTTGTTCATAAGGTAGCCGACTGCGGTCTCCTTAACGAACTTTGTTACGCCTGCTGTTGAAGCGTGTGCGCGGTGAGCAGAACCGAACGCGTCCATTACGAAAATATCGTCGTCAACGAGGTCTGCAAGCTCTTTTGCAAAGCCTTCGCCGTTCTTTGTTTCGTCTGCGCCTCTGAAACGTGTATTCTCAAGAACTACGATCTCGCCGTCCTTCATCTCTGCAACAGCCTTCTTCGCATTCTCGCCTACTACGGTGTCGTCCTTGGCAAATGTTACCTTTGTGCTAACAAGTTCAGCAAGTCTGTCAGCAGCAGCCTTGAGTGAGAACTTGTCCTCGGGACCGTTCTTCGGTTTGCCGAGATGTGAACAAAGCACTATCTTAGCGCCGTTCTCGGAAAGCTTGTTGATCGTCGGGAGAGCAGCAACTATACGGTTGTCGTTTGTGATCTTTCCGTCCTTCATAGGAACGTTGAAATCAACTCTTACAAGCACCTTTCTGCCCTTTACGTTAAGGTCTTCCACATTCTTCTTGTTCAGTTTGCTCATTTGGATTTCTTCCTTTCGTTTTTCCGGCAGGTATGCCCTGCCTAAAATTTAACATTTTATATTATAGCAGATTTTTACAGAAAATTCAATATGTACAGAAAGTTTTTTTCACAAACAGCAAAAAAAGTTCCGCAGGAAACTCCCGCGGAACTTTCACCTTATGCCGTTACTTTTATCTGTATCTTTACCGTGCTGCTGCCGACTTTCGCAGTTATGACAGCCGTGCCTTTCGCTTTTGCTGTTATCTTGCCTTTCGAGGTGACTGACGCTACCGAAGATTTCGAGCTTGACCATTCTGCTGTTCCTGCTTTTCCGTCAGAAAGAACAGCGCCGAGCTGGAGAGTGGAACCCTTTTCCAGAGTTGCGGAGAGATAGCTTACTCTCTTCTCTGTTGAAGCTGTTGATGGGTATGTAGGTGTGAAAGAAACCAATCCGCCGTTACTGCTGTAAACTTCAAGATAGTATGTTCCTTTTGTCAGATTATATGTTTTATATCCCGAAAAAACACCGTCTCTTGGATATGCTGCGCTGCGATCCCAATAGCCTGCTTTGGCTTCTGAATTTGATGCACCTATAACTCCACCGTCCGAATCCTTCAATACAAATGTAACATACTGACTCGATGTATGAGTTACCTTTATTTCAAGTGTACCCTTTTTACTTACGCTGAATTTATACGTCTTAGTTGACATACTGCTCATAGTCTTCTCAACTTCTTTTCCGCTCTTTGCAGTCACAGCGTCCGGGAAAAGGTCGATCGCAGATGCCGTCACTGCGAACGCGGTCATTGCGGTTACTGCCACGGCAAGGGACAGTAAAATGCTCAAAAACTTCTTCATATTATAAATCCTTTCTTTACGGCGCGTTTCCCGCATAAACAAAAATGCGCGGCAATCATAGCCGCGCACCGTAAAAATGCAGTTATGATTGTCGCCAAACATCACAATTATTCATGCTAATATTACACACGAAAAGCTGCACCTTTACCACAGTAAAGATGTGTAATAATAGCAAAAAAATGCATCAGATATTAAATTGTGATGTTTGGCATTGATATTATATCATATCACTAAAGTAATTTCAAGTGTTTTGAGGAAAATATTTTGTTCCTATATTTTTCTTGTATGTACATTTCTTAAATATACCATATATAGAAAATTTTGTAGCTTTCGCTATTGAAATTTCCGGAAAGCTGTGATATAATAGTAAAGTATTTCTATTTACTATGAGGAGATAAGATGGCAAAGAAAAATTACGACGACAACAGCCTTAAATCGCTGAAAGGACCTGACCAGGTCCGCAAGCGTCCGGCTGTAATATTCGGTTCGGACGGCGTTGAAGGTTGCCGTCACTCGGTTTTCGAGATACTCTCGAACTCGATAGACGAAGCCCGTGAGGGATACGGCAAGCGGATCGTTATCACCCGCTTCGCCGATATGTCACTTGAAGTCGCGGACGAGGGACGAGGGATCCCGATCGACTTCAACAAAAACGAAGACAAATACAACTGGGAACTTGCATTCTGTACGCTGTATGCAGGCGGAAAATACGATAACAACTCCGGCGATAACTACTCTTTCGCTCTCGGTCTCAACGGTCTCGGTCTCTGCGCGACACAGTTCTCGTCCGAATATATGACTGTTGAAGCCGATAACGGGACATGGCACTATTCGCTTAAATTTGAAAAAGGCTTCAATATCACCGGCGACAAGGACGGCAAGGGCTTTATACGAACCAAATCAACCGGTCAGTCCGGTACAGTCATAAAATGGAAGCCCGATCTCGATGTATTCACGGATATCGACATCGGAGACGAATATCTCGATGATGTCCTCCGCCGTCAGTCTATCGTAAACGACGGTCTTGTATTCATCTACCGCTCCGAGCAGGAAGACGGAACGTTCGAGGAAACCGAATACTGCTACGAAAACGGCATAACCGATTATCTCAAGGAGATCGTCGGCGAGACCGCTATCGGGACTCCGCAGGACTGGACAGCGCAGCGTGTCGGCAAAGACCGCGAAGACAAGGACGAATACAAGGTAAAGCTTCATGTCGCTATCGCTTTCTCAAACAAGGTAAAGCTCATCGAGCATTATCACAACTCTTCATGGCTCGAACACGGAGGAAGCCCGGATAAGGCGATGCAGCAGGCACTCACCTCACAGATAGACAGCTATCTCAAAACCAACAACAAATACAACAAGGGCGAAGGCTCAATAAAGTTCTCCGATATCGAGGAATGTCTCGTTTTTATATCATCAAACTTCTCGACCCAGACAAGCTATGAAAACCAGACCAAAAAATCCATTACCAACAAGTTCATCTATGAAGCGATGCGCGACTGGCTCAAACACTGCATAGAGATCTACTTTATCGAAAATCCGGATGAAGCCATAAAGATCTGCGAACAGATCATAATCAACAAGCGCGCACGTGAGAACGCCGACAAGATACGCGCCGGCACCAAAGTCAAGCTTACCGGTACTCTCGACCTCTCCAACCGTGTGGAGAAGTTCGTTGACTGCCGCAGCAAGGACGTTTCCAAACGCGAGATCTACATCGTTGAGGGTGACTCCGCTCTCGGTTCCGTAAAACTTGCACGCGATTCCGATTATCAGGCGGTAATGCCTATCCGCGGAAAGATACTGAACTGCCTAAAAGCCGGATACGATAAGATATTCAAATCCGAGATCATAACCGATCTTATCCGCGTTCTCGGCTGCGGCGTTGAAGTCAGCTCAAAGGCAAACAAGAACATTTCAAATTTCAGCCTTGACAACCTCCGCTGGAGCAAGGTTGTTATCTGCACCGATGCCGATGTTGACGGATTCCAGATACGCACGCTCGTACTCACAATGCTATACCGTCTCACTCCTACTCTTATCCGCGAAGGCTATGTTTACATCGCAGAATCCCCTCTTTACGAGATCAACACCAAAGAAAAAACCTACTTTGCTTATACCGAAGCCGAAAAAACGAGAATTCTCGCCGACATAGGCGATAAAAAGTACACTATCCAGCGCTCAAAAGGTCTCGGTGAGAACGAACCCGAAATGATGTCGCTCACCACAATGAATCCCGATACACGCCGGCTTATAAAGGTTCTCCCTTCCGATGCGGCACGCACCCAGGAGATGTTCGATCTTCTCCTTGGCGATAACCTGCAGGGCAGAAAAGACTATATCCAGGAATTCGGCAGCAAGTACCTTGACGATCTCGATCTCAGCTGACCCGAAAATGCCGCAGGCATTAAAGCCGCGGCAGCAAGGCTGTTAAAACGCTTCCCTTTGTTACTTTCCGCCGCTGCGGACAGAAAGTAAAATAACACGATAAAGGAAACACAATGAAAAAGAAAAAAGAACCTAAGATCTCAAAAACCAAAAAGCTCGACGCTTATATCGAAGGCGCCGGCATCGTAGAACAAAGAAATATCGTCGATACCCTCGAAGAAAACTATATGCCCTACGCTATGAGCGTTATCGTTTCCCGCGCTCTGCCGGAAATAGACGGCTTCAAGCCTTCTCACCGAAAACTTCTGTACACAATGTACACCATGGGGCTTCTTAAAGGCGAACGTACCAAATCCGCCAATATCGTCGGTCAGACGATGAAACTAAATCCCCACGGCGATCAGGCTATCTACGCAACTATGGTCAGACTCGCCCGAGGAAACGGCGCTCTTCTCCACCCTTATATCGACAGCAAGGGAAACTTCGGGAAAGCCTACTCCCGCGATATGTCATTCGCCGCTTCCCGTTACACCGAAGCCAAACTCGATAACATCTGCAACGAGCTCTTCGGCGATATCGACAAGGACACTGTGGATTTTGTCCCGAACTACGACAACACTCTCACCGAGCCGGTACTCTTTCCTGTTCGCTTCCCTTCCGTCCTCGTCAACAATAACATCGGCATCGCCGTCTCAATGGCAAGCAATATCTGCTCTTTCAACCTCCGCGAAATATGCGAGACAACTGTAGCTCTGATGCGCGACCCGGATCACGATGTCTCTGCAACACTCAGAGGTCCCGACTTTCCCGGCGGCGGTTTCATCGTTTACGACGAAGATGAAATGCAGAAGATCTACAAAACCGGGCGCGGTTCCGTTACAGTCCGCGGTAAATATACCTTCGACAAGGAAGCGCGCTGTATCGAAGTAACCTAGATCCCACCTACCACCACTGTCGAAGCCATTATGGACAAAGTCCTCGAACTCGTAAAGCTTGGCAGGATAAATGAGATCTCCGACATACGCGACGAGACCGATCTTTCAGGTCTAAAGCTCACCTTCGACCTCAAAAAAGGCAAGGATCCCGATGAGTTCATGCGCAAGATGTTCCGGCTTACCCCGCTTCAGGATACATTCTCCTGCAACTTCAACATTCTGATCGCGGGAAATCCGCGCGTAATGGGCGTTTACGAGATACTCAACGAGTGGATAGCATTCCGCATAGAGTGCGTAAAGCGTATGATCTATTTTGAGCTGGGCAAGAAGAAAGATAAACTCCACCTTCTTCTCGGTCTTAAAAAGATACTTCTTGACATAGACAAAGCAATCAAAATCATACGCGAAACAAACGAAGAAGCCGAGGTCGTTCCAAACCTTATGATCGGATTCGGAATAGACGAGATACAGGCGGATTACGTTGCGGAAATAAAACTCCGTCACATCAACCGCGAGTATATCCTCAAACGCACAGAAGAGATCGACGCGCTGAAAGACGAGATCGCGGATATGGAAGAGACACTCGAAAGCCCGCGGAAGATCAAGAAATACATCATCGACGAGCTTAACGAGATATCTGAAAAATACGGTCAGCCCCGCCGTACACTCTTCGCCGAAGCATTTGATGACGACGAAGAAGAAGCGGAAGAAGCGACACCGGACTATACCGTCAACTGCTTCTTAAGCGCGGAAGGCTACTTCAAGCGCATAACTTCACAGTCCCTGCGAATGAGCGGCGAACAGAAGCTCAAGGAAGGCGACGAGATGATCTTCGAGCAGGAGCTTTCCGGCAAAACAGACTTGCTGTTCTTTACCGACAAGTATCAGGTTTATAAGTCCTCCGTAAACGACTTTGCAGATACAAAGGCAAGCCTTCTCGGCGACTATGTTCCCGCAAAGCTGGAAATGGAGCAGAACGAGCGCATTGTCAAGATGATACCTACCGAGGATTACTCCGGGCATATCATTCTTTTCTTCAAGAACGGAAAGTGCGCAAAAGTCCCCCTCTCCTCATTTGAAACAAAGACAAAGCGCAGAAAGCTTGCCAACGCTTACTGCGACGGCTCGGAGCTCATCGCAATGTACAAGCTCCCGGAAGACAGAGATTTTATCCTTCAGTCCGCCGCGGACAAAGTCCTCATCTTCAATACCGCTCTCGTTCTTCCGAAAGCAGCCCGCGATACACAGGGCGTTCAGGTCATGCGCCTGACAAAGACCGAACTCCGCAGCGCAAGACCCTATGAAGAAGGCATGATCGACGAGCCGGAAAGATACACCGCAAAATCGGTTCCCGCAGCCGGTGCCGCTGCAAAGCTCAATATTGACCAGATAACTTTCGAGTGATACAGCAAAAAGCAGTTTTGATATTGCATTACCTCAAAAGGTATGTTATAATAGGAATATAATCTGAAATTGTAAAAAGGAGAATTTACTATGCTCACAGATATCGAAATAGCGCAGCAGGCTAAAATGCTGAAAATAAATGAGATCGCCGCAAAACTCGGCATCGGTGCCGATGATCTCGAACCCTACGGTCACTACAAGGCAAAGGTAAGCCAGAAATGCATCGACAGCCTTAAAGACAAGCCGGACGGAAAGCTGATACTCGTTACGGCGATCAATCCTACACCTGCCGGAGAGGGAAAGACAACCACAAGTATCGGTCTTTCAGAGGGTATGCACCGCCTCGGCAAGAACTCCGTTCTCGCTCTTCGTGAACCTTCACTCGGCCCCGTATTCGGCATAAAGGGCGGCGCCGCGGGCGGCGGATATTCCCAGGTAGTACCTATGGAGGATATAAACCTGCACTTCACCGGCGATATGCACGCAATTACCGCTGCGAACAACCTTCTCTGCGCTATCATCGACAATCATATCCAGCAGGGCAACGAGCTCAATATTGATCCCAGAATGATACAGATAGACCGCTGCCTCGATATGAATGACCGAGCTCTGCGCAACTGCGTTATAGGTATGGGAAGCAGGGTTGACGGTGTTCCGAGACAGGATCACTTCCGTATCACCGTTGCAAGCGAAGTTATGGCGATACTCTGCCTCTCCGACGATCTCGCAGATCTCAAGAAGCGTCTCGGCAATATTCTCGCCGCCTACACCTACGACGGAAAACCGGTCTATGCACGCGATCTGAATGCTGTCGGAGCTATGGCAGCACTTCTCAAGGACGCTATAAACCCGAACCTCGTCCAGACGCTCGAGAACAATCCCGCTATAATCCACGGCGGTCCTTTCGCTAACATAGCACACGGCTGCAACAGCGTAAGAGCTACACGCCTTGCCCTCAAGCTCGGCGATTACTGCATCACCGAAGCAGGATTCGGTTCGGATCTCGGCGCCGAGAAATTCTTCGATATCAAGTGCAGAGCAGCCGGACTCAAGCCCGCCTGCGTAGTTCTTGTCGCAACTATCCGCGCCCTCAAATACAACGGCGGCGTTCCTAAGACCGAGCTTTCCGCAGAAAACCTTGATGCACTCAAAAAAGGCATCGTAAACCTCGGAACACATATCGAGAATATGCACAAGTTCGGAGTTCCGGTCGTTGTCGCGGTCAACCATTTCGGCACAGATACAGACGCGGAGATCGCTTACGTTACAGACTATTGCAAGGAGAAAGGCGTCGAGGTAGCATTCTCCGATGTATTCCTCAAAGGCGGCGAGGGCGGAACAGAACTTGCTGAAAAGGTACTCGCAACTATGGAAGCTCACAAGGAAGCAGACGCATTCAAGCCCCTCTATGACGCAGCTCTCCCTGTAAAGGAGAAAGTCGCTGCTCTCGCAAAGGAGATCTACCGTGCAGACGGCGTGATCTATACCGCACAGGCTGAAAAGGCTCTCAAAAAGATCGAGGAGGTATATGC
>JAFVBZ010000194.1 GCA_017479645.1 Ruminiclostridium sp. | reverse complement strand
TGGTCTGTTTAAAATGGACTATTTTTATTCTAGCACTATCCGGCACACCGTATATCTGCTGTGTACCGGAAGCCTTTTTGATATCTATCCATTTCAGGTGATAAAACATGGCTTTAAGCGAATATTACCGCATTCATCGCAGCTCGCTGTCAATAAGATTTAGCGGCATAAACGCTGTTGTCTGCTTTTACTTCTTTTTGGTTTTTTTTTATAAGATTTGCGTGATACAACACAAAAATCCGCCCACAGATGAAACTGTGGGCGGATACGCGGCGGGGCGTTCCCCGTGCAATAGTTTCAAGTCTTCTGATATAATTTGTGATACGGGCAAAAAAATAACCCGCCTACGGATAACCATAGGCGGATTGTCAGCGCGGACTCCGCGCCTGTCTGTACTGAACGCTTTAGATATTTTGAAAACTCCGGACAGCGAAGCAGAAAAATATCCCGCCTCAGGTAAACCCGAGACGGGATTCACCGCCCGCCGTCGCGGGCTGTCTCTGTCGAACGCTTTGGATTATTACAAGACTTGCATGATACGACACAAAAACCGCCCACAGATGAAACTGTAGGCGGTTTCGCTGCCCGCCGTCGCGGGCTGTCTGTTCCGAACGCTTTAGATTTTTTGATAACTCTGGACAGCGAGGCAGAAAAATATCCCGCCTCGGATAAACCCGAGACGGGATTCGCTGCCCGCCGTCGCGGGCTGGAGCTGATAGTCGGAATCGAACCGACGACCTCATCCTTACCAAGGATGTGCTCTGCCGACTGAGCCATATCAGCAAAACAGGTGACCTGTTACAAGATAAGATTATACCACAAACGACATCATTTGTCAATAGCTTTTACAAAAAAACTGAAAACAACGATCTCCCGCACGTTGAAAATGCGGGAGATCTGTTTTTACTCAGATAGCGGCAAATGCCTGCTTGAGATCGTCAAGGATATCCTCAACATTTTCAAGTCCAACTGAAAGCCGTATCATACCGCCGTCTATACCGGCTGCGACAAGCTGTTCGTCGGTGAGCTGACGATGTGTGGCAGATGCCGGGTGCAGTACACAAGTACGGATATCCGCAACATGAACCTCGTTGGACGCAAGCTTTAAGCTGTCCATAAACTTCACTGCCATATCGCGTCCGCCCTTGATCGAGAATGATATAACGCCTGATGCACCAAGCGGAAGGTACTTCTTGACAAGCGGATAGTACTTGTTGCTTTCAAGACCCGGATAGAATACGGATTCAACCTTATCGCTGCTTTCAAGATATTTTGCAACGATCTCGGCATTCTCAACATACTGCTTCATTCTTACCGGAAGCGTTTCAAGTCCGAGGTTGAGCAGGAAAGACGAATTTGCTGCGGGATAGCAGCCGAAATCGCGCATAAGCTGCAATCTTGCCTTGATTATATAAGGAGCGAACGGGTACTTCTCGGTATATACTGTGCCGTGATAGCTCTCGTCCGGCTCGGTCATGCACGGGAACTTTCCGCTTGCCGCCCAGTCGAACTTGCCGGAATCAACGATAACGCCGCCTACCTGAACAGCGTGTCCGTCCATATACTTCGATGTGGAATGGATAACGATATCAGCGCCCCACTCAATCGGTCTGCAAAGATACGGCGTAGCGAAGGTATTGTCAACGATAAGCGGTACTCCGTTTGCATGAGCCGCTTTTGCGAACTTCTCGATATCGAGGACGGTAAGTGCCGGATTGGCGATAGTTTCACCGAAAACAAGCTTGGTATTGGGTTTGAATGCGGCATTGAGTTCTTCGGGAGTGCAGTCGGGATCGACAAATATGCACTCTATGCCAAGTCTTTTGAGGGTGATGCTGAAAAGATTGATCGTTCCGCCGTAGATAGATGTCGAGGAGATAATGCTGTCGCCGCATTCGCAGATATTCAGGATACTGCAGAGCGTCGCTGCCTGTCCGGAAGAAGTACACATCGCGGCAGCACCGCCTTCAAGTGCCGCTATCTTCTTCTCAACAGCGTCGGTGGTGGGATTGGCAAATCTCGAATAGATAAGGCTCTTTGTGGGATCGTCAAATACCGCAGCGACATCATCGGTGGAGTCGTAAACGTAGGTAGTGCTCTGTACTATCGGAACAACGCGGGGTTCGCTGTTCTTCGGCTTATAGCCTTCGTGCAGGCACTGTGTTTCTATCTTCATTTTCAAAACTTCCTTTCATCAGAGTTTTTCTAAATTATACCACATATCCGTCCTGTTGTCAATCGGCTGTTATGTAACCGACTTGGAAATCAATATATGTCATTTTGCACAAACTTATTGGTTGAAAATCTATATTATTAATATATATTGCTTGACTAAAACATATATTTATATTATAATATAACTGGGTTTGGATCGCTGCGTTATAGCAGTTTATGTAAATTGAGGTAATTTTATGGGATATTTCACTAATCAGGGAGGATATACCCCGGTCTGCGATGTTGCTGTAACAGCATTGTGTATGATCGTAGCACTGCTGCTGTTCATAAGCAATGTCCACAAAAACAAGAGCTTCTGGCTTATGCTTGGTATGGTCGTGTTTATCTGGACTGCTGCAGCAGGCAGCCTTACTTATCAGATGCTGATGTCATCAAATCAGTTAAATTATGCTGCTCTTGTGGCTGCACGGCTTATCAACCATACAAGTTTAAGTGCAGTCCAGCTTTTGTATGTTCTCTATCTTCGTGAACCGCTGTGGATGAGCACCAGCAGTTACAAACGGTTCGTTATTTCGATAAGTGCGGTTGCCGCCGCGCCTATCTTAATTGATATCATCGGTATGATAACAGGCTTCGGCTTCCGTGTGAAAGACGAATCGGTCATTACGTCTTTCAGTATCTACCCTTTCTCATTCACGGCTTTTGTAGCCATTATCTTCTATCTGATAATCAAATACCGCAACCGAATAATCCGCCAGGTATTCTGGAGCCTCTTCTTCGTTAATCTCATATCTCTCATTGTCAGCGCTGTACAGGGTATCTACCGCCAGAGCTCCTTCACGACCCTCGCTTACTTCATGCCTGTTCTCGGACTTCTGTTCACATTCCACTCTAACCCATACGATTCCGAGACGGGTGCGGCAAACGATATCTATTTCAGCAAGGAACTTGCTTCCTGCATCGAAAAAAATACCGGACTCTACATGATAAGCTGCTATATCTCCGGTTTCAACAGCAGAATGAGAAGCATGCCGCAGCTGAAATCCGAGTTTTACAGGTTCTTCAAGCAGAATGTCAAACGCGGTATTCTCTACCGCTTCCCTAACGGCAGACTTGTCCTTACGCTGAAGCAAAAGCGCTACCGCAACAGCGAAGAGACTATTTCGGCAATACTCGACGACTTTTACAAGAGTTATGAGTTCATCAGACTCGATTACAAGATCGTTGTTGCCGAGACTACGCCGGAACTCCGCATCCCGGAAGAGTACATAAAGCTTATCGAACAGATCGAAAGCTCCATGAGCTACAACAAGACCCGGCGCGTCACAGAAAGCGATATAGGGGATCTTAAAGATTCCTTATACATACTCAGCGAGCTTCAGGATATATCAAGAAGACAGGATCTCAGCGACGAGCGTGTGCTTGTATATTGCCAGCCGGTGTTCAATCTTGCCACAGGAAAATACGATACCGCAGAAGCTCTTATGCGACTGAAGCTTCCCGAAACCGGACTCGTGTTCCCCGATAAATTCATTCCGATAGCGGAAAAGCATGACCTTATACATCAGCTCAGTATGATAATACTTAACAAGACCTGCCTTACGATACAGGAACTGATGTCGGAAGGCTATTATCTCAACCGCATTTCCGTAAACTTCTCCACTCTGGATATCCGCCAGGACACTTTCTGTTTTGAGGTTCAGGATATCATCGAAAGAAGCGGTATCCCCTACGGAAAGATCGCAGTTGAGATCACCGAAAGCCGAAGTGAGCTTGAATTCAACCGTATGAAGAATAAGGTCACCGAACTCCAGGGACTTGGCATCAAGTTCTATCTCGACGATTTCGGCACAGGATACTCCAACTTTGAGAGGATAATGGAGATACCGTTCGACATCATCAAATTTGACCGCTCCATGCTTGTAGAATCAGTCAAGAACGACTCGTCGAAATTCATGGTAAGCACATTCGCAAGTATGTTCAACGATCTCAACTATTCCGTTCTTTTCGAGGGTGTTGAGGACGAGCGCGACGAACGGCACTGTGTCGATATGCACGCAAGATATCTCCAGGGATATAAGTATTCCAAGCCGATACCGATAGAAGATCTCAGGAACTTCCTCTCAAAGGAAGCCGGATAAACGGAACAAGACCCGCTGTCTTTTAAAGGCAGCGGGTTCAGTTTGTCATAATAACAATACATTTTTACTTACGCAGTATCTTTCAGAATTCCGTGTTACGGGACTATATTCAGGGGATCCAGCCCCCTTTTTAAAGGGGGCTGGCGGGTCCGGGCAGCGCCCGGGTCTCATTCGGCAAAGTCCCCCTCTGTCAGTGCCGGGAGAGCTCGCTGTACTTTCGTTTGGTGGCAAGTCCTCCGCGGATATGACGCTCCTGCTTGTTCTGCTCAAGCACTTCCCTCACCTGCCTGTGCAGCTCCGGATCCACCTTTTCGAGCCGCACAGTAATATCCTGATGCACCGTGCTTTTGCTGATTCCGAATACTTTTCCTGCATTTCTTACTGTCGCTTTGTTGTCGATCATGTACTGTGCGAGGCTTACACATCTTTCCTGTTTCGTTCCGCAGACAGCTGATGCTGTCCTTGTATTCCTATTCTGTGACATGGTATCGCCCCTCCGAATTAAAATTGGTATATCAATTTATATGCGGGTGTCCGCGTCATTATGTACCCGGACAAAATCACACATTACAGTAAACGCCCAAGCCTCACATTTGTGCAAAATATACAACATTTCCGAAATATATTGATTATTCTGACGTTTTTGTATATAATAGTATTATATGTCACTCAAAAGAAAGGAACAGAAAAATGCCGATAGATATATACAACGACAAGGAAATAATAGATCCCAAAGCCGACGAAAAACAGCTTCTTGAAGAGCTTTATGATACCTGCCTCAGCGAGGGCAAGATAGATCCCGCACTCTATGTTGAATACGACGTTAAACGAGGTCTGCGCGACAGCAGCGGAAAGGGCGTTCTTACCGGTCTTACCGAGATATCCGATGTCGTTTCATACAACATCATCGACGGCAAGAAGATACCCTGCGACGGAAGACTCTACTACCACAACTACAACATCGTCGATCTCGTGAACGGCTTTGAGGGAAGACGCCATAATTTTGAGGAAACTACATATCTCCTTCTTTTCGGAAAGCTTCCGAACGCCGATCAGCTCACCCGTTTCGATAAGCTCATAAGCGGTTATCAGAACCTTTCAAACAACTTCACCCGCGATGTTATCATGAAGGCTCCCAGCTCAAATATAATGAACGCGCTGCAAAAGAGTGTCCTTACTCTTTATTCCTACGACGACAATCCCGAGGATATCTCCGCGCGCAATGTTCTCCGCCAGTCTATCCAGATCATCGCAAAAATGCCGCTTATCTCGGTTTACGCGTACTGTGCATACAAGCATTTCAAGCTGCATGAGAGCCTTATGATAAGAAACCCGCTGCCGGAATACTCCACCGCGGAAAATATACTCTATATGCTGCGCGAGAACGGCGAGTTCTCGCCCCTCGAAGCTGATGTACTCGACAAGTCTCTCGTTATCCACGCAGAACACGGCGGCGGCAACAACTCCACATTCACCACGCACGTTGTCACCTCCTCCGGCACGGACACCTACTCGGCTGTGGCTGCCGCAATAGCTTCGCTCAAAGGCTTCCGTCACGGCGGTGCAAATATGAAGACAAAGCACATGCTCGAAGAGATCAAGACACACGTTCTCGACTGGCACAATGAATCCGCAATACGCGAGTATGTCACAAAGATCGTGGACAAGCAGGCTTTCGACAAGACAGGACTCGTTTACGGTATCGGTCACGCTGTTTATACCCGCTCCGATCCCCGTGAGATCATACTCAAGAAATATGCGAAGAAGCTTGCCGAGGAAAAGGGCAGATCACCGGAATTCGATTTCTATGACCGCGTTGAGAGGATCGCAAAAGAAGTGATCGCAGAAAGACGTCACCTCTTCAAGCCTATCTGCGCAAATGTTGATTTTTACAGCGGATTCGTGTATGATATGCTCCGGATACCGGAAGAGCTTTTCACCCCGATTTTCGCGATATCGAGAATTTCCGGCTGGTCAGCTCACCGACTTGAGGAGATCATAAACAACGGAAAGATCATTCGTCCCGCATACAAGTATATCGCCGAGCATCTCGACTATATCCC
>JAFVBZ010000193.1 GCA_017479645.1 Ruminiclostridium sp. | reverse complement strand
TGAAGCACCCCTCCGGGATACTGCAGATAACGCCGGAATCGCTGGAAGCAATGCTGATGCGGAAGCACGCGGCGATCGCGAAACTGTTCGGTGACCTGCGGTTCATTGTCATAGACGAAGTCCATTCCCTTATGCGGGGAGACAGGGGAGGGCAGACACTCTGCCTTATCGAAAGGCTGTCGAAGCTGGCGGGAGTTAATCCGCGCCGTATCGGGCTTTCCGCGACCATAGGCGACCTTGATGCAGCGGGCGAGTTCCTTGCCGCCGGATCCGGCAGAGGAACCGTGATACCGCGCATAGAAGCGAAAGGCACGAAATGGCGGCTGTCAATGGAGCACTTCTACATTTCGGACGTACAGGCAGGTGAGGGAAAGGCTCTTGACGGTGCGCTTCCGGTGCTTGATACTGCTACCGATACCGCTCCGCAGCACTCCGATCCGGGAATGGGATATATCTTCGAGCATACGAGAGGAAAGAAGTGCCTTGTATTCGTCAATTCCCGCGAGGAATGCGAGGCGGTCACCACCACGCTCCGTTCTTACTGCGAGGCAAAGCACGAACCGGACAGGTTCCTCATACATCACGGAAATCTGTCCGCATCATACCGTGAGACCGCGGAAGCGGCAATGAAGGACGAGGACGTGTATATGACAACGGTGACCACCGCTACCCTTGAACTCGGCATAGATATAGGACGCCTTGAACGTGCTTTCCAGATAGATGCGCCGTTCACAGTTTCCTCGTTCTTACAGAGAATGGGCAGGACAGGCAGGCGTGACCTGCCGCCGGAGATGTGGTTCGTGATGCGGGAGGAGATGCCGGAGCCGAGAACGATGCTTCCGGAGACAGTGCCGTGGAAGCTGCTCCAGGGGATCGCGCTGGTACAGTGCTATACCGAAGAACGCTGGGTGGAGCCGCCGCGGCTTGACAGGCTTCCGTACAGCCTGCTTTATCACCAGACCATGAGCACGCTCGCTTCCTGCGGTGAACTTACTCCGGCGGAGCTTGCGGCAAGAGTTCTGACGCTTAAATGCTTCTATCGTATATCACAAGAGGATTACAAGATCCTGCTGCGTCATCTCATAGATATCGACCATATCCAGCGCACGGACGAGGGCGGGCTGATAGTGGGGCTTGCGGGTGAGCGTATAGTCAACTCCTTCAAGTTCTACGCGGTATTCCAGGAGAATGAGGAATTCACCGTCCGCTGCGAATCCCAGGAGCTGGGTACGATAGTTATGCCGCCGCCGGCAGGCGAGAAGATAGCCATAGCCGGGCATGTATGGATAGTCACCGAGGTGGACAGGAAGCGACATCTCGTTTACTGCGAACCGGTAAAGGGCAAGGTACCGGCGTATTTCGGTGAATGTCCGGGCGATATAAACACGAAGATACTTGTGCGTATGCGGGAGGTTCTCCGCGAGGACAAGGGCTACCCGTACCTTATGCACAACGCGGTGCAGCGGCTCGCTCAGGCAAGACAGAACTCCCGTAATGCGGGCATAACCGAACTGCCGCTTATAAATCTCGGCGGGAGAATGTGGGCGCTGTTTCCGTGGCTCGGAACTTACTCGTTCCTCGCCCTTGAACGCTTTCTTAAGATCAGATGCGCGGGTAGGCTCGGACTTAAAAGCCTTGACCCGTATCGCCCGTATTTTATGCAGTTCACTATGACTGCGGACGAGAGGGAGTTCTTTACGGTACTTGCGGACGAGATCTCAAAGCCGCTTGACCCGTTGGAGCTTGTTTATCCGGACGAGGTCCCGGTATTTGAGAAGTACGACGAGTATGTACCGGCGGAGCTTGTGAAGAAAGGTTTTGCTTACGGGGTGCTCGGAACAGAAGAAATGAAGGAACGCATACGCAGCTGGGCAGACAGGTACCTGTGAGCGCGGCGCAGAATGATTGAAACGAAAGGCGGAACTATGAACGATCGTATCGGCGGAATTGAAGCAATGATGAAAGACGCTGCGGAAAACGGCAGCGGCAGAAAGATCGCAATATGGGGAAACAATCCGGCGGGTGAGATGCTGCGTCTCCTGCTCATGATGAATTACAGGATAGCCGTGTCGGTATGCGTTGATGACACGGAGCACAGTTACAGCGATATGCCCTGCTTTTCCCCGGACGTGCTGGACGGTAAGTCCGCGGAGTATTACATTATAGCCGCGGTGGGATTCCGTGCCTCGGTAAAGGAGCGGCTGGAGCGCTTCGGTTACAGGGCAGGAACGGATTACAGCTATTTCTGCGACTGCGTAAAGGAAATGAGCGATGAGCGTTTTGAGGACACTCACGGCAACATCATCACCGGCAGATACGGTGAAGCCGACATAGCCTTTTTCGGCTATGATTCCCGCATAGTTATCGGCGATAATGTAAGTCTTTCTTCGTCACACATATTCGCCCAGACCGATTCGCTTGTTGAGATAGGCGGCGACAGTGTGCTTATGGATTCCTGCATCTACGCTTATGACCGGGCGCGGTTCGTTTCCGGAAGTTCCTGCCTGTTCAACCGCCTTTATGCCCAGCTTTATGACGACAGTGCGGTGAGCTTCGGCGAGCATTTTATCGTTTATTCCTTCCCCGGCAAGCGCCTGCTTGTTCATTCCCAGCCGGACACCTCTGTCACGGTGGGAAGGTACTGTACATTCTCTTACGGCGTTTCGCTTATGAGCCAGGACGGGCATTCGATATTCGATGTAAGAACGGGCGAGAACATCAATTCCACAAAAGAGATATCCGCTTCGAGAAGCATCGTTATCGGTGACCACGTGTGGATAGGATTGGATGTCTCCGTACTTTACAAGACAAATATCGGAAACGGCAGTATAATCGGCGCGAACAGCGTGGTTAAGGGGAATATCCCGAATAACTGCATCGCCGTAGGCTCGCCGGTAAAGGTGATAAGGCGTGATATTGCCTGGTCACAGATAAACGCGTCTTTGGATATAAATATGTGCGGTGCGGATTTTATTGCGCTTACCGAGGACGATACAGCGGAGCGTAAGAAATGAAGATACACGAATTCGGCGAGCAGAACCGCGGGAATATCGTGATGATACACGGGGAATGTATGCCGTGGGAGCTTTTCGGTGATGCGATCGGTATTCTGTCCCGGCGCTTCCATATCTACGCTGTGGCGGTGCCGGGTCACGATATCGCATCTGACGAGGAATTCACCTCTGTGGAAGATGTGGCGTCGCGCATAGAACTGACCCTTGCGAAACACGGCGTATCGCATATTGATCTGCTGTACGGCTTTTCACTCGGCGGAGCGCTGGCAATGCGAATGCTTGCGGACGGTGCGGTACCCATCGTGCATGCGGTGATAGATGCCGGCTCTGCGCCTCGGGAAAGCAAGGGGATACTCGATAGTCTCTTCGCCCCCTCCAATCCCCTCAAACGGGGAAGATCGAGCCGTTCCGCGATAGACAAGCTTTTCCCGCCGCAAAAAATAAACGCCGCAGCGGCAGATAAGATCTATCTGCTGATGCAGCGTATGTCCGGCAATACGACGGACAGGATATTCCGTTCCATGTACGGCTATGAGCTTCCGGAAACGCTTTCCGTGCAGGGCTGTACAATAGAATACTGGTACGGCTCGGAAGAAGCCGACAGGCTTAAATACGACATCGGATACGTCGGGAGCCGCTTTCCGGGCGTTATTATGCGTCCGCTTTCCGGTATGTGCCATGGCGAGTATGTTCTCAGCTTTCCGGAGCAGTTTGCCGGCGATATCGGCAGAAGAATGCTGTAGGAATGAATAATTGCGGTGAGAAATTCGCACATGATTTCCGAAACGGCAGGCTCATGATTCGGATATCATGCTGTATAAGACTGTCATTGCTTCGCCCGCTTCACACGGCACATCCGGCATAACGTACCTGTCTGTGCATTCCCTGTCGGCACGGGTGAACTGTTTGCTTGATATGCTGAGTATTATGCCGGACGCCGGCATTCTGAACCATACTGTTTCTCCAAAGCCGTTCGGGTCATTTCCGGGCGGCTCTCCTATTACAGTTCCGAGATTATTGTCCTTGATGTATTGGGTGAAAAGCATAGCGGAGCTGAATGTGCCGGCGGAGGAGAGAACATAGACGTTTCCTGTGAATGTGAGTCCGGGGATCCTGTCGTTTACGGCATCGTGTCTGCTTTCCTCTGTTGTAAGGAATCCGAGCCGCTGATGCTCGGTCGCGATCAGATATCCGTCGGTATCAAGATACCTTATAAATTCGATAGCTGTCTGATCGTTTCCGCCGCCGTTTTCGCGGAGATCCACAGCGACATTTTTTATTCCCTTTTCCTTTACCTGCGTGAACATCTCCCTCACGCAGTTCACATATTCGCTGTTGTAAACGCACTCGTTCAGCGTCAGCACGGCAAGGCTTCTGTCCTCATCGACAGTGAAGCTTACGAACGAGCCGCTGCTGTCATTGGCGCTTTCTATGCCGTTGAACTGCAGATACTCCGCGTATGTCACAAAGTCGTCGGTATAATAGGTACCTGAGCTTTCGTTTCCTTCATCGTCCGTGAATGTGAAAGTGATGCCGTCATCGCCGGAAAAGCCGAGATAGTCGAGACCCTGTATATTCAGCAGGTCTTTTTTCAGCGACTCCAGCTCCCAGCTTTCCGCCTCGAAGCTGTAAAGATCGGATTTCTGTTTCAGCAGTTCTTTAAGCGTGATGCCGCTCAGCGCCGTCAGACTCCAGCCGCCCTGCTTCCAACTGTTGTAATGCTTCAGATACAACGGTTCGGCATATTGGCAGAATGCGGCGGTATGTGCGTCGTTAAGGAGCGAGAGTATGCTCTCTGTCTTTCGCGCAAGCTCGTTTACCGTAACGCTGCCCTGTGCATTTACCTCGTTCTTTGCGTTCCGGAAAGCTTCGGCGATATTTTCCGGAGTTCCGTTCATAAAAGAGGGGTGGACTTTCTGCAGGTATTTCATTGCGTAATCGAGATCTGCGCAGGCTTTATCTGCGGGTATCTGTGTATCGTAAGGCTGTGTGGGTGCGGTGCCGGTCAGACGCAGGTTTGTTCCGTTGAAGTACGGGTCGAGCCATATCCCGCCGGCTGCTGTAACAATAAGTATCAGTGCGGTGACTGAAGCGGAGATCTTTCCTCTCATGCGTGCGCCGGAGAGAAATACGATCCCGGCTGCTGCGATCGTCATTGCAGTGATAACCGCATATATCACCCATTCGCTTATCTCAAAGAAGAAGAGATCGGCAGGGAACAGGCATAGAAGAACGCTGCACAGAATTATGAATATAACGGCATATCGCTTTTTCATACAATACTCCTTTTCGGAAACAGCTTAACAGACAGAACAGCCTGCGTGTTTTCACGGACAGGCTGTTTCTGATCATCTTGAATTATTCTTTATCGGGAGCGGGCTTCTGTGCGCCGCTTCCGTTATACTTGAATCCCAGCATGGTGAGATCATCGAACTGCGGAGCGCTGCCGACGAAAGCATCTACGGCAGCCTTCACATTGCGCAGGATCGTTTCCTGATCCGCGTCGGGATCCTTGTTGAGAGCTTCGAGCATTCTCTCGTTTCCGAACAGAACGTTATTTGCGTCTGTAGCTTCCGGCACGCCGTCTGTATATACGAATACCGAGTCGCCGGGGAAAAGCTCGAAATCATGCTCACGGAACCTCATGCCCTCCATTGTTGCGACTGCGGGAGAGTGACGGTATTCGACAAGTTCATACTTGCCGTTTGCGCGTTCCAATGTCGGATGCTCATGACCTGCATTTGCCGCTTTTCCCTTACCTGTGGAGATCTCGATCACAGCGAGCCATACAGTTACGAAGAGCTCGGCTTCGTTGCCTTCGCAGAGCTGTTCATTGACGCTTGAGAGTATCTTTGCGGGGCTGTATTCTCCGGAGAGCGCACGGTCTTTTATCAGCGTCTTTGCAATGACCATGAACAGCGCAGCGGGAACGCCCTTGCCGGAAACGTCTGCAATAACGAGCGCGATGTGGTCATCATCTATCAGGAAGAAATCGTAGAAGTCGCCGCCGACTTCCTTTGCGGGAGTCATGGAAGCGAAAATATCGAACTCATTTCTTTCCGGGAACGGCGGGAAAATAGTCGGGAGCATATTCGCCTGGATAGCTGTTGCGACGTTGAGCTCTGCACCGATACGTTCCTTTTCTGCGGTGACCTTTGTGAGGTTGTCGATATAGCTTATGATATCGGTCTCCATTTTCTTGACTGAGCGTGCGAGTACACCGATCTCATATTTTGCTGTCATAGCCTTGAAATTGCTTCCTTCCTCGTGGGCGTCGGCAAATCTTTCGGCTTCATCGGTAACTTCGAGTATCGGCGAGATAAGGCGCCTGTTGAGGTAAAGCGCATAGGCGAGCACAGTAGCAACAAGCAGACCGCCTGCGATCATGAATACATGGGATACATAGGTGGTACGTGCTTTGTCAAGTACGTCCATAGTCTTTTCGACTACGACTATCGCGCGTACCTTTCCGGCGGAGTCCTTGACTGCGAGAGCTGCTGATGTATGATCCTCAATGAAAGTGTAGAGGTAATGGTTCGGGCGGTTGCCGGTTTCCACTATGTATTTGAGATCTTCAGTATAATTGGGGTCGAGGTTATTGTCCTCAAGACCGAGCGGGTAACGGTCATACCCGAGGTCGGGATTGACGGAATCATAAATGTAACGGATAGTTTTGCAGTCCTCGGAAAGCTCGCCGACGTAGATGAATCGGCAGTTTGTAGTTACTGTAAGATCGTCCAGAGCCTTCTGAATTCTGTTGAACTCATCGTCCGCTTCAAGTGTGTCAAGATATCCGGCGAATTTATCCGGATTCAACATAGACTTTGCAGTCTCGGCGATCTCATAGGCGTTGTTGTTGTACTGTTCTTCAAGAACGCTTGTGAATTCTTGGTAACCGAGAAAAGCTGTAATGGATGTCAGCACGACGATAACGATCGTCACACCTGCCAGCAGAACAACGGCAAGTCCTTTTTGGGGCTTTTTACTTTTCTTTTCCATAGAATGTTTTCTCCTTTTTTTGGTTGAAGTATGTGAATTTTGTATTATCTGCTACAAAACGCAGGGGTTTGTACTGCTCTACCCGAAGACCCTTTTTTCTGCAGTCTTCCTCATATCCGGCGTATGTTCCGGGTTTCAGCTTAGTTATTATTGGAGCGCCTATTTCGTGAAAATCTCTCATGCCGGCATAATTTATGCTGTTGAGGCGCAGGCATTCATCGAATACAGCCGTATATTCATCGCACAGCTCATCGGCGGTTTCGATGAACAGTTCATATCTTGCCGGGTAGGTTTCGAAATTTCCGGTGATGAAATAAAACTCAGCTTTAATGCCCGTCCTGTTCCTGAACTCATTCATAGTGTTCTCAAACTGTGATATGTTCAGCTTTTCGTCAACAAGATTCAGTATCATATTCCGCCTGTAGCAGATCTTTACAGCCGGCGCACCGCCGTATTTCCCGGTAACTTCAACAACATCTCCGAGGTCATACCTGTAAAGACCGGAAACCGTTGTAATGAATATATCATATTTCCGCCCGATCTCAAGCTCCTGCATGGTGATGAGCTTATCAGGCTCATCTTCCGGCGAGAACTCAAACAGGCAGGTGTCCGGAAGCAGCACATATTCGTCGGTTACTCCGAGTCTCGGCGGCAGACCCATGACCGCTTCCGATGAAGCATATATGAATCCGTGGAGCGGTACACCGCCTATGTATCGGAAGAGTTCCTGGTGGTAATATCCGAAGGAGTCGCCTGTTATCAGCATTATATACTTTATATCCGGCCATATCTTCTTCAGCATATCTTTCCTGAGACTTTCTCTGTCGAGAGAGCGCAGGAAAGCCGCCCGTTCCGGTGCCGGCGGCAGATTTTTTCTGATATAGTCCCGCCATTCTTCGCTGACATCAAAGGCACTGTTTACAGTACCGTTTTCGATGTCATCTATGAGCAGGTCCCAGTTATTGAGGATAAATTCGAATATAATTATCGCGCGGTGGACAAATACACTGTGTATTGCTGTGATATTGTTGTTTGTGAGGGCGAATCTTACCTTCACATACATCATATTCTGCGGTTTTTCGGGGAAGAGTACGGCTTCCGGCGCCGAAAAGCAGGAGCAGTCGAAAGTTCCGTCCATTTCCGCAAGTTCCGCGTATGCTCCGGAACGGATCCCGTTCGGTATGCCGTCCGGCATTCTTGTGAGGAACACATCGCCCATGCGGAAGATACAGCCGAAGAGATCTTTGGTATCGTATCCGGGCAGAGCTTCCTGTATAACCCCTCTCGGTGCGTCCACAAAATACAGCTTCTGCTGTGTGATATCCTCCGCACAGATCGGAAAGTACTTCGGTTCACCCGTGCTTCCGGAGCTTATGTTGTAAAATACCGGCGGAGCTTTGGTGAGTATATTGCGTTCGCCTTTTATGATACGTTCGATCGGTTTTTCGTAATCGGAGAATGTCGAGACCGGCACATGCTTTATGAAGTCGTCATAACCGGTTATTTCGCTGAATCCGTGTTCTGTGCCGAATTCGGTATCGCTGTTTTCCTTTAATATGCGTCCGAGCAGTTTGACCTGTTCGTCATGTGCGTTTTCACATACGGAACGGAAATGGGCAAGAGCGGCTGCGTTGTTCTCGTATTGTTCCAATAAGATTCCTCCTTATATTATAATGAGAAGTGTGTTGAGTCCAAGAACGCGCTTGTACATAGTTTCCTGTACGAGCTTCTTTAACATTGCTACGCCCATGTATCTGTCGTCTTCTTCTTCTTTGATTTCCAGAGGATTGAAGTCGATGCCGTCATATTTGATGCGTATGCCTATCATATCCTGATATGAAAAGACTCTCATATCGAAGTTTGGTGTTTGCTTCCTGTTCTCGTCGGATATAATGGTAAGCAGCTCCTCTATCGCAAGGCTGATACGCACGGTCTGCTTCATATTCATTCCGTTATCTTCGCAGAACTCGGTTATCTTCGCGCTTGCGTTGCAGATATCGGCTGCATTTCCCTCAACGGAGAAATTTATTACCTTTCCGCTCTTTTCAAGAGTCGTGTCTTCGAGCAGAAATCTGCTGAGTTTATCCGATTTCCTGTATAAAGCGCCGCTTACAATGAACCAGACAGCTATCGTCATAATTTCGGCAAAAGGCATAAACAGCCACGGTACAGATCCGATCATGCAGAAAATCAGAATGCCGAGCGCGATAAACACGGACGAGCGAAGGGTTATTATCATATTCGAGAGCATGGGGTGCGAAGAAACGCTGTAGAACGAGGAAAGCATACTGTTGAACAGCGCCGGATAAAGGCTTACCGCAAGGCAGAGCATCGGTATGAACATAGGAATGTCAAGTCCGTATGCCGCACGGATAATATCAGCTCCGGCAGTTATAGCCGCACCGAATACAGTGCAGAATATCAGTCCGCTTATGAACTCGATCTTCATCAGTATCCGGACGCTTTTTATATCGCGTTCTCCGTGTGAAACTCCCAGCATAGCCGAGCCTGCCTGAGGCACGCCTACTGTTATTGTTTCGGAGAATGCGGTTATACCGTTGACAACGGAGAATACCGCAAGTGCGTCGTTTCCGCCGTATGCCGCAAGCAGCCAGTTCACGAACAGGAGCTTTACAGCCTGCATGAGATTATTGACTGCTGCCGGGCTTCCCGCGCCGGATATCGTCTTCCACTGCTTCTTTTCGGGCAGCGAGAGTGCAAAGCGGAAAGAGGTGTTGCCGTGGTGCTGACCGATAAATCCGATGATACAGGCTGCCGCTGTGGATACGACACTTGCGAGTGCCGCTCCGAATACGCCCATATTCAGCAAGAACAGATAAACGAGGTCAAGAAGAATATTTCCGATGCCCATTACCGTCATCATCACTGTAACGGTCTTGTTTTTACCGTCGAGGCGAAGATACCAGAAAGGAATGTAGATCAGTATTTTGGGGAGCGCGCCGATAAGCGTAACGATAGTGTAGTCATAAACCATCGGACGTATGGACTCATCGGTACATAATACTGCCGATATGGGACCGGAAAGGAAGATGCCGACTATTGCAGCCAGACCGGAGGAGATGAGGCATGTAGTCAGCGCGGATCCGTAATAGCGCTGCGCAGTTTCGGTATCATTGTCTCCGATCGCCTGTGAAGCCGGGATAGCTGTTCCGGACACAAAAAACGATCCCAGTATACACAGGATTATGTATATCGGAATACAGAGGTTAATTGCGGCAAGTCCGCCGGCACCGATCTTCTGACCGACGATAATGCCGTCTGCTATAATATTTACACAGCCGCTCAGAATTGAAAGCATACAAGGGATAAGAGCTGCGTTATATGCGTTTTTAAGGAATGTCTGGTTCTGATCGAGAACGGCTTGCTGGTTAACATTGTTCATAATGGATACCGCTTTTTATCAAATATATATAAAATAGTCTATCACATTTTGACCAAAAAGTCAATATATGATGTTAAAAACAACAGGCTTTTCCTTTTTGTTGACTTTATCTCCGAGCCGTGTTATAATGGAACTGCAATGGGAAAGAGCGGTTGCTGCCGGACACAGAAGTGAAAGGGGAGGATCAATATGGCAGAAAAGGACAAGCTCCATACAGGTGAGCTTTATCTTCCGGGAGACCCGGACATCATAAGCTATCAGACCGAGTGTCTCGAACGTCTGTACGACTACAACAATACACGCCCTTCCGAGTATGCAAAGCGTGAGGCAATGCTCAAGGTGATGTTTGCGGAGATAGGAGAGGGCTGCTATATCGAGCCTCCGTTCCACTCAAACTTCGGCGGAGCGCACTGTCACTTCGGGAAGAACGTATATGCGAATTTCAACCTTACTCTGGTTGACGATACTCACATCTATGTCGGTGATAACACGATGTTCGGTCCGGGAGTCATAGTTGCAACTGCCGGGCACCCGTTAGAGCCTTCGCTGCGGCTTGACGTTTACCAGTACAATCTCCCGGTGCATATCGGGAAGAACTGCTGGATAGGTGCGGGCTGCGTTATTCTGCCGGGAGTTACGATCGGCGACGATACGGTGATAGGTGCAGGAAGCACGGTCACAAAGGACATACCCGCCGGGGTTCTCGCTTTCGGTGATCCCTGCCGGGTACAGCGCCCTATCGGAGAGCACGACAGGGAATACTATTTCCGGGATATGAAGATACCGGAAGATATCAGAAAGAAATACGGTCTGTGCGGAAAAAGTGAATGAGACTTGCAGCTGCAGACCGCGGCGGTCAGTGACACG
>JAFVBZ010000022.1 GCA_017479645.1 Ruminiclostridium sp. | reverse complement strand
CTTTTTTAAAGGGGGCTGGCGGGGGCCGGGGTGTCTCCCCGTCAGAGGGGAGGTGTCACCGTCACGTGACAGAGGGTCGCTGCACGATGCAGCGATTGACCGCCCAAAGGCGTGCATTGATGCACGCCCTAAAGCGGGCAAAGCTGACTCCGACAGACTCAGCGCCCCGTCTCTTATCCTCTCTTGTCCTCTCAAAGGCTCTCGAAAGCTCTGAGAAGCTCACGCGCGGCGCGTTCCGGATCGTCGGCTTTCATTATCGCTGAAACGGCGCAGATACCGGCGATCGGTATTCCTTTCAGAACATCTATGTTGTCCTTGTTAAGCCCGCCTATCGCGTTGACCGGTATCGGCACTGCCTTGCAGATATCCGCAAGCGTTTCCGTAGATGTAAGTATCGTCTTTACTTTCGTGGTCGTGGGATATATCGCGCCTACGCCGAGATAATCCGCACCCTGCTCATACGCCTCTTTCGCCTGCTCAACAGTCTTGGCGGTAGCCCCGATTATCTTTTTGCTGCCCCAGATGCGCCTTGCAGCCGCTATCGGCAGATCGCTCTGGCCGAGATGCACTCCCTCCGTGTCCTCCGCCATAGCCACATCAAGCCGGTCGTCTATTATAAGCGGAACATTGTATCGTTTCACAAGCTCATGCACCTTATGCGCAAGACTGAGATATTCGCGTGTTGTACGTTCCTTTTCACGGAGCTGGATAAGCGTAGCACCGCCTTTGAGCGCTGCTTCTGTGCGCGACAGGAACTCCTCCTCGCTGTACGGAGTGCTGTCCGTTATAAAGTAAAGTCTTGTATCAAGTCTTTTCAAGAGTTGTTTCCTCCGTGTCGGTATATTTTTCTATACAATCGTCAGTGATTGTTGAAAGTGCGTCCATAAGCCCGGCGAAGAAGCTGCCGCTTCCCTTTTCCGTTTCGGCAAGCTGTCCGCTGATCCCGAATACGGTGCATGCGCACACCGCCGCTTCCAGCGCATTCCCGCCGGACAGATACGCCGCGCATAAGGCGCCCTGCATACAGCCTGTACCGGTCACGGAAGCAAGCTGCGGAGTACCGTTTTTTATGCGGACAAGGCGGCTGCCGTCTGTTACTATATCAGTGCTGCCGCTTGCAAGAACCACTGTTCCGTACCGGCGGGCAAGAGTTACCGCCGCACTCTCCGTTTCGGCAAGTCCGAGCGCGGGATCGGCGTCAACTCCCGAAGAAGTGTAACCGCTGTCGCAGAGGGCTTTTATCTCGGAAGCGTTGCCCTTGATGACGGACGGGACTGCCGCCTTTATCAGCCCGACAGAATAGTCCCTGCGTGACGGCAGGCAAGCCGAACCGCAGATATCGAGCAGGAACGGGATACCGTTCTCTTTCGCCGTTTTCGCGGATATCATCATAGACTCGCCGCGTACATCGGTGAAATTGCCGAGATTGAGCATAACGGCACCCGCAGTGCGGGTGATTATTGCCGCTTCTTTCGGGTGTTCCGCCATCATCGGGCGTGCGCCTGCCGCAAGTATTACATCGGCACAGCGGGTTATGGATATGGGATTGGTAATGCAGTGTATAAGCGGAGCGCGCTCTTTTACGGAGCGCCGTATCTCATTTATCAACCGCTTTCTCCCTCCCTGCTTTCTTGACTATGAAATAAACGACTGCTGCCGCGGCAAATGCACCGAGCGAGCCGTATGCGATGTATGTCCATATCTGATCGGTAAGTCCGAAGATATTCATGAGTATCTCGATAACAACAAACGCGATAGCGCCGAATGCGGCGATCGTAAGAGTTGTGGAGATCACGCTGCTCTTGTCGGAATATGTCTGCGCACCGAGCATTCCCTGCATCTTCACGAGCATTCCGTTATCCGCAAGCTTGCGCAGGAAAACGAATGCGATACTGCCGCCTATGAGGGTGCCGGCAGTGAATGACGGAACGTAGAAAAGCCAGCTCAAGCCTTCCTTGCCCCACAAGAACGTCATTACCGGGTAGGAAACTATCGCGCCGATAATGCCGGTACCGATCACCTCACCGAGTACAGCAAAGAGTATCTTTCCCTTTGAGAGCCGGTAGAACACGCCGGAGAGAAATGCTCCGAACACTGCACCGGTAAGTGCAAGCGGAGGTATCCCCATGAGCAGCATGCGGATTATGCCGATAAGCGTCGCACACAGCAGCGAATACCACGGTCCGAGCAGAGCCGAACATACGATGTTGATAAAATGAGCCATAGGGCACATGCCCTCTACTCTGAGGATCGGGGAAATGACTACGCCGAGAGCCACGAGCATGGAGAGCACTACCAGTTTAAGAACCTTTGAATTCTTCACTTGAAATTCCTTCTTTCGCTTTTTTCGGAATATGCGTTTATTCCGTCGGTCGGAGATCATTTTCTCCCTCTCACCCCGAAACACGGGTTCCCATCGCAAAATACAAGACACAAGGCGCTCCCCTTCTATCCGCCCGGACTGCCGGGATAGACGTTCCACTTCCTTTCATGCAAAAACGGAGACCTACCGAACGATAAGCCCCCGCAAAAACAAGCTTTTACTGTTTGTCCCTACGTTGGCATTACCCAAATCAGGTTCACGGTCAAAGGTCATTACCTTTCTCTCAGCCTGTAACACAAGCCCCCGTCAGAATTTACAGGAATATTATACACCATTATGACGAAAAATGCAAGGGTTTTCTGAAAAAATACCGGAAAACTATGCAGAGTCCGGACTTGATATCACGGCGGATTTATGGTACAATAGAAATAATCACATATAAAACCAACAAAGACCGGGATCTGATGATATGAAAAGGTATAAAAATGATAAATTTCCGACCGGAATGTCACTGCTGCGGTATGAACTTAAAGGCAGCAAGCTGTTTTTCGCGGCAAGCATGCTGCTTTCCGCTGCGGTAACGCTTATAGACCTCATAAATCCGCGGATCATATCCTGCGTGACAGACTATATAATCGGCAATGAACCGCTCCCGTCGGAAGGCGCGGAAGCCGCTGTGATACGTCTGCTCGGCGGTACGGAGCATATCCGGGCAAACCTTTATATCCCGGCGCTGTTCGTTGTTTGCATCGCCCTTGCCGCCGCGCTTTCCCGCTATCTCCAGACCGTATCCAACAGCATCGGCGCAGAGCGCCTTGTAAAGCGTATGAGAAATACCCTTTTCACGCAGGTGGACAAGCTTTCGATGCCTTGGTACGGCGTAAACTCTACCGGTGATATCCTCCAGCGCTGCACCTCCGACGTAGAGACGGTGAAGCAGTTCGTCTCGAACCAGCTTTCCTCATTCTTACGAATAGTGCTGATGATCGGGCTCAGCCTGTACTTTATGTTCAGCATAAACACCGCGCTTGCGCTGATAGCGGGAGTGTTTATTCCGGTGATCGTAGGAGCGTCGCTCCTGTTCCACAGAAAAATAGGTGCGCTGTTCATGGAAGCCGACACGCAGGAGGGTATCGTCTCCTCCCTCGTGCAGGAAAACCTCACCGGCATAAGAGTAGTCCGCGCATTCGGCAAAGAAGCATACGAATGCGGAAAGTTCGTCGAAAAGAACGCGAAATACACCGATATGTGGGTACGGTTCATGCGAATGATGGCTGGGTTCTGGACTTTGTCCGATCAGATAGCCGGGATCCAGGTCATGCTGGTGGTGATAATCGGCGCAGTATTCTGCGTGAACGGCACCCTCACCGCCGGGAATTACATAGCATTCATCTCCTATAATGCTATGCTCGCATGGCCGGTACGCGAACTCGGACGTACCGTAGCGGACCTGAGCCGCGCAGGTGTCGCGATAAACAGGATAAGATACATAATGAACTCGGAGCCGGAGGATATTGGCACAAAAGGCGGTATTGACGGGGAGACCGACGATCCGCTTATCGAGTTCTCCGGCGTATCATACGCTTATGTCAGCGGAAAAGAAGTGCTGAAAGACATTAATATCCGTATCGGCAAGGGTGAGAAGATCGGCATAATCGGCGGAACCGGCTCCGGAAAAAGCACGCTTACCGATCTGCTGATGAGAATGTGCAGTGAGGAGAAGCTCAAAGGTACGATAAAATACCGCGGAAAGGATATAAGGGAATACCCGCTCACCGATTACCGGCGCAGGTTCTCACGGGTGCTCCAGGAGCCGTTCCTGTTCTCCGGCACCATATCGGAGAATATCGGCATCGCCCGCCCCGGTATCACCGACAGCGAAGTGAAGTCGGCTGCGGACGATGCGGAGCTCACTCCGGCGGCGGCAAAGTTCACCGACGGATTTGAAACATTCGTAGGCGAGCGCGGTGTGACGCTCTCCGGCGGTCAGAAACAGAGGACCGCGATAGCCGCCGCTCTCGCGGAAGGCTCGGAAGTATATATATTCGACGACGCTTTCTCCGCCCTCGACTCCGAGACCGAGACTGCTGTAAGAAATAACATCTGCCGCCGCCTCAAAGACAGCACCGTGATCTTCATAGCGCACCGGATATCCACCATAGCCGGCTGCGACAGGATCTATGTACTCGACAACGGCAGGATCGCCGCACAGGGTACCCACAGCGAACTTATCTCACAGGAAGGCATATACAAGGACATCTATGAACTCCAGACACAGCAATAAGGGCAGAAACGGGCTGCTGCGCAGTATGGCGCGGATCGGCAGACCGTACATAAAAGAAATGATCGTGATGATAACCGCCGGTTTTATATGCAGTGCCTGCGATTCCGTATTCCCGCTTTTCAACAGGTACGCGCTTGACCATTTCATAGCGCTGAAAACGCTTGATACACTCGCGGTATTCATCGTACTTTATGCAGTTCTTCTGCTGATACAGATAGTCGGGAACTTCATTTCCGCGTCCCTCTGCGGAAAGCTCGAAGTCTCTGTGAACCGCGACCTGCGGGACGCTTCGTTCCGCCACATACAGGAGCTTTCCCTCTCTTACTTCAACCGCAACAGCGTGGGCGCGGTGCATTCCCGCGTCATGAGCGATACTTCAAAGATCGGAGAGACCGTTTCGTGGAAGCTTATGGACGTAGTCTGGAACGGAGCCTATCTGCTGAGTATGCTTGTAAGCATGGCGGTTATATCCCCGCGGCTCTTTGCAGCTGTTTTTGCGCTTATGATCGCAGCAGCGCTGCTTTCCGCGTTCTTCCAGCGCAGGCTTATAAAGGTGAACCGCATTATCAGACAGCAGAATTCCGTCATCACCGGTGATTTCAACCAGACCATAACCGGCATCAAAGCCGTGAAATCCCTCGCAATCGAGGAAAAGACAGAAAAAGACTTCTTTTCCGATACAGCGAAAATGCAGAAATATTCGGTCCGTTCGGGACATATCTCAGCACTTTTCTCCTCGACCGTCAGCCTTGTAAGCGCGGCTGCGCTCTCGGTCATACTCTGGCGCGGCGGACTTATGACGATAGAGGGAGCTATGATGATCGGAACGCTTTCCGTGTTCCTGTCATACGCTCTCGGAATGATAGAGCCGATACAGAACATCGTGCGCACAATATCCGAGTTTGTGGCGATACAGGCTAATCTTGAGCGCTACAACGATCTTATGAACACTGCTCCGGACGTTTACGACAGCCCGGAAGTAACAGAAAAGTACGAGGACGGATTTGCTCCGAAACGGGAAAACTGGGAGGAGATGCACGGTGACGTTGCATTCGATCATGTCACGTTCACCTACCCGGACGGAGACTCCGAGGTGCTCACCGACTTCTCGCTGAACGTGCCGAAAGGGTCTATGGCAGCAATAGTCGGTGAGACAGGCGCCGGAAAGTCCACGCTCGTAAATCTTGTCTGCCGTTTCTATGAGCCGAGCGCGGGAAGAGTGCTTATCGACGGACGGGATATCCGCGAAAGATCGGTGATGTGGCTTCACAGCCATATCGGCTACGTTCTCCAGACACCGCATCTCTTCTCCGGAACGATACGCGAGAATATGCTGTACGCAAAACCCGACGCTTCCGATGATGAGATACGCGATGCGCTCCGGGCAGTTTCCGCGCTTGATATAGTAAACGGACTGGATTCCGGGCTCGACAGCAAAGTGGGCGAGGGCGGAAGCTCCCTCTCAACAGGTCAGAAACAGCTTATATCCTTTGCGAGAGCTGTCCTCGCCGACCCGGATATACTGATACTCGACGAGGCAACTTCCTCCGTCGATACTATCACCGAGAAGAAAATACAGGCTGCGATAAGCACGCTCACAAAGAACAGGACTTCCTTCGTGATAGCGCACCGTCTTTCCACGATAACAAGCGCAGACATCATTATCGCCGTTCTCGACGGAAAGATAGCCGAGACCGGCACACATTCCGAACTCATGCAGAAAAAGGGGTACTATTACAGCCTTTATACAAGACAGCACGAGGATATCGACAGAGTCCTCGGATAAATTTAAAGCTTGCAAATCTGTATTACTCGTGGTATAATTAATGTGTCCTCAACAACTGCCTTTTGGCAGTTGTTGTTCCGAAATCCGCAAAGCGGACTTCGGAAAGCCTTAAAAATACGCTTTCTCGAAGATTTCTTTAATGCGTGCGTCCATGCACGCATTTGGAAATCTTCT